>JAFPWV010000150.1 GCA_017412675.1 Clostridia bacterium
AAACAGGCAGAATCCCATTGAGCAAAGGCGCAGTTGTGCCAAGGTACGCACGTTGGAGGGGTGGAGTCCAGAGGCGGGGAACGCGCTTCTGGGAGCGGTGATCGACAAGAGGGCGGCTCCGTAGCCCTCTTGTCCGCCAGCCGCGCAGGTGAAAAAAACGATGGATTCAGCGTGTACATCCCCGCAAACGATAGTGCGCAGGCAGGATGAATGGCAAAAACCCGCTCTTCGCGGGCTTGCCAACGGTGAGCCCGCCTCCTGTCTCCGGGCACTGCCCGGTGAGCCCGCCATGTGTCCCCGCGGACTCTGCGTCAGCGCGCCAGCGAAAGAAAAGGCGTACCTTCTTCAGGTACGCACTTTTCATCATTGGTGAGTCTTGTGTCCCCGGGCACTGCCCGGTTCGTCTTTTGCCCGCGGGAGCCCCCCGCTGTCTCCGGGCACCGCCCGGTCCCCTTCACTTCCCGATACTTGCCTTCCGGTACGCGCCGGGCGTCATCCCGACCGCAGTCTTGAAGGACGAGCTGAAATGCTGCGTGTTCGCATAGCGCAACAGCGACGCGATCTCCCGGATCGGCATCACCGTCCCGGCGAGCAGACTCTTCGCAATCCCGATCTTGTGCTCGATCAGGTACTGCACCGGCGTCGTGCCGTATTCCCGCTTGAAGACCCGGATGATGTGCATCTTCGTCACGCCGAACGCCTCCGCCACCCGGTCGAGCGACAGGTCCGCGTAGAGGTTCGCGTCGAGATATCCCTTCACCCGCTCCGCCAGCGAATTCTGCCGCGCGGCCTCCGGGAAATAGGTGTCCTTCGTCGCCGCCGTCAGGATGCGGAAGAGGATGCAGAGGATCTCCGCGCGGATCGACGGGAGATCAGCGTCCGCGGCGTGCGAGAGCCGGTCGTGGATCTCGAGGAAGAGGTCGCGCACGTTCACCCGCGCCACCAGGACCTCGGCGATCTTGAACATGTCGCACATCCGCGAGAGGAGCGCGCCGTCCGCGTTCAGCCAGATCTTCTCGTAGGGGTCCGCCTCATCCGCCCAGTACGTCAGCTCGACGCCCTTGCGGAACATGTAAAAATCCCCCGCCGTCACCTCGGTCACCGCGCCGTGCGATTCGAGATAGCCCCGCCCGCTCACGACGTACTCGAAGACGTACTCCCGCGCCGGGCAGCGCATCATGCGGTAATCCGGGTTCGGATAGGTGATGCCCGCGAGACAGCAGCAGAACGATTCGTCCGCGTCGCGCGAGCCGACATATACGATCTTTTCGTTGTGGTCATTGAAATACATGGGGTCCGTCCTTTGCCCCCGGATCATCCGGTCGTTCGATTAACTATATTATAATCATTTCTGCGTATTTTGTCAATAGGGTATTCGACTCAAACCGCGAAAAACGTACTGTATTTTTCCGACGACCGGACCGGCCGCGCTCTTTTTTGATAATTTTGCCAAAATCCTCTTGATTTTGGACGGGTTTTACGTTATAATGGTGACAATGGGGCAGGATGTCTCCCGTTCCCCTTCAACTCAACCACAAGGAGGATTCTCCATGTCTCTGCCCGTAGCGGTACAGGTTTACTCCGTGCGTGACAGCGCGGAAGCGAACCTCGCGGATACGCTCCGCAAAATCAAGGAAATGGGCTACGCCGGCGTCGAATTTGCCGGGCTGTACGGCCATTCTCCGGAATACGTCAAGGGTCTCTGCGACGGGATCGGCCTCGTGCCCCTCTCCGCGCACATCCCGCTCGACGAAATGATCGCCGACCCCGACAAGACCTTCTCGGACTACGCCACCATCGGCGTGAAGTACGCGGCGGTCCCCTACGTCACCCCGGAACGCCGTCCCGGCGCGGAAAAGTTCCGCGAGACCATCGCGACCATCGCCGAGCTCGGCAAATGCGCGAAGAAGTACGGCATCACCCTGCTCTATCACAACCACGATTTCGAGTTCACCAAGGTGGACGGCGAATACGGCCTCGACATCCTCTATAAGGAAGTCTCCCCCGAATACCTCCAGACCGAGCTCGACCTCTGCTGGGTCAACGTCGGCGGCGAGGAACCGGCGGCCTTCCTGCGGAAATACACCGGCCGCGCGCCCGTCGTGCACCTCAAGGACTTCTTCATGAGCGGCAAGCTCCCGAAGCACCTCTACGCCCTCATCGGCATCGAAGAGGAAGAGAAGGAAGAGGAGCCCTCCACGTTCGAGTTCCGTCCCGTCGGCCACGGCATGCAGAAGATGCCCGAGATCCTCGCGGCCTGCACGGATGCCGGCGCCTCGTGGGTCGTCGTCGAACAGGACGAGCCGTCCATGGGCCTCTCCCGCATGGAATCCATCAAGGCCAGCCGCGAATACCTCGCATCGCAGGGCTGGTAAGCCATGAAGAAGCTGACCGCGTTCCAGCGTGCCGTGCTGGACCTTCTCGTCACCATTCTCCTGTTTCAGATCGGCACCGCCGCAGCCGTCTTCCAATGGGGACTCGTCAGCTGGGCTGCGTTCGTCTGCGGTTTCCTGTTTCTCATCATCCGGGGCATCTTCTGGATCCTCGAAAGCAAGCTCGGTTCATCCGACCGGGACGAATAACGTTCTTCCCTGCCCGCGGGCAGATTTAAAAACAACAATCATAACGAAAGGCGGACAAACACATGTCTGACAAAGTACTGAGCCAGTTCAAACAGGTGATCGAGGACATCACCACACCGCACACCGGCAAGAAGCTGAAGGTCGGTATCATCGGTACCGGCTGGATCGCCGAATCCCACATCCAGAGCTACAAGCAGCAGGACGACGTGGAGATCGTCGCGGCCGCGGATCTGATCCCCGGCAAGGCGGAGAAGTTCATGGAGCGCTTCGGCGTGAAGGGCGTTCACTTCTATCCCTCCCACAAGGAGCTGATCGACAACGAAGAGCTTGACGCCGTCTCCGTCTGCACCTACAACACCCAGCACGCGATCCCGACCATCTACGCGCTCGAGCACGGCATCCCGGTCCTTCTCGAAAAGCCCTTCTCCGTCACGCTCGAAGAGGCGGAAGCGGTCTGCAGAGCCGAGAAGGCCTCCGGCAAGTTCGTCTCCGTCGGCTTCCAGCCCCGTTTTGACGCCAACATGCAGATGATCAAGAAGATCGTCGATTCCGGCGTCCTCGGCAAGATCTACTACATCCAGACCGGCGGCGGCCGTCGTCGCGGGATCCCGGGCTCCACGTTCATCGAGAAGTCCACGGGCGGCATCGGCGCGCTCGGCGACATCGGCTGCTACTCCCTCGACATGGTCCTGAACGCCATCGGCTATCCGAAGCCGCTGACCGTTTCCGGCTACATCTCCGACTTCTTCGGCAAGAACCCGAAGTACAACGGCGCAGACGCCGCGCGCTTCTCCGTCGACGACTTCGCGGCCGCGTTCATCCGCCTCGAAGGCGACATCATCCTTGACTTCCGTATCGCGTGGGCAATGCACGTCAACACGCCCGGCGACACGATCATCTTCGGTACCGAAGGCGCGCTCCGCATCCCGTCCACGGACTGCTGGAACGGCTCCGTCGGCGGCCCCATGACGCTCTATCACGACGTCGCGGGCGCGCAGACCGAAACCGTGATCCCGATCCTGCAGAACACCGGCAAGGGCGGCCTGTTTGACAAGAAGATCCGCTCCTTCCTCGACGCGGTCAAGACGAACGGCCCGGCTCCGGTCCCGACGTCCCAGATCCTGTACAACCAGGCGATCATCGACGGCATCAACAAATCCGCCGCGCTCGGCAAGGAAGTCGAAATCGAGTTCCACGAGATCTGAGTTACAATCAATCCCAAACGAAAGAGGCTGCGTAAAAACAGCCTCTTTTCTGGTGGGTTCGGGATCACAGATGAAGATACGCGCCGACGGTGCCGGGGGTCTTCCCCTCCTCGTAGGTCAGCCACCCGGAGGCGTGGGCTTCTTCGAGGATGTAGCCGCGCATGAGAGTTCCGAATCCGTCGACAACGATCTCCCTCAGCTCCCTCATGACCGCGACCGCCTTGTCACACATCGCCCGAAGCATCGCGCGGTCCGCCTCCGGCAAAAGGTCAAGGGGTTCTCCGACCGGGCAGACCACGATCGCGGGTTCATATCCGGATTCCGTACGGCGCAGAAATCCGTATCCGGCGACCCTTCCGAGCAGTTCCGGATCGCATTCCTCCGTCCGCCCGACCGCGACCCTCCAGATCGTCAGCACCTCCTGACGGGAGAGAAACAGGGGTGTCCGGTCTTCCAGCTCCCTATACGCGAATTTAAATTGCCCGAACTCCGGATCGCGTCCTCCGAGTTTGTTTTCCGCATCCAGATAGCCGTGCCGTCCGACGGGCAGGGGCTCCTCGAAATCGACGGTCTCCATTCCAATGATCTTCCACCGTCCGTTGTCCGGCCGTTCAGGGATCGGTTCTTCGACGAGCCAGTCTCCCAGCGCAGCATGTTCAATGCGGTCGACCTCCTCCATCAAGAGAGTCCATTTCGCGTCCTCATACGAGACCCACGGGCCGAACCAGTCGACGCCGTTCTTCTCGAAGGCCGCCCGCGCCGCGTCGAGATACCGCTCGATCAGCGGAGCCGCCGCCTTGGCGACCTTTTGCTTCCACTCGTGCCACGTCCGCAGATCCTCCCGCGAGACGATGGGAAACGCGGTTTCATATTTGTTTCCGGCTTTTTTCAGAAATTCTTCGCGGACGAGGAATTCGAGCTCGTCCTCCATATACGGCAGCGCGATCCCGAGCTCGAGCGAAAGCTCCTCCGCGGTCGACGGATTCTCGTGCGCTTCGAGAAAGACGTTTTTGTACATGAGATGCGACAGGATCGTCCACGGCTGCCCTTTCTCGCCGAAGCTCCCTGTATTCCAGAACGTGACCTGCTCCGGCGCGTAGCTTCTCTTTCCGAATGTTCTGGCCATTTCCATGCCCTCCTTCAGTTTTTTGCGGCTGCTTTGCAGCTTCGTCTTGACGGTGCCGAGGGGAATGGAGAATTCCCGCGCGATGGCGGAGACGCTCTTGTTCTCGAAATAGTGCGCGACGAGGATCTGGCGGTAGTCCGAGCGGATGAACGCGAGCTCGCGCCGGAGAAGTCCGAGGTCTTCCGATAAGACGAGGGACTCGTCGATGTTCTCCCCGTCGGGGATCGTCTCCGCAGCGTCCTCGAGGGACTCCCGCTCCGCGTCCGGGCCGTAGTACCGTTTTCGCGCAAAGCGTTTCCAGCGGTTGCGCGCCACGGTCCAGACCCACGCGTCGAAGTTGTCCGGTTCGCGTCCCGCGCGCAGGGCAGCCACGACCGCGACGCTCACCTCGGACGCGAGATCGTCCGCGTCGTCCGCATTTCCGGTTTTTTTCAGCGCGAAGTAGAAGATTTTGCCGAGGTATTCTTCGCAGTAGGTTTCGAGAAGCGTCATATCCTCCCCTCCCTTCGCTCCTTCCGTGTCCGGAAACCGCGATTTGGATTTGTGAAAACGGAAGAAATCCGAAAAATACGGAAAAAACCCGCCCGAACAGACGGATTCTTCCCATATACTCAATTCTGCATTCTTAATTCTGAATTCTGAATTCTGAATTCTCCTCTTCCCGCTCCTTCAGGATCTCCGCCACCCGGATGACGTCGCCCGCGCCCATGACGATGACGAGGTCGTCCGGTCCGGCGTCCCGCGTCATGCAGTCGGCTGCGGCCTCGAAGCTCTCCGCCCGGAAGGCGCGCGTGCCTCTCTCGGCGATCGCTTCGGCCAGTCCCTCGGACGAGACGCCGTAGCTGTTCGTCTCGCGCGCCGGGTAGATGTCGCAGAGGACCACCTCGTCCGCACCGCTTCCGGCAAACGCGTCCGCAAAGCCGTCGAAGAGCTCCGCCGTGCGGGAGAAGGTGTGCGGCTGGAACACCACGCGGAGCCGTCCCCGGCAGATCGCGCGCGCGCCCTTGAGCGTCACCGCGATCTCGGTCGGATGGTGCGCGTAGTCCGTATAGACCGCAGCGCCGCCCGCCGTTGCCGTCACCCGCTCCATGCGCCGCCCGATCCCCTTGTACTCACAGAGGCCCTCGGCGATCTTCGCGGGATCGATGCCGTTCTCCGCACAGGCCGCGAAGGCTGCCACGGCGTTGGCGATGTTGTGCGCCCCGGGGATCTTCAGGGTCACATGCCCGAGGATCTCCCCGCCCCGCGCGACGTCGAAGGACGGATAGCCGCCCGCGGTCTGCTCGTTCGCCGAGGTGTAGTCCGCCGCCGGGTTGTTCCGCCCGAAGGTCACGGTGCGGCAGACGCACATCGGACGGACCGTACGGCAGTTTTCGTCGTCCGCGTTCAGGACCGCGAGACCGCCCGCCCCGGTGAGGTTGGCGAATTTCGCAAAGGAACCGCGCAGCTGATCCATCGAGTGGAAGTAGTCCACATGGTCGAGGTCGATGTTGAGCACGATCGCGGTCGTCGGCTGGAAGTCGAGGAAGGAGTCCATGTATTCGCAGGCCTCGAAGGCGAAATAGTCGTGCCCGCCGATCCGGTCGACCGCCCCCGTCTGGAGCAGCGGCGCGCCGTTGAGCACGGTCGGATCGACCCCCGCCGTCGTGAGGATGCGGCAGAGCATGCCGGTCGTGGTGCTCTTGCCGTGGGTCCCGGAGACGCCGATGCGCACGCCGTACCCGGTCATGAGCCAGCCGAGATAGTCCGCGCGGGAGATGAGCGGGATGCCGTGCTCCTTCGCCCAGGCGTATTCCGGGTTGGTCTCCGGCATGGCGACGGTATAGACGAGGGCGTCCGCGTCCTTCACATGGTCGGCGTCTGCCTCGTAATACACGGTGATCCCGGACCGCTCGAGCCGCGCGGTGATCTCCGACGGCGTGCGGTCATAGCCCGAGACCTCATAGCCGCGCAGCCTGCTCACCGACGCGAGGGAGTTCATGCTGACCCCGCCGATCCCGGCGAAGAACAGCTTCTTCTTGCCGCGGAGGAGATTTCCGATCCCCTCCGGTCCGATATGGGTGTTGGGCAGCGACATAAAATATGCAACCTTCTTTCATTGAGTCCGTCAGACCCGATTCGTCCGGCTTCACTTCGCCGGTAGGAAATTGCCGCAGAGGCAAGGTTTTTGTCACATTATTAAACCGTGCGCAATCGCATTTAAAAAATATTTCATGAATTCCTCAATGAAATTTCATACAGAACATGTATAATGATAGCTGTACCGCAACTCATTCTTCTGTGAGGTAATCCATGACAATCACCGACATCAAGGTCCGCAAGCTCTTTGACGACGGTCCGATGAAGGCGATCGTGTCCGTCACGTTCGACGGGCAGCTCGTGCTTCACGACATCAAAGTCATCAGCGTCCGGGAAAAGAATTTCATCGTCATGCCGAGCCGCAAGAAAAGCGACGGCACCTACCGGGACATCGTGCACCCCATCAACGCGGACTTCCGCGGGCTTCTCGAAGAGGAAGTCCTGAAGGCATACGAAGCCGAAGCGGCCCGCGCTGCGGCGGAGGAAGAAGCCGAAGCCCTCGAGGGCGGCGTCTCCGATCCCGCCTGAGGCGCGAAGACCCGACATTTTGAGCCATGACAGCGAAGATGACCGGAAGACCGGTTCCACACAACACGTAAATCCATTGTTCGGGGTACGGAACGGTGGATTTTTCGTTTTGCGCCGATCCCCGCTCCGGGCTGCCGGGAAGAAAAAACCGCTCGACGGGCGGACCCGCGGCGGTCATCTTTCTCAGCGGATGGGGGGAATCGAACCCCTAACTCAAGCTTGGGAAGCTGGCGTTTTACCACTAAACTACATCCGCACGGTGGAGATATTATACCACGCTCCGGCGGGATTGTCAAGATTCCAGCCGAAGTTTTTTCCCGCGATTTTCGCCTCCGGGGTGATTTCCGGGGGATCACTTTTTCCCGGGATCCCTCTCGGGGCCCTCGCTCTTGCGGGTCTCGAGCCCGATCTCCCAGTGGATGAGGAAGGTGAGCGCGGCGAGGAGGAGGATGACGGCGCCGAGGATCAAGAGCTCGTTCCAGTCGCGGACGCTGACGGTGCGGAGCAGTTCCCCGCCCATCTTGAATTCGAGGGAGAGCGCGATCCCCTCGGCGAGCTGCAGCCGGACGTACTTCTTGCGCGTGAGGATGCCGATGACGCCGCGGATGACGGAAATCATCAGGACGGCGACGCCGATGAATTCGATGAGGAGGATGGCGTAGGATATGAGCCACTCGAAGCCGGTGGAAAGAATGCCGTAGAACGCTTCCATGGATGATCCCCCTCTCTGTGGAAAGAAGAAATCCGAACCCGTGAGGGCCCGGACTCTCGATCTGCGGGTGAAAGGACTTGAACCTTCACGAAGTTGCCCCCACAAGAACCTGAATCTTGCGCGTCTGCCAATTCCGCCACACCCGCGTGTGTCTGTCCGAAGGACGCGTTGCGCCGCTTGCGAACGGTGATATTATAGCATGGGAGGGAGAGAATGTCAAGGGGTTTTTGAAAATTTTCCCCGACGTAGCCGCGGGGTCCGCGGAGACACATGGCGGGCTCACTTCGCAGTCCCGCGAAGAGCGGGCGGTGCCCGGAGGCACATGGCGGGCTCACTTCGCAAGCCCGCGAAGAGCGGGTTGGATCGATGATCCAGCCTGCGCGCTGACGCTTGCAGATTTGGTATCGGCGAGGCCGATCGTTTTTTTCGCCTACGCGGCTGGCGGACAAGAGGGCTCCGGAGCCGCCCTCTTGTCAATCACCGCTCCCAAAGGCGCGTTCCCCGCC
>JAFPWV010000151.1 GCA_017412675.1 Clostridia bacterium
CTCCTTGAGCTCCTCGGGGTAGTGCTTCATCCCTTTCTTTCCTGCCATCTCTCTCCCTCCTTCATGGCAAAAGCTCCTATGCAGTATTGTACCACATAAGAGCTTTTTTGTCATTGTCCGTTTTTACTGGAGCGGTTCACAACCCCCGGTCAGTCTTGTATATTCTTATTCCAGCACGAAATGCACCGGAAGTCCATCCTTCCATTCGCCCTCGGCCTCTCCCCGGATCAGGGGCAGGATCCAGCCGAGGCATTCGTCCGTCACGTTGTTGTTCTCCGGGACGATCCATTCCCGCGGCACCGTGCGCACGGCGTTCGCGATCTGTGTGACGTCCTTTGTCACATAGCGGATGCGGTACGCGGAATCCTCTGCGCGTTCCATGGCGATCATCTTGCCGCTCAAGCCGTCGATGGCCGCGCTGACGGCGTTTTCACCGCACAGGTGAGATTCGGACAGGTCCGTGGCCGACGCGAGGTGGGACGCGCACCGCTGGGGCAGGTTCAATTCGATGGAGCGCACCTTGCAGCCGAATCTCTCCTTGACCGCCAGCTCCAGGGTCTTTGCCGTGCCTTCGAGGTATTTGTGCCCGAAGACGTCCACCGCGCCGGACTGCGTCCCCTCGCCGACATAACGCCCGTCGGCAAAGCGCGCGCCTTCCGAGATCGCGACCACGACGTTCGGATGCCGCTCGAACGCGCGTGCGATGTCGCCGAAGAAGGCCTCCATGTCGAAGGGCACCTCGGGCAGATAGACGTAATCGGGTCCCGCGCCGCTCACGAGGTTCGGAAGGGCGGCGGAGGCCGTGAGCCAGCCCGCGTCCCGTCCCATGATCTCGACGATGGTGACGGCCTTGACCGTGTAGACCGCGCAGTCCCGCACGATCTCCTGCATTTCCGCCGCGATGTACTTCGCCGCCGAGCCGAACCCGGGGGTGTGGTCCGTGCCCATGAGGTCGTTGTCGATGGTTTTCGGCACGCCCATCACGCGCATTTCGTAGTCCGAAGTCCGGAGGTACTCCGTCAGCTTGGCGACCGTGTCCATGGAATCGTTGCCGCCGATGTAGAAGAAATACCGGATATCGTACTTCTTGAACAGGGCGACGAGATTCTCGTAAAAGCCCGGATCGTCAGCCGGCTTCGGGAGCTTCTTCCGGCAGGAGCCGAGCGCGGAGGCAGGCGTGTGCACGAGTCTTTTCAGCAGCCCGTCCGTGTCCGGGAAGCCGTCTTTCTTCGTGAAGAGCGGATTCAGCTCGACGAGCCGTTCTTCGAGAAAGCCCTCGATGCCGTTTCGCATGCCGTAAACCTTGGGGATGACGTCGGAATGCAGGATGCACGTCTCGATGACGCCCGCGAGGGAGGCGTTGATGGCTGCGGTGGGACCGCCGGACTGGCCGACGACCGCCGCGCCGCGCAGAATACTGTTCATGGTTCGCACCGTCCTTTGCCTTGATTTTACCCCTCAGAATATCACAACTCCAGGGGTATGTCAAGGCCTTTTCCGGATTTTTTACCGGCGGACCACGAAAAATGAGTCGGAGACGGTCGAACGGTTTTTTTGACACTCCGACGCCTTCCGACATCTTTTGCGCCGGGATGGCGGTATAATGGGGGCAAATCCATGAGACGGGGGAGAAAACATGCTGACACAGGAAGAGACCCCTCTGCGGACCGTGACGTCCGGCAAGACGCTGACGGTGTTCATCGAGGGGGACATAGACCATCATACCGCGCGGCAGATCCGGAGCCGGATCGATACGAAGGTGTATATCCAGCGGCCGGACGAGCTGATCCTCGACCTCTCGCGGGTCTGCTTCATGGATTCGTCCGGCCTCGGACTGATCCTCGGGCGGTACGCGAAGGCGGTCGAGCTCGGCATCGCCTTCAAGGTCGCAAATCCGACCCCCGAGGTCCGCCGCATCCTCGATCTCGCTGGGACGGAGCGGCTCATCAAGATCGAAACGGCGCACCAGGCAAGGCGCGCATGGTGAGGAGGGGAAGAAGATGGCAAAAGCAAAGCCGGTCAACGAACTGAAATGCGCCTTTCCGTCGTGGTCGTCGAACGAAGCGCTCGCGCGGTCCGTCGCGGCATCCTTCGCGGCGCAGATGAACCCGACCTGCGAGGAGGTCTCGGACATCAAATGCGCGGTCTCGGAGGCGGTGACCAACGCGATCGTCCACGGCTACCGCGACACCGTCGGGGAGATCCAGCTGATTTTGAAGCTCTACGCCGACCGGACCTTCTCGGCGGAGGTGCGGGACCGCGGCGTCGGCATTCGGGACGTCGAGGAGGCGATGCGTCCGCTCTTCACCACGGATCCCGAGCACGAACGGAGCGGCATGGGCTTCACGATCATCGAAAACTTCACGGATTCGCTCCGCGTGGTGTCCTCGCCGGGCAAGGGCACGCGGGTCATCATGAAGAAGAAGCTCTCCATGCTCCCGCTTGCGAAATGACCGTTTCCGCAGTACATAGCGGGGAACCGCGGACGGGAGGCGGAAGGATGGCACAGAACGACAGAATATCCCCGGAGGTGCGGGATGCGCTCCGGCGGGCAGCCGAGGGGGACCGGGAGGCGGAGGAGCGGCTCGTCGAGTGGAATCAGGGACTGGTGACGAGCGTCGCGGCGCGGTTCCGGGGACGGGGCGCGGATTTCGAGGATCTCGTGCAGATCGGATCGATCGGGCTCCTCAAGGCGATCCGCAGCTTCGATCTCGACCGCGGCTTTGCCTTCTCGACCTACGCCGTCCCCCTCATCATCGGGGAGATCCGGCGGTTTCTGCGCGACGACGGCATGGTCAAGGTCGGGCGCGGGCAGAAGCGGACGGGCGCGCTTCTCATGAAGGAGCGGGAGGCCTGGATCGCGGAGCACGGGGAGGAGCCGCGGCTGAACGTTCTGGCGGAGCGCGTCGGCATCACCCCGGAGGAGGCGGCGGCAGCGCTCGATGCGGCGTCTCCGGTCCGGTCCCTGTCCGAGAGCATCGGGGAGGACGACTTCTCCCTCGAAGACGTGATCCCCGCGGAGGACGACGAGATCGGACGCATGATCGAAAACCTCGCCCTGACCGAGACGATCCGGCGCCTGCCCCCGCTCTGGCGTCAGATCATCGTTCTGCGCTATTTCAAGGAGTACTCCCAGCAGCAGACCGCCGACGTCCTCGGACTGACGCAGGTGAAGATCTCACGGGAGGAGAAGAAGATCTTCGCCGAGCTGCGCGGACGGCTGGCGTGAAAAAAGGACTGCATTCGGCAGCCCTTTTTGGTTGCGGTGATTCAGTTGAACAGCCCTTCGAGCCAGACGAAGTCCACGCCGGAGCGCATCGCGTCGTAGTGGTATTCGCGGTAGATGAAGTCGGTCGCGGTGCAGACGTCGAAGGAATCCGCGCTGTCCGCCGTGAAGAAGGCCACGTTGTAGAGCGGCTGGATGTCGTCGAATTTCTTGTCCCGGATGCACTTGATCCCCTCGAACTGCATGTGGACGCTGTTGAGGTCCGCGGGTTCGGTGAAGGAGACGGATTCTCCCGTCGTGAGCTTGGTGATGCGGATCTCGGTCGTCACGGCATAGCCGGTGGTCTTATCGGTGAGCGGGGGCATGAGTGAGTCGAGCACGGTCACGCCCGGCGCGTCGCAGGAGGCGAGCAGCAGGCCGACGGTGAGAAGCGCGAGGAGCAGAGCGATTCTTTTCATGTTCAAAACCTCTTGGTAAATGTACGTTTTTCTTATTATACAGGATCGCGTGCCGATTTGCAAGATGTTTCGGGGAAATTCTTCCGAAATCCGGTCAAAGGCTCCGGGAAATTCGGCAAAACCCTTTGCTTTTTCGCGCGGGATATGGTATAATCAGGGAAAAGAATCCACACAGAACGGGGAAACCATGAAAAAGCTCCTCATCGTCGACGGGAACAGCATCGTCAACCGCGCGTTCTTCGGCATCCGGCCGCTCTCCACGAAGGCGGGCCTCCCGACCAACGCCGTGTTCGGCTTCCTGTCGATCCTCAAAAAGCACCTCGACGCGCTCGATCCGGACTATCGCGCCTGCGCGTTCGACGTCCATGAGCCGACCTTCCGCCATCAGGCTTACGCGGACTACAAAGGCAACCGCAAGGGAATGCCGGATGAACTCCGGGCGCAGATGCCCTACGCGAAGCGTGCCGCCCGGGCGCTCGGCTTCAAGATCATCGAATGCCCCGGCTGGGAAGCGGACGATGTCCTCGGGACCGCCGCCGCGATGGGGGACGGACGCGGGGATATCGAGACCTACATCCTCACCGGGGACCGCGACTCCCTCCAGCTCGTGACGCCGACCACCACGGTCGTGCTCGCAAAGACGAAGGAGGACGTGCTCTTCACCCCCGACGTGTTCCGCGAGACCTACGGCATCGGACCGGAGCAGTTCGTCGACGTCAAAGCCCTGATGGGGGACTCCTCCGACAACATCCCGGGCGTCGCGGGCATCGGGGAGAAGACGGCGCTCAAGCTCATCGCTTCCCGGGGATCCCTCGACGCGCTCTACGCGGACGGCGGGATGAGCGGACAGACGGCATCGATCGCCGCGAAGCTGACGGAGGGGAAGGCGTCCGCCTATCTGTCGCGTGACCTCGCCACGATCCGCCGGGACGCGCCGATCCCCGAACCCGATTCGCTCTTCGAGGCAAGACCGGTCGACGCCGCCGCCTTCCGGGAGCTCTGCCGCGAGCTCGAATTCACGGAAATGCCGAAGCGGTTCGGGCTGACGGAATCCGAGACGCCGAATGCGGTTCCTGCGGCAGCGCTCACCGTCACCGAGGCGGAGAGCTTCGACGGCATCGAGCCGGACGGGCCCGCGGTCCTCGTCTACGACGGGGAAGACGCCGCCGTCTCGCTCGGAGAGGGCCGGGTCATCCGCGTTCCGCACGCCGACCGGGAAGCCCTCGCCGCCTTCCTCCGCACCCATCCCGTCGTCTGCCACGATTTCAAGTCCCTCCTGAGATCCCTCCACATCTCCGGCGACGGGATCGACTGCGTCTGGGACACCATGCTCGCGGCGTATCTTCTCGATCCCGGGAAGAGCAAATACCTCCTGCGCGACAAGGCATCCGAATATCTCGGCATCACGCCGGATTCGATTGCAGCGGATGCAGACGCCGTGCGCCGCCTCCGGACCGTCACCGAAGAGGGGCTCCGGGAGGGCGGCGAGGACAAGCTGCTCCGGGCGATCGAGATCCCGCTCTCTTCGGTGCTCGCCGGGATGGAGGAGCGGGGCTTCCGCATCGATCCCGACGGCATCCGCGGTTACGCGCGCGAGCTTCTCGCGGAGGAGAACGCGGCGGCGGAGCGGGTGTGGTTCGAGGCGGGACACAGCTTCAACATCAACTCCCCGAAGCAGCTCGGTGAAGTGCTCTTCGAGGAGATCGGCCTGCCCGCCGGCAAGAAGACGAAGACCGGCTACTCGACCGACGCCGATACGCTCGAAGACCTGAAGCCCTTCCACCCGATCATCGGGGACGTCCTCGCCTACCGCCAGCTCTCGAAGCTCCGCGGCACCTACGGCGATCCCCTGGCCGACGCGGCGGATGAGCACGGACGCATCCACACCCGCTTCAACCAGACGGGAACGGCGACCGGGCGGCTGGCGTCGAGCGATCCGAACCTGCAGAACATCCCGGTGCGGGGCGAGCTCGGGCGGGAGCTGCGGAAATTCTTCATCGCGGAGGACGGCTATGTCCTCGTCGACGCCGACTATTCCCAGATCGAGCTGCGCCTCCTCTCCGTGCTCGCGGACGATGCGGCGATGCAGCGCGCGTTCCTCGACGGGGAGGACATCCACACCGCCGTCGCCGCCGAGGTCTTCCACCTATCGCCCGACGATGTGACGCCGGATCTGCGCCGCCGCGCGAAGGCCGTGAACTTCGGCATCGTCTACGGGATCGGGGATTTCTCCCTTGCGAAGGACCTCGGCATCACCCGCAAGCAGGCGAAGCAATATATCGAGAACTATCTTGCGACCTATTCCGGCGTCGCGGCGTATCTCGACCGCACCGTCGAGGCGGCGAAGCGGGACGGCTACACGACGACGATGTTCGGACGCCGCCGCAACATTCCGGAGCTCAAAGCCTCCAATCGGAACCTGCGGGCATTCGGCGAGCGCGTCGCGATGAACAGCCCGATCCAGGGGACCGCGGCGGACGTCATCAAGATCGCGATGATCCGCGTCGACCGCGCGCTGAAGGAATCCGGCCTCGACGCCCGGCTGATCATGCAGGTGCACGACGAGCTGATCCTCGAAGCGCGCGAGGACTGCGCCGACGAGGCAGCCGAGCTTCTCGTGCGCGAAATGGAGGCCGCCGTCACGCTCCCCGTCCCCCTCACCGCCGACTGCGGCATGGGGAAGACGTGGTTCGAGGCGAAGTGAACAGAAGAAAATCCGCTCTCGCAGAAGGGCGGATTTTTCATGTTCGGGAGTTCAGTGGTGTTCCGCCATCCAGATCCCCACGCGGGACTGGATGGTCCCGGCGCACCGTTCGGGTGTCGAGACCCCGGCGGTCATGGCGGAGATCTCTTCCTCGATGATGTCCGTGACCACGTTCGGAACGGAATAGACGAGCGGACTCCCGGCGCCGTCGATCAGGGAGAGGATGTCTTCCGTGAACCCCTGCGTCCAGCGGAAGAGCGTGCCGGGCTTCTCGAGCTCTGACGGATCGGCAGGCGCATCGTCGGCGTTCATCCAGTAGCGCGACGAGCCGTCGTCATAAACGGCGGTGACATAGTCTTTCATCTTATCGAGAACGCTGCTGAAATCGCTTTTCAGCGCGGGGATCGTGACGACGAAACCGTCCGACGATTTCAGACGCACAAGGTCGGCGAGGAGTTCCCACGCGAGCGCCGGTTCCGCGCATGTTTCCAGAAGCATGATGGATTTGCCGGGAACCGCGTTTGTGCCGGAATCCGGATAGCCCACGGCGACCCAGTCGTCGGAGCCGAAATCCCGGACGACATCGGGAAACGAGGTGACTGCGGGGAAGAACGAGATACTGAGCGCCAGCTGGCCGGAACGGTAGAGAGCGGTGTGGCCGAAATTGTCGTTGTTGTCAAGTTTTCCATCCGGCGCGTTTCGCCTGAAATCCTCGATATCCTTGGGGAGCGATCGGAGGAAGGTGAGAAAGCGCACGAATTCCGGGCTGTCGAAGGAGCAGGTGCCGCTTTCCCAGTCGAGAAACGAGCCCCATCCCTCGGGACCGAGCAGATCCTTGATATGCAGCGTACCGAGCCCGCCCCAGTATAAGCCCTTTGCCAGTACGGCGTCTCCCGGGAGCGATTCGGCGAGATCGAGCATGTCGCTCATGGTCCATGCGGAGAGATGTCCGGCCCCCGTACCGAGCGTCTTCCGCGAGCCGATCAGGGTATTGATCGACAGGGAGTCCGTCAGACCCCAGATTTTTCCCTCCGCCGTCTGATAGAGCCGCAGGACCGCGCCGAAGAGGTTGTCCCGGTTCACCGCGGGATCGGCATCGAGGAAGGGCGTGAGATCGCGGTACAGACCGTTTTGAAGGATGACGCCGGTCTCAGCGGAATCGGCCCGTCCTCCGGCGATCACTATATCCGCTCCGGCCTCTCCGAGGCTCAATTCAAACGCGAGCTTTTCCGCACCTTCGTTCTTCGTCGGCGTGCTCTTGTCGTCGTAAGGGCGGTAATCCTTCAGGATGACCTTGACGCCGGGGTGAGTGCGGTTGAAATCGGCGATCTTTGTCTGCATCTGCGTGGAGATATCGACCGTGTGCGCGATGGTCAGGGTGATCATTTCCGAGAGACGAACGTCGTCGGCATGGCGGAAGAGGACAAGCCGCTCTTCGCCCCGATCGGTTCTCGGACCGCGGAAAAGCATCGTGTCAGCGTCATAAACACGCAAAAGCGTATAGTCGCCTTTCGTGATGTCGGAGTTTGCCCAGTCGAAGATCTTTTCTGCTGAGAGATTCCCGGTTTCGTCCCAGAAAGCGCTGTACACACCATCCTGCCCGGTGTAGCAGAAATCCCATGAGGGCGAAGCGGGATGAAGAATTGAATGGCTTCCGCTCTCCCCGTTGCCTCGTTTGGCCCGGAGCGTTGCATCCTCGGGAAGCTGACGGAAATCGCCGAGCGTCCCCGTTTCTGGATCGAGCACCGCCGCGCCGAAGAGGATCAGCCGCCCGTCCTCGGTGAGCGGAAGATCGACGGTGTCAAAATGCTCCTGCGGCATTATCTCGCGCTTGCCGACGGCGGCATACACCATAGCCGATCCGTCCGGAGAGAGACGCACGGCCGAAACCTCACCCGGCAAATCAACGTGCGAAAGAAATGCGAGGTTGTCGTCGAGAAGCACAAGTTCATCCCCTGCGGTCACGATGATGTGGCCCGTGCGATCGATGCAGGACACGGTCGGCGTATAGACGGCATTCCGGAAAAACGATCCGGGATCCGTAACAGTTTCTTCCCCGGAGTCACCGCGGCGATGGATTGTCAGGCTCGTCCCGGTCTCCTGAGACCAGAAAAACGCATTCTCGCGGAAAGCGAGAAAACCGACGTAATCCTCCCCGGTATCCGGCGAATCCGTCCAGAGTTCCGAGGAACCGTCCGGCATGAGCCGGCAGATCGAGCGAACCGCTTTGACCGGATCGTTCTCGTTTTCCGGATATTCAAACCGGGAAGCGGCAGCGGTCAGGATCCCGGTATCGAGGTCGAGATCATACCCGTTTAGCATGTATTCGGGCGGGAGGAGGTATTCATCGCCGACCCAGATCCCGGTGAGCAGATCGGGGTCCGTCTCCGCACTCAGAAAAATCACGGACGGGCCGTTTGCGGCCTCTTCGATATCGGCTTCGGGCGGCTCCGCCTCTTCCGTCTTCTTTTTTGAGCAGGAGGGAAGAAGAAGGAGCGTCAGAGCGAGCAGAAGAGCACACAGGCGGGTGATGCGCATGGGATTCACCTCGGGAGGGGGGCGTTTTGATTGTATTATAGCAGATCGTCCGGCGTCTGTCAATCGGAGGGGACGATTTCCTCCGGAATTCGGGATTCGGAATGCAGCAGGACCCGATCACGAAAAAGGAGCCGAAGCCCCTTTTCCTGTGGATTTTGTTTTTACCGGCGGGGGAAGCATCCCCCCTCACGCCTCCGGCATCTCTTCGATCCTCTTCGCCAGCGCGTCGAACCGGGGATTGCCGCGGAGGTTCTTGGTCCAATTCTGTTCAAGAATCTCGCGCGTCAGCGTTTGTTTCGCGTTGCACTTCACCTCGGGATTATATGTCCACTTGCAAGCCCGGAGGAGCGGGGAGGACGAGGGTTCGTTGAGATGTGTATTCCATCCTTCCGTCTGCCGGACAGTACGGTCGAAGAATTCTTCCAGCAGATCAATCGCTTCTTCATACCGTCCTTCTTTGTACATGCAGAGCGCAGCCATACCATAGGAGAAAGAATACTCATACGCAAACGGCGGCGTCCAGCTTTCATCTCCATAGAGCAGGCGGGTCAGTTTTGCTGTGAAGAGATAACACTCCCGCGCGTCGGCAAAGTGACCGGCATCATAGTAGATGTGTCCCAGCATTCCGGCTTCAAGATCCAACTGTTCGAGCAGCTTGCGGATCGCCTGACATCGCGCCTCAGCCTCACCCTGCCGGTCTCCTGTCCGATTCGCGATCCCAGCTTTTTGGGAATAGAAGAAATTGCCGTAGTTCTCCGGGAGGGTGCGGGCGATCTCTAAAGCCTTCTCTTTCTGTCCGAGGAGGGTATGGGCAAGGATCAGCCATGTCTTGGCGCCATAAACGTATTCCATCTCCTCCGGCTTCGATGCCAGACGCATGATCCGGTCTCCCCACCGGACGCACTCTTCCAAAATAGTGCGGTATTCCTCCGGAGTCAGCGGTGATCGGTCTTCGTCGTTTCTCTCGTCGGCATAATTGTTGACCGCGAAGACTCCCTCCGACATGGTCCTGTAAAGGAGAAGAACATGGTTCGGGTACTTGGCGAGCATATCACGGTGCTTCTTATAGCGTCCCACCCACCAGTCGTAGAAAGTTTCACCTTCCGCGTACTCATGGTGGTGATCCTCCCAAAGCATTTGTGCGAGGAAGTCGTCAACTTCTTCTGCGTTCTGCCCGACCCGTCCGAACAATACGTCGATCGGAATGTCGAACACGCTGGCAAGCGGCACGAGCTGGGAGATGTCCGGCATCCCGGTGTCGTTTTCCCAGCGGCTGACTGCCTGATAGGTCACGCCGATCATCTCCGCAAGCTCTTCCTGCGTCAGGTCAGCGTCTTTGCGCAGTCTTCGGATGATTTGTCCCATGGTTTCGCTCATCATATCGTTTCCTTTCCAAAATGAAATCGTATTCCGGCCGGTACCTGTATGATAGCATATCCGCAGGACAAAGGGAAGCGATTTGAATCGGAGTCAGACTCAACGGAGCATGGAGTTTACGACTCCCTATCGATCCGGAACAGCCGGTGCTCCCGGTTCTTCAGCGCGTCGATGAGGTCGAAGATCGACGTGAGGCGGCGGTCGACCTCGATCCCGGCGAGGTGCTTCGCGTCCACGCTGTGACAGTCGGAGCCCGCCGTCATCGTGAGATCGTACCCCCGCGCGTATTCCATCGCCCGGTTGTTCATCGCCTGCGGCTTCGGCGCGTTGATGACCTCCACGGCGTCGACGTGCCGGGGCAGGAGCCGGATGTAGGGGATGTAGTGCGCCTCCATGAACGGGTGCGCATGGATGACATACCCGCCCGAGGACCGCACGAGATTCAGATAATCGACGATGTCCGTCGATTTGATCTCCGGGTGGAGCGCCGCCCAGTCGTTGTCGAGCCCGTAGGTGAGATAGTCCGTCCCGTAGAAGGAGTATTCCCAGCCGTAAAACACGTCGAGGCCGATCTCGTCCCCTCGCCGCTTTGCCGCGAGATACCCCTCCTTGAAACCCGCGAGCCAGTCCTCCCACGGCTGGTTCCGGTCGACGCGCGTGTTGCCCGCCCAGAAGTGATCCGTGATGACGATCCCGGCGTAGCCGAGGGATTTGTAAAAGTCCGCCATCTCCGCGCCGGTGCTTCTCGCGCACGCGCTGCCTTCATACGTATGCACATGCAGGTCGTAGCGGTAAGTCTTTTCTGCCATTTGATTGCCTCACTTTCTCGAAATCGCTTCGATGATCCGTTCGTCGACCACTTCGTTGTTCTCGTCGGTGACCTTCGCAAAGCCCCGATAGCTCCAGACCGCCCGTCCGATCCCGTGCGCGAGGCAGAGGTCGGCGACGTCGCGGTACCAGTTCACCATCGATTCGACGTCCGCGTTCGCAATCACGCCGTATTCGCCGAGGTAGAGCGGACGCCCGTTCTTCTCGATGAAGTCGAACGCGGGCTGCATCACCTTTTCGAGATAAGCCTTGTCCACCGTTCCGCCGCGCTCCATGCCGAAGGGAACGGTGTCGCCGTAATACGCGCGGTGGTCGTCGAAGGAGAAGGGATAGGTCACGGGCTTGGTGTAACGGCGATTCTGCTCCACCCACGACGCCCGCTGATGCGTGAAGAGGAAGGGCTCGTACATGTGGAAGGTGTAGAGGATGTTCGGATCGGACGACACCGCGAGGTTTTTCAGCTCGAAGACCGAGTTCCAGCGGTTCGGGCCGACGATGATCTTCCGCTCCGGAGTCACCGCGTGGATGAGCGCAGCCGTCTCCTGCCAGAGGTCGTTCCATGGCCCGGATTCGTCCCATACGAGCTCGTTCAGAAGCTCGAAGCGGAGATTGTCGCCCTCCGCTGCGTATCGATTTGCGAAGAAGACCCAGATATCCTCAAACCGCTTCCGGCTCGCGGGACTGGTGAAAAGGTCGTTTTTCGCGCCGTTGCCGAAGAAGAAGCCCGGCGCATGGTGCAGATCCAGCACGAGGTTCAGCCCGGCGTCCTTCGCCCAGCGGATCGCGCTGTCGATATAGAAGAGGCCCTCTTCCCGGTAGACGCCCGGCTCGCCGTCGCGCTCGAAGAGAAAGTAGTCGACGGGCAGGCGGACGTGATCGCATCCCCACGAGGCCATGCGCAAAAAATCCGGCGCGGTGATGTAGGTCGAATGGTGTTCGTCGCCCTTGTTCCCGTACTGGGAGATCCAGTGACCGAGATTGCACCCGGCCATGTAACCGTCAAGACGCTTCATGATGGTGTCCTCCTTTTTTACTCCCCGTATTCCCGGTCGATCCGTTCGGTGTATTCCCGCCACACTTCGGCGAGCGCGGCGAGATCCTCGTCCCGGAACGCAAAGCCGCCGGGAAGCGGGGAAATGCAGTAGAGGTCAGGCACGCCCGTTTCCGGCTGATCGAGGAGCCAGCGCATGGTGTCGCGGCGGGTGTTGAAGCCCGCGTTGTCCGTGTCGATCAGGGTGTCGGGGATCGCGATGCGGTACATCTTCGCCCGCATTTCGAGGTCCTCCTTGCAGTTGCGGTTGTCGGGGTTGTAGTCGTGCAGGCGCGCGTGATCGCAGATATGCGCGAAATACGGATGGCACGGCGAGCAGTTGATGAGGGCCTCCGGCTTGATCGATTTCGCCTTGTCGTAGATGTGCTTCATGAACTCGTAGAGATATTCGACGCCGTATTTGCCGGAGTACGTCCGGAACTTCCGCCCGATCGGGATCTGGAAGGCGTAGTCGATCTTGATGCCGTCGCAGTCATAGCATCCGGGCGCGGAGGAGAAGATGCGCACCAGCGCTTCGTCCAGCATTTTGAGGAAGGTGGGATGGGACACATCGACGCGCCGCTCGCCCCGCTCGGTGGTGACGACCGCTTCTTCGGGGAGCCCTTCGGGATCGAAGATCTTGAACCAGAGCATCGTGTGGATTCCCTCGGCACGGCGCGCGTCGACGAATCCGCGCAGATCGGGCCACTTCGCGGGATCGGCGATGTCGACGCAGTACTCGCTCTGCCACTTGTCGTCGATGATGAGGCACCGCGGCCGGAGCCCCGCTTTGTGAAGCCGGTCGAGATAGTCGAGATAAACCGGCTCGCACGCGCCGGAGGTGCCTTTCTCGGGCAGTCCGTTGTCGGCGAATTGCTGGATCCACCCGCACGCGACGGGGCCGTGCCAGAACTTCGGCGGGACCGCTTTTTTCTTCGTCTCGGCGATGCCCGTATGGAAGTAGTACTTGGCATACTTCTTCATCGCGTCGAACTCGTCTTCCGCGCCGTAGCCGACGATGTAAGGCGCTTCCCATTCGCCGTCGACCGCGGTATGGCCGTACTGATCGGTCATGAGCGAGAACCGGCTCTGCCATCCGCTCTGACGGGGGAGATAGTCGAAGGCGTTGAAGTTGTGCTCTCCGCGCCGTGCGACCAGACCGAGCGCGAGCTGACGGGAGAGGGCGGGGCAGCGGAACGCATAGCAGAACATCGGCGGGACCATCAGCACCGACCAGCGGTGACAGGGGGTGGACGCCTTGAAGTAGTAGTCTTCCTTGTTGTACCAGGATTTGCAGGGATTGAACCCGAACTGGAATTCGTACGCGCTCCCGTGCCCCGGCTCCGCGGCGTTGCCGGAGAAATACTCGACGCCGTCGACCTTGCCCGCTCCCTTTACCACGACATGGTAGGTGAAGCGGAGAGGGTCCGCCCGGAGGGTGTAGATCTTCTCGTCCCAGAGCGTGCTTTTCCCGCGCCAGACGAAGATGCGGGACGGACCATCCTCGCGGGTCTCGGTGAGGACGGGCAGATCGGGCTCCTCGTCGCACACGGTTTCGTAAGCGTCGTTCAAGCCATGGACCGCGGATCTCACGTCGAGGCGGGCGATCTCGCAGCCGTCGAGGATCACGCCGAAGGACGCGCTGTCCACGGAGAGGGAATAGGTCAGATTTTCGATCGTAAACATGGGAAACTCCTTGCATAAGTCGGAATGATATGGTATAATACCGGTAATACCGAAATTATACCGTATTTTCCGGCCTTTGGAAAGATGCAGATTCACCAAAAGAACCCGCGTCTTTTTGTGTGACCGGACAAAACCGTTCAGAACCCGGAGGACACGACATTTTGAAAACCTTATTCCGGAATCTCCGTTCCTACGCGCTCGAATCGGTGCTCGGGCCGCTCTTCAAGCTCCTCGAAGCGATGTTCGAGCTCTTCGTGCCGCTCGTCGTCGCGGACATCGTGGACAAAGGCATCGCGGCGTCGGACAGAGGAGCGGTCGTGCGGGGCTTCGGCATCCTCATCGCCCTCGGTCTCATCGGCATCGTCTGCTCGATCACGGCGCAGTATTTCGCGGCAAAGGCGTCCGTCGGATGCGCGACGAAGCTCCGCCGCAGCCTCTACGCCCACATCGAGGCGCTCTCCTTCTCCGATCTCGACCGGATCGGCATCCCGACGCTCATCACCCGCCTGACCGGGGACCTCAACACGGTGCAGAGCGGATTGAACCTCGCGCTCAGGCTCCTGCTCCGCTCCCCGTTCGTCGTCTTCGGCGCGATGATCATGGCCTTCACGATCGACCAAAAGGCCGCGCTCATCTTCCTCGGCGTGATCGCCATCCTCGGCGCGGTCGTGACCGTCATCATGCGGGCGTCGGTCCCGGCCTACAAAAAGGTCCAGTCCGAGCTCGATGCCATCACGGGAACGACGCGGGAGAACCTCTCCGGCGCGCGCGTGATCCGTGCCTTCCGCATGGTGGAGGGCGAGCGGGAAAAATTCGCCTCCCACAACGACGCGCTCTACCACCGCCAGCTCTTCGCGGGACGGATCTCCGCCCTGATGAATCCCCTGACCTTTGTGATCCTCAACGTCGGGATCATTCTTCTGCTCCGCACCTCCGGGGTCCGGGTGAACGAAGGCGGACTGACGACGGGTCAGACGGTCGCGCTGTACAACTACATGACGCAAATCCTCGTCGAGCTCGTGAAGTTCGCCAATCTGATCATCTCGATCTCGAAAGCCATCTCCTGCATGAAGCGCGTCGACGAAGTCCTCGCAGCGGAACCCGGCATGACCTTTCCGGAGACCGCTCCCGAAGAGGATCCCGGCGCACCTGCGGTCGAATTCAAGGGCGTGAGCCTGCGCTATTCCGCGGGGGACGCGTCCCTCACCGACATGGACTTCTCCATCGAGCGCGGCGAGACCGTCGGCATCATCGGCGGCACGGGCTCCGGCAAGACCTCCCTCGTCGCGCTGATCCCGCGCTTCTATGACGCGACGGAGGGAGAAGTCCTCGTCGACGGCGTCGATGTGCGCGCCTATCCGGCAGATGTGCTGCGCAAGAAGATCGGCTATGTCCTTCAGCGCGCGTCCCTCTTCAAGGGGACGATCCGCTCGAATCTTCTGTGGGGCAGCCCGGACGCGGATGAAGAAACCATCGGCGAAGCGATCCTCTCGGCGCAGGCCGGGGACGTCGTCGCGGCGAAGGAGGACGGCCTCGACTCCGCGGTGGAGCAGGGAGGTCGCAATTTCTCCGGCGGTCAGCGTCAGCGCCTCACCATCGCCCGCGCGCTCGTGCGGAGGCCGGAGATCCTGATCTTCGACGACAGCGCGTCTGCGCTCGATTTTGCGACGGACGCGGCGCTCCGCAAGGCGCTCGCCTCCCTCGACTACCGCCCGACGACGATCATCGTCTCCCAGCGCACCTCGTCGATCCGGCACGCGGACAAGATCGTGGTCCTTGACGACGGGCGCATCGCCGGGATCGGGAGGCACGCGGAGCTTCTCGAGACCTGCCCGGTTTACCGGGAGATCTACGAATCCCAGTACAAGAAGGAGGCGTGACATGGCAGCGAAACAGAAAACGCCCCTGCGGCGCGAAACCTGGAAGCGTCTCCTCTCCTATCTCCGTTCGTCCCTCCCGCTGCTTGCCCTGACGATCTTCTTCGCCGGCGCGACGGTGGTCCTCTCCCTCTGGATCCCGGTGCTCTGCGGCCGCGCGATCGACTGCATGACAGGACCGAGGAAGGTGGATTTCGACGGCATCGCGGAATGCCTCATCAAGATCGGGATCGCGGCGGGCCTCGTCGGGATCCTCCAATGGGTGATGAACTCCCTGAACAACCGCATCACCTACCGCGTGATCTCCGACGTGCGGCGGGACGCGTTCGCCACCCTGACGCACCTCCCGCTCTCGTACATCGACTCGCATCCGCACGGCGGCACGGTCAGCCGGGTCATCGCGGATGTCGACCAGTTCGCGGACGGCCTGCTCCTCAGGTTCACCCAGTTCTTCACCGGGATCGCGACGATCCTCTGCACGCTCTTCTTCATGCTGACGATCCACCCGCTCATCACGCTCGTGGTCGTCGTGCTCACGCCGCTTTCGCTGTTCGTGGCTTCGTTCATCGCCAAGAGGACGTACGATATGTTCCGCCTCCAGTCCGATACCCGCGGCGAGCTCACGGCGCAGATCAACGAGGTCATCGGGAATCAGCCGGTGGTCCGCGCATTCTCCAAGGAGGCGGACTGTGTCGAGGAATTCGACGGGATCAACAACCGGCTCGAAAAATGCTCGCTCCGCGCCATCTTCTTCTCCTCGATCACCAATCCGTCGACCCGGTTCATCAACAACGTCGTCTACGCGGCGGTCGCCCTGACGGGAGCCTTTGCCGTGATCGGGGGCGGGATGACGGTCGGAGGGCTGACGAGCTTTCTCGCCTATGCGAACCAGTACACCAAGCCCTTCAACGAGATCTCCGGCGTCATCACGGAGCTGCAGAACGCCCTCGCCTGTGCGGAGCGGATCTTCTCCCTCATCGACGAGCCGCTGGAGGTGCCCGACAAACCGGACGCCGCCGATCTTCAGGGATCCGCAGGACGCGTCACCGCGGAGCACGTCGATTTCTCCTACGTTCCCGACCGCGAGCTCATTCGGGATCTCAATCTGACGGTCGAGCCGGGCGAACGCGTCGCCATCGTCGGACCGACGGGCTGCGGCAAAACCACAATCATCAACCTGCTCATGCGCTTCTATGACGTAAACGGCGGCGCGATCCGGGTCGACGGGTGCGACATCCGCGACGCGAAGCGCGACTCGCTCCACGGCGTCTACGGCATGGTGCTCCAGGACACATGGATCATGAAGGGGACCGTGCGCGACAACATCAAGATGGGCCGGGACGCGACGGAGGAGGAGATCGTCGCCGCCGCGAAAGCCGCCCACGCGCACAGCTTTATCCGCCGCCTGCCGAACGGCTATGATACCGTTATCTGCGACGACGGAGGCGCGCTCTCCGCGGGTCAGCGTCAGCTCCTCTGCATCGCGCGGGTGATGCTTGCGATCCCGCCCATGCTCATCCTCGATGAAGCGACCTCCTCCATCGACACGCGCACCGAGCTCAAGATCCAGAATGCCTTTGCAACCCTCATGCGCGGGCGGACCAGCTTCATCGTTGCGCACCGCCTGTCCACGATCCGCGAAGCCGACATCATCCTCGTGATGAACGCCGGCCGGATCATCGAAAAGGGCACGCACGACGAACTGCTCGCAGCGGGCGGATTTTACGCGAAGCTCTGGGGCTCCCAGTTCGAGAGCGCCGCGGCAGGCTGACGGAACAGAAAAAAACACCGTTCCTCCGGAAAAGGGGGAGCGGTGTTCTCATGATGCGGGGATTCAGGCTTCGTACACGGTGTCAGGTTCGCCGTCGCCGTCGTCGTCGGAGACGATGGTGTCGATCGCGCCGTTTCCGTCGGTGTCGATGTACACGGAATCTGCGTTGCCGTCGCCGGTGGTGTCGACGAGATAGGCGTCCACGGTGCCGTCGTCGTCAAGGTCGACTTCGTCGAGAACTTCGATCTGCGCCTTGCGCTTTTTCTTCGCGGCAAGCTCCGCGATGAGCACGGTGACGGCCGCGATGGCGACGATCACGGCAAACGCGGCAAGGACGATCGTGATGAGATTCTTCTTCTCGGCAAGCTCATCGCCGCCGATTTTTTTCAGGATGAGTTCCATGATTGATCTCCTTCGGATAAGTTGCTTTTATTTTATCCCATCGCAGGCGGAATTACAAGCCCCCCTGCGCCGGGTTTACGATTTGTTTTCAATTCGTTCTTTTTCGCCCGAGGTCGACACCCCCTTGCATTCCGGCGCGAAATCGGGTATAATGAATAACATGAAACGTATGGAATGATTTTCTCACGGAGGACGGATATGGATTACAATCCTGCAATCGCCGACATGCGGGCGGGGATGAGCGTCGAAGGGTTTTACATTTTCAAGGAGGGCTCCGTCAAGCTGACGCAGGCGGGGAAGCCGTTCCTCTCCGGCACGCTGGAGGACAAGAGCGGCACGATCGAGCTGAAAAGTTGGGATTACGCGGGACCCGTCGGTGCGGACGATGCCGGTCACGTCGTGAAGGTCCGCGGCGAGATCTCGGATTACCGCGGCGCCCCGCAGATCACCGTCACGCGGATCCGGCGGGCCAAGGAGGGGGACGTCTACCGCGTCGCCGATCTCGTCCCCACCGCGCCGATCGACCGGGAGGAAGCGATGCGCGAGGTGCGACGGCTCGTCTCCTCGATCGGGGACGGCGATTACCGCGGGATCGCGGAAGCCATGCTTGCGGAGCGCGGGGAGGCCTTCGCCGTGATCCCCGCCGCGAAGAGCGTCCACCACGGGTTCGTCGGGGGACTGCTCATGCACACGGCGTCGATGCTGAAGATCGCGGAGTTTCTCGCGGGCATGTATCCGGAGACCGTGAACCGCGATCTGCTCCTCACGGGGACGCTCTTGCACGATTTTGCGAAGACCGAGGAATTCGCCTTCTCCGAGCTCGGCCTCGTGACGGATTATTCCGCGCGCGGCAAGCTGCTCGGGCATCTCGTGATGGGGGCGGATGCCGTGCGTCGGGCGGCGGAGAGGCTCGGTGTCCCGGAGGAGAAGACGATGCTGCTCTGTCACATGATCCTCAGCCACCACGGGGAGCCGGAGTTCGGCGCTGCGGTCAGACCGAGGTTCGCGGAAGCCGATCTCCTCTCGCTCATCGACCTCATCGACAGCCGCATGGAGATCTACCGCGAATCCCTCGAAGGGCTCGAGCCCGGGACCTTCTCGCAGAAGATCTTCGCGCTCGACAGGGATATCTATCGCCATGAGTGAAGGAGAAACACGATGAACGATGCCATCAGACGTCTGAAGGAAGCGCTGGACGCGGCGGAACACGCGGTCTTTTTCGGCGGCGCGGGCATGTCGACGGCCAGCGGGATCCCGGATTTCCGCGGCGCGTCCGGGCTGTACACGGTGAGCGAGGAGGAGGCGCCGGAGTATCTTCTGAGCGACGAATGCCTCGCGCGGGAGCCGGAGAAGTTCTTCGCCTATTACCGGAGTCATATCCTCTATCCCGGCGCGAAGCCGAACCCGGCGCATCTCGCGCTCGCGGAACTGGAGAAGCGGGGCAGGATCCACGCCGTCATCACTCAGAACATCGACGGTCTGCATCAGGCGGCGGGGAGCCGGAAGGTCCTCGAGCTTCACGGATCGTGCGCGCGGTCGTACTGCTCGAAATGCGGACGGCCCGTCGAGCGCGATTTCATCGCCGAAACCGAGGGCATCCCGCGGTGTGAGACCTGCGGCGGCGTCGTGCGTCCCGATGTCGTGCTCTACGGGGAATTCCTCCCGCAGGAAGCGTTTGAGGAGGCAAAGCGCGAGATCGGCGCGGCGGACCTTCTTCTCGTCGGCGGTTCGTCCCTGACCGTCAATCCGGCGGCGTCCCTCGTCTCCCGGTTCACGCGCTCGGCAGGCCGGGGCAGGCACAAAACGCTCGCGATCGTCAATTTCGACGAGACGCCCTACGACTGCGACGCCGACTTCCTCATCCGGGAATCCGTCGCCACGGTCCTGCCTCAGATGCTGTAACGAAAAAGAAAAGGGGCTGTCGCAAATTAGTTTGAAAGTTTTCGTCCACCTTTTTCAAAAGGTGGTAGGGTGTCGGGGCAACGCCCTGACCCGCACTCCGCAGAGTGCGGAACACCCAAGACTTCCAAAGAGTTCCTCTTTTTTGTACTTTTTCTCCTCGATTAAGGAGAAAAAGTACAGCAGGCGTGTCTGATGAAACAAGCGGGCTGTCGCATTTCTCCGTTTTCGGAGTTAATGCAACAGCCCACGATTTGTCCGGTGCGCCGGGATCACAGACTTCCGCGGAACCCGCGTCCGATGATCTCGCTGCTCGTCGTGATGATGATGAACGCGGAAGGATCGAGCTCCTTGATGCGGCGCTGGAGCGCGGGCGCTTCGCTGCGTCGGCAGACGGTGTGGAGGATGACCTTGTCCTCGTGCGTGAACGCGCCCTGCCCGAATTCGACGGTCGCGCCGTGCCCGAGGGAGGTCAGGATGAAGCCGCTGATCTCGTCCGCGTACGCCCGCGTGGTGACGACGACAAAATACTTGCAGACGTTGAGATTTTCGATGACGCTGTCGACGAGGAAGGCCTTTGCGAAGAGTCCCGCGAGGGAGAAGAGGCCCGTTTTCACGTCGAAGACGAAGAACGCACAGACCGCGATGAGGAAATCGGCGCAGAGGAGCGCGGTGCCGACGTTGAGCGAGGTGTATTTCTTCAGGATCAGCGCGACGATGTCCGTGCCGCCGGAGGAAGCCTGCGAATGGAAGATGAGCGCCGAGCCGAAGGCCGTGAGGATCATCGCGTAGGCGAGCTCGAGGAACGGCTGATCGGTCAGAGGTTCCCTCAGCGGCACGATCCATTCGAGAGCCTGCGTCAGGCCGGAGAAGAGGAGGGAACAGTAGACCGTGCGCACGCCCGTCGATTTGCCGAGAACGGCGAATCCGATGATGAGCAGGACGACGTTGAGGATGCTGATCCACGTCGCGGGCGTGACGGGGGTGATTTTGCCGAGCAGGGTGCCGATGCCGCTGACGCCGCCCGTCGAGAATCCGTTCGGGATCTTGAAGAAATAGACGCCGACGGTCATGAGGATGGTCCCCGCCGTCATCATGAGATAGTCCCGGATGCGATGCTGCTTCATGAGATCGATGAAGTCTCCTTCCGTTGGATGCCTGAGTATGGTAACACAGCGGGCGGGAAAAAGCAAGGAATATCTTCCGGTTTGCCGCAGAATCCCCCGAATTTGTCGGATCCCACAGAAGAGAGCGGATCCGCCCGTGCAAATTGATGGAAAAAAACGGGGAGAAACGCTTGACAACGGAGCGGTTTGGGTGTATAATAACGGAGTACTAAGAAGCAGAACATTCTCCGTTCTCACCCTGCTGCATGAGCACGTCAGGGTTCATAAAGCGCAAGGTGATTTTGTCGTGCGGAGAAGGTTCTCCGTGCGATTTTTTTAACACTATGGAGGTGCATAGCCATTAGCGCGAAAGAACTTATCATCAATGACGACATCAGAGCAAAGGAAGTACGGATGATCGACGAAAACAACGGTCAGCTCGGCATCATGAGCCTGAACGATGCCAAGACGTACGCCTACGACCGCGGATTCGATCTTGTCATGATCGCTCCGACCGCACAGCCGCCCGTCTGCCGCGCCATGGATTACGGCAAATACCGTTACGAGGCCGACAAGAAGGAGAAGGAAGCAAAGAAGAAGCAGCAGACCGTCGAGGTCAAGGAGGTCCAGCTTTCCTGCCGGATCGACACCCACGATTTCGAGACCAAGGCGAACCGCGCGATCAAGTTCCTTCAGGACGGCAACAAGGTCCGGGTCAGTCTCCGTTTCAAGGGACGCGAGATCGCCCATCAGGAGCTCGGCCGCGAAATGCTCGCAAGATTTGAGGAAGCAGTCCGCGAGGTCGGCACGGTCGACAAAAAGCCCGCGCTCGACGGCAGACAGCTTACGATGTTCATTGTGCCCGTCAAGAATACGGCGAAGTGATCGCGCATCGGCCGCTCTCCGGGTCGAAAAACGCATGTTCGGAACGACAAACAAAACCACTATTTGAAAGGACTCACAGAAATGGGAAAGATCAAGACGCATAAAGCCTCTGCGAAGAGATATTCCGTCACCGGAACCGGCAAGGTCAAGGTGTTCCACTCCGACCATCGCCACAACCTCGGTCAGAAGACCCAGAAGAGAAAGAGACACCTCAGAAGCAGCCAGATCCTCAGCCCCGCGATGACTGCCAACGTCAAGAGACTCATCAACAAAGACTGAACGAAGTGACAGAAAGGATATAGAATCATGGCACGTGTAAAGGGCGCGATGATGACGCGCAAAAGAAGAAATAAAGTCTTAAAGGCAGCGAAGGGCTACTGGGGCGCGAAGTCGAAGCACTTCAAGATGGCGAAGCAGGCCGTCATGAAGAGCGGCAACTATGCGTACATCGGCCGCAAGCAGAAGAAGAGAAACTTCCGTTCCCTCTGGATCGCCCGCATTTCCGCGCAGGCCAAGGTCAACGGCATGAACTACTCGACCTTTATGCACGGTCTGAAGCTCGCCGGCGTTGACCTCAACCGCAAGATGCTCGCTGAGATCGCCGTCTCCGACAAGGAAGGGTTCGCTGCTCTCGCCGACACGGCAAAGGCTGCTCTTTAATCTAAGCTCAACGGGGTGTTGCGGCAAGGCACACCCCATTCTTTTTATCCTGTACTCATGGAATTGAATCGCTTTATCGAACAGTTCGGCGCGCAGCACATCACCTCCCGCGCGAATCCGAAAGTCGCCGCTCTCGCAAAGCTCCCGGAGAGAAAATACCGGGAAGCCGCGGGTCTTTTTCTGGCGGAAGGCATCAAGCTGACCGCGGAAGCCCTCGCCTCCGGGATCCGGCCCGAGACTGTCTTGTTCGCGGAATCCTTTGCCGTGTCCGACGCCGCCCCCGCACTCGCCGAGAAGACGGCAGCCTGCGGCGCGTCCGTGACGGTGCTGTCCGATTCCGCCTTCGGGAAGATCTCGACCGAGAAGTCCCCCGAGGGCGTCATCGCGGTCCTGCCGATGGGCGGTGAGCTTTGGCGGACGGATGGCTTTTCGGAGTGGCAGACGGGAAAACGCCTTTTGATGCTCGACGGCATCCGCGACCCCGGCAACCTCGGCACCATCATGCGCTCGGCAGAAGCCCTCGGGATCGACGGGGTGATCCTCTCCGACTGCGCCGATCTCACGAATCCGAAGACGGTCCGCGCATCGATGGGCGCGCTCTTCCGCCTTCCCGTGTATCTGACCGGGGATGCCGCACTGACGGTCCGTGCCATGCGTTCGCTCGGCAGACGGGTCTTTGCCGCTGCGCTCGGCGGACACACGCTAACCCTCGGCGCGTTTGAGACGAAGGCGTCGGACTGCGTCCTGATCGGCAACGAGGGCCACGGGCTCTCCCCCGCGCTGATCGACGCCTGCGACGCTGCCCTCCGCATCCCGATGCAGGGTAGGACGGAAAGCCTCAACGCAGCGGCCGCCGCGGTCTGCATCCTGTGGGAATATGCCCGGGAACGCCGTTGATCGAAGTTTTCTCACGACAATCCGGAGGAGGATTTGACGATGGATGACGAAAGAATCTATTGGATCTGGCTCGCCGAAGCGCTCGGACAGGGCAGCATGTACGCTGCTCCGCTTCTGAAGCAGTTCGGCTCTCCCCGCAAACTCGAAGAAGCGGGTCCCGATGCCGTCATGCCCGATGCGGAGCTCAGGCCCGAAGCGGTCACCGCGATCCGCGCAAAGCTCAGACGGGCCTCGCTGACGGTCGCGGAGGACATCCTCTCCCGCTGTGAATACCGCGGCATCACCGTCCTCACGCCCGCAGATCCCCTCTATCCCGATCCGCTCAGAACCCTGCGCGACCTGCCCCTTGTGCTCTATGTCCTCGGCAAGCTCCCGGACTTCGGCACGCGGATGCGGTGCGCCGTGGTCGGGACGCGCAAGATGTCCGATTACGGACGCCGCATCGCCTACTCGCTCGGCGCGGGTCTGGCATTCGGCGGCGCGGTGGTCGTCAGCGGCATGGCGCGCGGTGCGGACAGCATGGCGCTCATCGGCGCGCTGGATGCGGGCGGCGACGTCGCGGCGGTCCTCGGATCGGGCGTCGACGTGATCTATCCGCGCGAACACACCGAGATCTACCACAAGATCCTCGCCCACGGCTCCGTCATCTCGGAATACCCTCCGGGGACGCCTCCGGTCGGCAGTCATTTCCCGGTCCGCAACCGCATCATGAGCGGGCTGTCCGACGCCGCGGTGGTCGTTGAAGCGGGATCGCAGAGCGGTGCGCTCATCACGGCGAAACGCGCGCTCGAACAGGGCCGCAAGCTCTTCGCCGTTCCGGGCAAGGTCGGCGATCCCGGCGCGGAAGGGACGAACGATCTCATCCGCGACGGCGCGCTCCCGGCGATCCAGGCCGAGGACATCCTCTCGGAATTCGAGTTCATCTACAAGAGCGTGAGCGTCGACCGCGCGCACCGGCAGCTCCGCGATCTCGACTTTGATCGGCTCTCCCTCAACGCCATGCAGCGGACCCGGATCGGTGCGAGAGGCGCGCCGGTTTCGGATTCCGTCGGATCGCGGGCAAGGGAAGTGATCCGTGACGCGAAGGCTGCGGCGGATGAGAAATACCGGGAAGCACGCGCGAAACGCGTAGTCCAGGCTCCCGAGACCGCGGTTCGGGGAAAAGCGGAGGAGCCCGTCTCCGAGCCCGTCCGGAAGCCGGAGCGCGATCGGGTAAAAGAAAACGATTATGCCCAAACGTTGAAACAAACTGTAAATTCTCCCAAAAAAGTCATTCCGGCGCAAAAAACTGAGCTGGATATGCTTGATGTGCCTGAACGAAAGGTATATAATAAAATGAAACCGAATGTCCCCACGCTCCCGGATGAGCTGGTGGACGGAGAGACCGATATCGGAACCGTCATGAGCGCGCTCACCGTGCTCGAGATGGCCGGTGCGGTCGAATCGGGGAGCGGCGGCTATTTCATGCGCGTCACCCCGGATGATATCATGCAGTCGGAGAACGACTGACGATCCCGGCGCCCGCGTTTCAGAAGCTGGCGCAAAACTC
>JAFPWV010000002.1 GCA_017412675.1 Clostridia bacterium
TCGCCGTGATCTGCGGCAACGGCTGGTACAACGAGTTTTTCCGGACCTCGTGGGACTACGACACCGCCCCGTGGCGCGACAGTCCGAAGTTCATTCTGGAACTGGTCGTCAACGGCAAGACGGTCCTCTGCTCCGACGAGCGATGGAAATGCCTGCCCGAGTCCTTTGTTATCTACAATCAGCTCCGAAGCGGGGAGCATTTCGACGCGCGGCTGTACGATCCCCGGTGGAAATCCACGGATTACGACGACGGCGCATGGGGCACTGCCGTGCCGGACACCAAGCCACCGACGGGCGTCTTCCGTCCCTGTCCCTGCGAGCCGATCCGGGCGTTTGAGGAATTCGCGCCGATCTCGATGACCGACGACGGAGAGGGCGGCGTGATCTTCGATTTCGGGCGGAATCTATCGGGCTTTGTACGCCTGACGGTCGATCAGGACGAGGGGGACGAGATCGTGATCCGGTATCGCGAGCAGAGGACGCCGGACGGAAAGCTCTTCGACCATATGAAGCAGCACTACCCGGAGACGGAGTGCCAGACGGACCGGCTGATCTGCCCCACGAGTTCTTTCACCTGGTCGCCGCGGTTCACCTATCACGGCTTCCAGTACATCCGGATCACGGGGCTGAAAGATCCCTCCCCGGATGCCGTCCGCGCGGTGTTCGTGCATCATGATATCCCGTTCCGCAGTACGTTTTCCTGTTCGGATCCAGTCCTCTGCGACCTCTTCCGCATCGGGCAGAACGCGACGCTGTGCAACCTCTTCTACATGCCCACGGACTGCCCCACGCGGGAAAAGCTCGGCTGGTGCAACGACGCGCAGTCCTCGATGGAGCAGTTTTTGACAAACTTTGCCTCCGAGCGGCTCATGGCGAAATGGCTCGAAGACATCTACGATTCTCAGCTTCCGAACGGCATGATCCCCGGCATCGTCCCCTCGTCCGGCTGGGGCTATTCCTGGGGCAACGGTCCCGTGTCCGAGGGCGTGCTCTTCGAGACGGCGTACCGGCTATGGTGGCACACGAGGGACGCGAAATACCTGACGGACTCCCTCCCGTATTTCAAGCGCAGCCTGGCCTTCTTTGAATCGAGACGGAACGCGGACGGAGACATCACATACGGCCTCGACGACTGGGCTTCCCCCGACAACTCCCCCCGGGTGGGCGCCGGCTTCGTCAACAGCGCGCTGCTCGTGAAGCTCCTGCGGATCACCGTCCTCGCGTCGAAGCATGCCGGGGAGGATCCCGCGGAATGGGAGGAAAAGCTCGCCAGCCAGATCGCGCGGCACCGGGAGAAGTACCTCGCACCCGACGGGACCTGCCGGATCGACAAGCAGACCGCCGTCGCCATGACGATCGCGCTGGACATTTACGAAGACCTCGAACCGCTGAAAGCACAGCTCGCGCGGTTGATCGAAGAGAAGAACTTCCACCACGACTGCGGCATGGTCGGGCTGCCCTGCCTGTACACGGCCCTCAACCGCTGCGGGCTGGAGGAATACGCCTACCGGATCCTCACGGCGGAAGGGTACCCCGGATACCGCGAATGGCTCGACGGGGGCGCGACGACGCTCTGGGAGATGTGGGGCTCCGGCGGATCGCACAACCACCACATGTATTCGAGCTTCATGTCGTGGATCATGAAGACTGCCGTCGGGATCGAGGCGATCTCTCCCGCCTATCAAGCCGTCGCGATCCGGCCGTTCTTCTTCGAAAAGCTCGATTGGGCGAAGGGAAGCATCGATATCCCATCCGGCGGCACGATCTCGGTCGAATGGCGCAGAGAGGCGGACGGCGCGCATGTTTCCGTCTCGATTCCCGCGGGCGTGACGGCCCGGTTCCGGGAGCGTGAACTGACGGAGGGAGAATATGCGTTCACGGTATGATCGAATCGGGATCTCCTTACAGTCCGCAGGCAGAGGGAGATCCGGTTGACCACAGAAAGAGCGGCATCCGCTGATGGAATGCCGCTTTTTTGAATCAATGATTTATATCCCTACCCGGATCATGCCGGTCCGCGGGAAGGTAAACTTTCGGATCGAAAACGGCGCGAGCTCTTCCTTCCCGAGAAGGACGGCACCGAAACGGTCATACACTTCCACGACCCTTGTCGCCGCAGCGGGGTTTTCTACCAGGATCCCTTCGTCCGCGCCGTCTGCGAAGATGTCGCACGGGAGATTCCCGACGCGGAAGAAGTGTTCTCCGTACAGGACCGCGATCTGTTTTTCCGCGCTTTCCGCAACGATGACGGGATAATTGAGCTCCGGCCGCTGGGGGAGGAATGTGCCGTGGAGCAGGGTTTCTCTGTTCTCCGTCCAGTAGGCGAGATAGTCCCTGATCAGCTCTTTCTGTTCCTCCGTGCTCTCCGTCAGAAGAACGGAGATCTGCGGAACGGAGAACAGGATGGAAAGCAGCTGTTTCGCGCACAGCACCGGGGATTCGGAAGGCGCCCAGAAGAGCATGTCCGAGTGGACGGCGACCGGGTAATTCAAAAGTCTGAGATCGACGGTCCCGATCCGGTTGGTCATGGCATCATACGCGCAGTCGGCTACTCGGAGCATGTTCCCGAACCGGTTGACGGCCGGTCCGACGTAATTCTGCCGGTATTCATAGAGAAGATCCGGCTTGATCGCGCCGAGCTCCTCCGTGATCTCGGTCATCAGCATCCGGACGGCCTCTCCGACGCTCTCGCAATCCATGCAGGACGGATCGAACGGAGCGGATTCCGGCCCTTCCGCAAACGAATCGATGAAATCGAGCTTGAAGCCGTCGATGCCGTACTCCGTCAGGAATCTGCGGTAATTCCCGACGATCCAGCGGCGGATATCAGGGTGCCGGATGTCGAGGACGCCTGCCTGAAGGAGCCCGTGGTCGACAGAGAGGTATTTCCCCTTGAATTGCTCGAAGAGGGGACTCTTGACGCCGACGAAGGGGACCGTGAACCACACGATGAGCTTCATGCCGTAATTGTGCACGGCGTCCGTAAAGGCCCGGAAATCTTCGAATTTGTCCTTCGAGACCTGCCATTCGCCGCAGAAGGAGTAGTCGCCGCAGGACGGCCCCGGAAACTGCCAGCCGTCGTCAAGGATCACCGTGCGGAAGCCGAGTTCCGACGCGATCTTCAATTCCTCGAAAAGCTTTTTCCCGTTCGGAGCCTGATGGAAATTGTACCAGGAAGAATAGAGCGGATCCTCGGCGGATGCGGGCGGTTCCGGGATCGCGAAGCCGCATTCCTTCCACCAGGGATAGACGCCGCCGACCGCACGGCAGTACGGAATCTTCCGGCCGTCGATCCGCAGGAGCGTTTCATATTCTGTCAAAGCGTCCGTTGAAGCGGAAAACAGTGTGACGGCGTACCCCACCATGTTCCGCTGTTCGAGATCCTTGATCCAGAAACTCACTTCCAGCGGCGTGACGGGATCCGAAAGGGCGACGGTCGAGCTGTTCAGGCCCCGGTCGCCGATCACGCAGAGCAAAGGGGCGCCGGAATGGAAGGAAGAACGGTTGACCGCAGGTGCGAACCATTGCGGGATCGCGTGGTGAACGCCACAGGATGGCGTCCAGACATGGAGGATGTCGCGCATTTCGCTCTCCCATTCGATCCGAACGGGCGAAGGCGTCTTTTTGTGCGGGAAGCGGACGAGGATGCGGAACAGAGCAATGCCGTCTTCCGAAGGGGTTGGAATGATCTTCACATCCGCTTCCGGATCACGGCAGGTGACGTGAAATTGAGGCTCGTACATAGGTCGCTCCTGAATCTGTGATGAAAAAGGGAAATCCCGCCTTTATCTTACCCCGAAACTCCGCCGTTGTCAAGTACGTTTTGTCTCACATCGGAACGGATTTTTCACGGAGGACTTGTCAATCCCGGGATGGGATGGTATAATGAAAAAAAACAGAAACCAAGGAGTTTTCCGATGAAACGTCGCTTTTACACCAACATAGACATCAATTCCGTCACGACTCCCTTTCTGAACCGCGTCTCGGAAACGGATCCTGCCGACAAGATTGTGCTGTATCCCTTTGTGGATCAATACGCGGGGACCCAGATCACGGACGTTTTGTTCGATATGTTCTGCCAGTATGCCGCGTTCGATACGGCGGCCTGGAGTAATTACCGGGACAAATACACTCAAACTGTAGAGAACGGCGTACCGGTCGATTACCGGGAGCAGTACCGGGGGCTGTGCGCGTTTCATGACCGCGGGATCGATCCGTATGCGGTTTGGTTTGAACGTTGCCGCGAGGTCGGGCTGACGCCGTGGATTTCCCTCCGCATGAACGACTGTCACTGCCCGGATGACGAGGCGTGCTTTCTGCGGAGCGATTTCTTCTACGAAGCGCGGGACAATGGCTGGATGGTCGGTGAGGATTACGGCTATTACCGCTGGTGCTTCGATTATGCCGTTCCCGAAGTCAGAAACCGGATGCTCACCCTTGTGGAAGACGTGCTCCGGCAGTACGATGCGGACGGATTGGAGCTGGATTTCCAGCGCGAGCTGATCTGTTTCGATTACAGGAGACGGGACGACTGCCCGCGGATCATGACGGAATTCGTCCGCGAAGTGCGCCGCCTTACACGGGATGCGGAGAAACGGCTCGGTCATCCGGTGCGTCTGGGCGTGCGGCTCATGAGGGATATCGAACAGAACCTGATCTACGGCTTCGATGCGGAGACATGGGTGCGGGAGGGCCTGGTCGATCTCATCACGATCAGTCCGCGATGGGAGAGCAGCGACGGAGATATGCCGGTGAAAACATGGAAAAAACATTTCCCGGACATCGAAATCGCCGCCTGCATCACCGATCTGTTTCTGCTCGGAACGGACGACGTAGGAGGGACGACCGCGACTGTGGCGGGTTACGCGCTGCGGTATCTGGCGGACGGCGCGGATTCCATCTACTTGTTCAATTATTTCATGGATCCGGTCGGCAAGGATCATCCGTACGACAGGATCAACCGCACTTGCGGACGGGAAGAAACCCTACTGGACGTTCCGAGGCGGGTGATCGTGGCATATCAGGATATGTGCCCGGAGGGAGCAAAGGCGTGGAGACCGCTTCCAGCGGAGGAAGGCCGGATCCCGGTGCGGCTCGGCGTTCTCCCGAAAGGCGCTCGGCTGGCGCTTCTGGTCGGATTTGACCGTGTGCCCGAACATCCACGGCTGACCGTGAACGACGTGCCCGTGACGGATCTCACCCCGTGCGACCGGGGCGCGGTGGATGCAGACCGGCCGAATCGGTTTTGCAGGCGATTTGTAGATCATTGTGTCTTGATGCGGGCGGAGTTGCCGAACGACGGAAATCCGATACAGACGGTCGGGATTCACGGCACGCGGGTCGTGTATCTTGAAATCGAAGTGTTTTGAAGTATATGAACGGTCATAACGTTCTTGCCGCAAATTCCCATTCATAAAGCATGGATGACGGCGTCATACTATGAGCGTGAGACAGCGGTCTCGCAAAATATATGAATGGAGCGTATGAAATCATGGCAACGAAGAATTCGAACAAACTCACCGTTCCCGAAGCAAAGGACGCGATGGAGCAGTTCAAGCAGGAAGCCGCGAACGAAGTCGGTGTGACCCTGAAGTCCGGCGACAACGGTAACCTCACTTCCCGTGAAGCCGGTTCCATCGGCGGTCAGATGGTCAAGAAGATGATCGAAAAGTACGAGAACGAAATCTCTGCGAAATAAGCGGATCTGAAAGCAAAAGCGAATCAGAGAAGAAAATCTCCTGCGGGGTCAGAGCCTCACGGGAGATTTTCTTTATAGTTCCGTTCCTTACACGACCTGTACGACTTCACCGTCCTGCATGTGCACGACGCGATCCGCCATTTCCGCAGCGTCTGGATCGTGCGTCACCATGATGACCGTAATGTTGTGCTCGTCCCGCATCTCGAAGAGCAGCTTCAACAGCTCCTCGCCGTTCTTCTTGTCGAGATTTCCCGTCGGCTCATCGGCGAACAGGATGCGCGGACGGGAGATCATCGCCCGGATCACCGCGACGCGCTGCTGTTCACCTCCGGATAATTCGGACGGCAGATGGTGGATGCGATCCGAGAGGCCGAGGCGCGAAAAGAGCCGGAGCGCGTAATCCTCGTCGAACGGCGTGTTGTTGTAGATCGACGGCGCCATCACATTTTCCCACGCCGTGAGGACCGGGAGCAGCGCGTAATTCTGGAAGACGAAGCCGAAGTTCTGTCCGCGGTATTTTGCGAGCTTGGAGCGGGAGAGGGCATAGAGATTCACCGGACGCTTCTCGCTCTCGCTCTGCGGATAGACCCAGACGTCGCCGCCGGATGGATTGTCGATGCCGCCGAGCAGGTGCAGCAGCGTGCTTTTCCCGGATCCGGACGGACCGACGATGGCGGTGAAATCCCGCTCATAGAAAGGGAGGTTCACCCGGTTGACCGCATTGACGAAGGTGCCGCCGCCGTTGTAGGTCTTCATGAGATTTTCCGCTTTGAGAATGATTTTCTTTTCCATATCAGTCCGTATCCTTTCGTAGTCCTTCGGCAATGCTTTCGCGCAGAAGGCGGGCGGTGGGCGGGATGGTCCCGGCGAGGGAGGCGAGACAGGTCAGCGCGCGGAAGGGGAGGGAGAGCGGGAAGACGGCGAGAATGTATGCCGCTGCTTCGAGAATCTGTCTGCGTTCATAGAGGATCGCTTCCGGTGTGTAGGTGTCCCTGTGCGAGGAGATCTCGACGCCAAGCTGCCATGAGTTGTGGATCGTATAGACGATTACCGCGGCGAGGATGACGCAGAGAGCAGCGCCGAACGCGACGGCGGCGTTGAGATACACACCCGTGCGCATGGTTTTCATAACGTCCCCGTCATCCGCGCCGAGCTGCCGGATCACGGCGAAGTCGCGCTTCAGACGGCTGGTCTTCATCCGCGAGGCGAGCATGGTCGTCACGGCGAACGCGAGCAGGACCATCGACGCGAGGATCAGAAACATTTCGGTCGTGACGCGGATCTCGGCGGCTTCGTAACGGCTCGGCGTGCGGAGGTTCTGCACGTGATAGCGCAGGAGGAAGAACGCGTTCTGGATGGCGTCGGCGCAGTCGAGGCGCGCTTCCTCATCCATGTCAGAGTGATAGTTTACATAGAGCTTCTGGTATTCATCAGCCGGAGACAGCCCGAACGCTTCGCCTCCTGCGCGGGAGAGAAGAAAGCACGAAACATTGTCTTCCAAAACCTTCGGATCCCGTTTCAGCGTGACGACGGCGCAGACGCGGAGCTGGATAAACTCCTTCGGCGCGGCAATGATCCCTTTGTCTGCTGAGGCATGGGTTTCCGGCGCGGCGTCGAGAAGGTCGCCGACCCTGTAATCCGGGTGCGAACCGGCGTCCTTGCCGCGGACATAGATCATGGCGCCGGGATCGCGGAATACTTTGTTCGGATCACCCTCGAGAACGGAGCCGACGAGCATCGATGCCGTCTCCTCATTGCCAACGCAGAAGGGGACCCGCTCCCATATGCCGTCTTCTCCGAGGCGGACCTGGGGTTCGTTGGAGATGATCCATCTGCCGACGGTGCGGTATTTCGCGTTCGAATAGCCGAACCACGAGAAGGGCAGGCATCGTTCGACGCCGTCCATCGAGAGGATTTCGCCGCGGACATCCTCCGTGAGCGGCAGCGGGTCCGGGACGTTCTCGTCGATTTCGGAGAGGGAGGACACGACGCAGTCCGCGGCAGGCTCCGCGCCGATGTGGAAGAGGGCTGCGCTCATCGAGGAACGGTAGACAAGGAGTAGCAGCAGCACCGCGCCGAGGATCGTCGGAATGAGGGCGGACACGGCCACGTTCAAGATCTCCTGCCGCAATTCGCGGATCGATTGCAGCAGTGCGAACGAGGCGACGCGCTCCCGCATCTTCGAAAGGAACCGGGAGGACGCACGCACGAAGGGCATCTTGACGCGGAACGATCCGGAGATCAGCGGGAACGGCGGCTCCTCGGCAAGGCGGGCGATTCCGAGATAGGTGAACAGCGTGGAGAGTGAGACGAACAGAACGGCGGCTCCGGCGAGCTTGCCCCACGGAACAGTGAAGCGGAATCCCACGCCCGTGAGTACCTTGTTGTACGTTTTGAGATAGATGCGCGAAAGGCAGGCTGAGAGGAGCACGACCGGCGGTGAAGCGGCAAAGGTGATGAGAAGGATCTGCCCCGCGGGGATGGCGCAGAGATCCCGCTTGTCCGCTCCCATGCTGCCGAGGATGCCGAGCTCCGGTGCGTGGCTGCGGGTCCAGGCGATCATGAAGGCGGCGAGGACGAGCGCGGCAGCCGCGATGACGGGCAGCATCCAGAGAAGATGCGGGGCCGCGGTATAACGCTTCTGATTGTTGAGAAATTCGAGGTTGAGATATTCTTCGTACCGTACGAGATAAGGATCGCGGCCCTCGACGGTGTCCTGCCTTGCCTGCGCGTCCGTATCGATGAAGGGGATCTTCTGCCAGAGCCGATGCAGGACATGCGCCGCGTACCGGTCGGAGACATGGCGGAAGGTGATGTAGAGATCGACCTTGTCGTGCGCACCGGTATCCCGGTCGATCTGCCGGGCGGTCTTCTCCGTGACGAACACATAATCCGCGCCGATGTTCGAGACCGTGAAGATGCCGGAAATCCGGAGCGGCTCATACGTCATGTCCGCGGCCTTGAAATACAGATCGTTGACTTCGCCCGCTTCGAGCCATCCCTCCGCGCGGTAGAGGGACAGCGGCACCGCGATCTCTCCCTCACCGGGCGGCGAACCCCAGAGATACTGTACGCCGAGGATCGCGTCGATGCGCTCGTTTTCCACAGTGACCTTCCCGGGAGCCGTGGCATCGACCGAGGAGGCGAGCCGGGCATTGTGCGGGATCACCGTGACGGACGTGACGCCTTTATCCTTTGCGATCTCTTCCGACCAGTCGTTCGGCTGATCGTAGATCGCGGCGTGATGCGTTCCGGCGGAGGTGATTTCAAGCGACTGGAGGTGGTAGGACTCAAAGAGCTCGAGCGCGGCCATCACGAGAGAAAGGAGCACGACCGAAACGGCGAATACCGCGAGATAGGTCCGCCTGCGACGCCAGAGCTGCCGGGACGCATAGAAGAAGAGCCGCCGCGGAGTGTTGTTCTTTTTCATCCCGCACCTCCTTCCGGTGTGTGCTTTTCCTGATGATACCACATCATCGCACAGACTTCAACCTCAATTTTGTCAGTCCGTCCCCTTGCGGAGGCCTTCCGTGATCGGCTCCTTGAGCACCGCGCGGGTGGGCAGGATCGTACCGGCGGCGGCGGTCGCGGCGACGAAGAAGAGCACGGGCAGCGCGAGGATCGAGACGAGGATCATGAGCCCCGCTTCCAGGAAAATCATCATCCTTGTCTCAGATACCACATCCGGTGTATAGGCGTATGGGTAGCGGTCCCGCAGTTGACTGAGCGCGGCCATCTGCGAGAGGATGAGGATGATCGCAAAGAGGAGGGCGAGCCCGAGCGTGATGCCGATGGCGATGGCGGACGCCGGATAACTCCCGATCCGCATTTCCCGGTAGATTGCCCGGTCATCCGCGCCGAGCTGCCGCTTGATCGCAATGTCGCGCCGCGCCTGTGCCGTTTTCATCTTCACGTGCGTAACGCTCATGACGGCGAAGGAGACGTAGAGGATCAGGCAGAAGAGCGCGACGAGCATCGTGGTCGCACGGCGGATCGACTGCTCCGAGGAGTTTTTCGCGCCGACGTTGGTGATCTCATAGCGCATCAGCGCAGGATCGGAGGCGATCCCGTCGAGGATGGCGGTGAGTTCCGCGTCGGAGAGGGCGTGATCGTAATTCAGATACACCGTCCGGCATTCGTCCTCCGGGCAGATGCCGAGCTTGTCCGCGCCGCTGCGGGAGATGATGAAATAATTGGCGTAGGAGAGAATCCCCTGTTTCGGGGTCAACGCCGCCGTCACGGTCAGCTCCCGGACCTCACCTTCGGGTGCGTTCACACCGCGCGTAGAGAGCATTTTCGGTGCGAAGGAGAACGAGGAACCGACGAGGAACTTCTCATAGTCCGCCTCGGTCTGTCCGACGTAGAGAAGGGCGTCGTCCGACGAGAAGATCGAATCGGGATCCCCTTCGAGCACATCCCGGTAGAGATAGGGAAGAATGGCTTCGTCTGCGATCATGATCTTCGTGTCGTTCCATTTGCCCTCTATTTTTAGGCACGGAGCGTTGTGAAGTACACGGTTATCGTCGAGATGGATCCATGTGTCGGTACATGCGGTGAAGGTGGCGCAGAAAGAGACCCCGGGCGTATCGCTCAGCTTGTCCACGACCTTCTCGGGGATGGCATACATCTTTTTGATCGCTTTGAGATGATCGTCATACGCCGAGGTCGCCGCGATCCGCGTATCCGTCGGGATGTTGCCGATCTCAGCCGTAAGAGAAGTTTCCCGCATGAGGAAGAGGTAGGCAAGCCCGATGGCAAAGACGGCGACGACGACCGAGACGATCGCAGTGACGAGGATCTGCACGGCGTCGCCCTTGATCTGGCGCATCGTCTCGATCAGAGCGAGCCGCGCGACCTTGTTCTTGATCTTCGAGAGGACGAGGGAGGAGGTGCGCACAAAGGGCATCTCGCCGCGGTATGACCCGGTCATGAGAATGTAGGGCTCCTCGAGCGTCATCCGCGCGATCCCGATGTAGGTGAAGACGCAGGAGAGGACGGCAAACCAGAGCGCGACCTTCGCAAAGCTGACCCACGGGAGGTAGAACACCAGCCCCGTCCCGAGCGTCGCCGCGTTGTAGGCTTTAATATAGAGATTCGTGATGAGGGAGGAGAAGAGGATCACGGGCGGCGAGGAGAGGAGCGCGATGAGAAGCACCTGTCCCGCCGCGATGGAGCAGAGATTGCGCCGCGTCGCGCCGATTGCACCGAGGACGCCGAATTCCGGCGCGTTTGCCGCGGTCCAATGGCTCATGAACGACGCGAGGATCAGGGCGGCCATGGCAATCACGGGGAGCATGAGGATCACCGTCGGGATCGCATCTTCCCGGACATCGAACAGCCCGGCGTTGACGCTGTTATGCCCTCGGATCGTTGGGTTGAGATAGTCTTCGTATTTTTTGACATCGTGGAAGATCCATTTCTCGGTGGCTTCCTTCGGTGCCTGATTCTCCGTCGGCCCGAGCGTGAACGAACGGTACAGCCGGTCGACGACCTTTGCAACATAGCGGTCGGAGATATACCCGACCTGAAAATACGTGTCATACTTCGGGTGCGCGCCGGTCTCCCGGTCGATCTCGGCGGCGGTGCTTTGCGAGACGAAGACGTAGTCGAGCGCCTTGTCGTTCGCAATGTAGATCCCGGCGAGCTTCAGGGGATGATAGGTCATCTCGCCCGCCTTGAACCAGAAATCGTTCTGAACGTCCGCTTCCATCCAGCCGAAAGCCTCGTAGAACTGCCGCGAGACGGCGATCTCCCCGTCCTCGGGTGCGTGTCCCCAGAGCCAGCGGATGGCGAACCGCTCTTCGGTCTCCTCATCGAGCACTGTGAGCTTGCCGGGGGCGGTTGCATCCTCGGAGGATGCGAGCCGCGAGGTCCACGTCACCGTCCATGCGTCTTTGACGGCGGAATCCTTTTCGATCTTTTCTTCGAGATCGTTCGGGCTGTCGAGAAAACAGGCGTGCCAGGTTCCGTTCGCGTCTTGCTCGTGCTGATTGATGATGAGGGACTGGAAGAGCTCCAGAATGCACATCACGAGCGCGAGCAGACAGATAGAGGTGAAGAACACCGAGAGATAAGTGCGCCATCGCCTCCAGAGCTGGCGGGAGGAGTAGAAGAAGAGACGGCGCAGGGACTGTCGTATCCGGTCTTTCATAGAATCCTCTCACAATTAACGTTTGTCTCTGATGACATTATAGCATGATTGATTAGTCCCGTCAATCGGAATTTGAAAAAACATCAAAATTCACAAAATAGTCAAAAATGATGGTTATATCGACACTTTACCGCCTTCCGTGCCGTTTGGTCTGCTTTTTCGTCCCGAGGATGCCGCCGAGCGCGCCTGCCGGGAGCAGCAATCCGAGAAAAATCATCGCAGCCGACACGGGAAAAGCGGACGAAGGCAGGGGAAGGAGCGAGAGCAAAAACACCCCGGCAGCGAACGCGCATCCCGCATAGAAGCCGCCCGCCGATCCGTTGCGCGAGCGCTTCGCTCCGATGACCCCGGCTGCGATCCCGCCGAGATAGAGCGACGCGAGGGACAGCGGCACGACGAGGGGACCGGGATCCTCCACAGCCGTGAGGATCGCGCAGAAGAGGAGCAGAAGCGCGAGTGTTACCCCAAGTCCGCCGCCGGCACCCTTGAATGCCGAAAGTGCGGCGCCTTCGCGTTTCTTTTTCGGTTCCTTTCCGGATTTCGTTTTCATGACAAAAGCCTCCCGTTCATGGAATCACGCGATTCTATGCGTCGGAAGGCTCGTGTATTCGGTTTGCGGGATTATTCCGCGTCAGCTGCGTGGACGTCGACGTTGCGGACGGCCGAGCGGAGAATGCGGATCTTGGTACAGTCCTTGGTGGTCTCGATGAGGACGGTCTCGTCCTTGATCGAAACGATCTTGCCGATGATGCCGCCGATGGTGGTGATCTCATCGCCGACTTCCAGACCGTTGCGCATGTCGTTCTGTTCCTTCTCCTGCTTCTTCTGAGGACGGTACATGAAGAAATAGAACACGAGGACCATCGCGACGAGCATGACGAGCGTGGAAACGGTGCTTACGAGGCTGCCACCGCCCGCTGCCGCTCCTGCTGCTTCGAGAAAGTAATACATGAAAAACGCGCTCCTTTGCTTGATTCTGGCACCATTATAGCCCAAATCACGGAGGGATGCAAGACGGTTGGATGTAAATTTATAATAAATTCAAAAAAAGCACAAACTTACCGGATCCCGTCCCGGACACGAGCGTACGCGCCGAGCATTGCGATGAGACCGAGGTAATCCCCGTCCGGGATCTCACCGCCGGAGCCGACCGCCCACAGCGTGCCGAATGCCGCCGACAGACGCTCCACCCGCTCGTAGACTTCAGCCGGGGAGGCGAGCCGGTCGATCCCGAGACCGCCGCAGATGCGGATCCTGCCGTCCGCTTCCCGCAGGGCGTCCTCTGCGTCGGCGCGCGCGAACCATGCCGCGTCCCCACGACGGATGGCGTCCCGCACCGTTCCGTCCATGCGGATGACGGGGAGACGATCCGAGGTCAGGTCTCCGCAGAGGCAGAGCGCGTCCGCCGACTCTTCGCTGAGGGACACGTCTTCTTCCGTTTCTCCGATCACCGCGAAGCCGAGGGAAGGGTTCGCTTCCCGCGCCTGACGGATCGCGTGTGCCGCATCACGCTTCTCGGCTGAGGAGAGCGGGCGGAGATCGAGGATGAGCATGTCCGCACGGGTCCGCTCCGTCTGCGAAACGAGGGTCGAGACGGTGTGCTCGGCGGTGTCCCAGAGCTTCTGACCGCGCCGCCAGATCAGGGTCTCCGTGTGACGCCGGGAGAGAAACGGCTCGAAGAGAACAGGCGCCGTCCCGTGTCCCTGGAGAAAATCGAGAAAGATGCGTTTGTCGCGGTCCATAGCGGCCTCCGGCAAGTCGGATTTGATTTCATTATACCGGGACGGCGAGCGCATTGCAAGCGGAAAATGTGAACGGACGACGAAAAACCGGGCGAAGCGATCTTGCTCCGTCCGGCTTTCTTGAATTTACGCTCTTCCGTATTCTTCGTCACGCTCGCGGAAGAGAAGGGAAACGCACCACACGCCGGCGAGCGCGACGAGGGTGTAGATCAGACGGGCGAGGACGGATCCCTGTCCGCCGCAGATCCACGACACGATATCGAATCGGAACAGTCCGACGGACCCCCAGTTGAGCGCGCCGATGATGACGAGGATCAGGGAAATTCGATCAAGCATTTGTTCAGGCTCCTTTCCTAAGCTCCAAGTGTATGATGTCCCAAATCGCCTGCTTTATGCGAGGAATCTTTTTCCAGTCCGCGGCATAAGGTGGAAGACACAAACAACAGGAGGCCGCCATGCTCTCATTTCTCTGGAACCTTTTCGCAAAGCTCGGTCTGCCGAAAGGATTCCCCGGGCTGATCCTCTCCTCGAACGCGAACGGATTTCCGCCGCCGCTCAGCCGCGAGGAGGAGAGTGAATGCTTCCGGCGCGCGAGGCTCGAGGGGGACGCCGCGGCAAGGGGCAGGCTGATCGAGCACAATCTTCGGCTTGTCGCGCATATCGTGCGGAAGTATTACGCATCCTCGCCGGAAGAAGAGGACCTCATCTCCATCGGGACGATCGGGCTCATCAAATCCGTCGACTCCTTCGATATCGAGAACGGCGCGCGATTTGCCACCTACGCCGCCCGGTGCATCCAGAACGAGATCCTCATGTATTTCCGCTCGCAGAAAAAGCTCCAGAACGAGGTGTCGATCAACGAGACCATCGACACGGACCGCGAGGGGAACGCGCTGACGTATGAGGATGTGCTCGCCGTGGAGGACACGATCGCGGACGACATCGACGCGAAGATGAAGATCACGGGCGCGCTTTCGTATATCATGAAGAATCTCGAGGACCGGGAGCGGGAGATCCTCGTGCTGCGCTACGGACTCGACGGCAGGGATCCCCAGACCCAGCGGGAAACCGCCGAGCGCCTCGGCATCTCACGGTCATACGTCAGCAGGATCGAGAAAAGCGCCCTCGGGAAGATCCGTCAGGCGCTCTGATATGTACGGGGCAGATCCAGCGCGCGGACTGTCCCGCTGTCGTACGACACTCTATCTCGAAGAACGGCACGCTTCCGTTCCGCTCCTATTGTGAACAAAAATGCGGGAAATTATGAAAGGAAATTGCTGTCAGCCAAGCTCCGCGAATCGTTTCGCACCGCTCTTCATCAGCCAGCCATAGAGGAGCAGAGAAGCGGCGAGAAGCAGGACGGCGACGAGAAGCAGGTAGAGATCGACGGAGAGGATGCCGGAGAGCGCGAAGTAAAGCGCAGCGAGCGCACCGAGGAAGAACCAGCTTCCGAAGAGTATGATGGCGACCGGAGCGCTTTGCTTCACCGGATACGCCTCGTTCATCCATGTGAGGTTCGGCATGAGGAGGTTGAGCGCGAGACCGGCTTCCGCCGAGAAGAGCACGTACGCACAGCAGGCCGCAAGGACGAGCAGGGCTTGTGGGATCGTGGTGCCGGCGATGAAGCAGAAGACCAGCACGTCAATGACGGTCGGGATCCAGGCAAAGAGCAGATGCATTCTCAGCTTCGCCGAAAGGACGGACTGCGGAAGCACGGGCAGGGACTGTACGAGCCAGATCGAACGGCCTTCGAGCGAGACGGAAGGCGCGGTGACATCGATCATCGTGGAGAGCAGGCAGATCACGCCGCAGAGGATCAGCGGGAGCAGATTGCGGGATTCCGAGCTCGAGAACAACATCCCGATCCCGTTGCGGAGAGCTCCCATCTTGATCAGGCCTGCGATCGGCGCGAGGAGCATGAATACGATGCCGAGTCCGCAGTTGAGCATATAAACGGAGCTGGAAGTGAAATGACGGAGCTCGCGTTTGAGCAGCGCGGTCGACACGCCGGATACCTTGGCCCGCTTTTCGTGATAGACGGCTTTTGCGGCGCCGCGGTTATCGGTCGTGATCCGCAGATAGGTGCGGGAGAGGATATACCACGTCAGAGCAAAGGCTGCCGCTGCAATGAGGACGGCGAGCAGGAAATAGATCGTCTTCCCGACAGCGCCCTGGCCCGCCGCATAGAGCGGGAAGAGCCATGAGCGAAATGCCCGGCTGACCTTCTCGGTATTGGCGAGGATCGAGGCAAGGATGCGGTACGCCGTACCGTAGATGTAGTAGTACACGCCGATGAATGCGAGCGTCAGAACGACGGTCACGGCGGTTTTGTTTTTCACGCGCACGGCGACGAGGGCGACGACCCAACCGAGCAGGCAAGTGAGTGCCGTCGCTGCGGCGGAAAGCGGAAAGACCAGAAGGATCTGGAAGAGAAGCGCGGGGAACGAGACGCCGACAATGCGGTTATAGACGAAGACTGCCGGCAGAAAGACCAGCGCGACGAAGAGAAAGCTCAGGAGCGCGACACCGGACAGCCGGACGAAGAGGATCTTCGAGGGCGGGATCGGCATCGAGAGCAAGAGGTCGTTGTCCTTCGAGCGGTAAAGCGCGGTATAGGTGTTGAAGACGCTGCCGAAGACCCCGAGCGCGACGGCAAGCAGCGCCATGATGGCAAAATACAGCCAATCAAGCCCTGCGCCGACAAGCTGGGGACAGAGAGCATAGGAGACGCTTCCGAACATGAAGGCGAACCATCCGAAGAGGAAGACGTAGAGCACGGCAAAGAGCGCAATCCCGCCGCGGCTTCGGGTCGTACCTTTTCGGCGGTCATAGAGCAGATTCTGTCCGACGAGCTCCAAAAGCTGTTTCCGGAAGAGAGCTTTCAGCATGGCTCATTCCTCCTCCAGTTCGAGGAAGACCGCCTCGAGGGATTCGTCGCCGCGCACGTCTTCCATCGTGCCTTCGCGGATCAGGCGTCCGGATTTGATGATGGCGACCTCGTCGCAGAGCTTTTCCGCGACCTCGAGGACGTGCGTTGAGAAGAAGATCGCGCCGCCGCGGTCACAATGCTCGCGCATCAGACCCTTGAGCAGGTGGGATGCCTTCGGATCAAGCCCGACGAACGGCTCGTCCATCAGGATGAGCTTCGGGTCGTGCAGCCACGCCGAGATGACCGCGAGCTTCTGTTTCATGCCGTGCGAGTAGGCGGAGATCGGCTGGGCGAGGTCCTTCGTGAGCTCGAAGGTATCGCCGAGGGTACGGATCTTCTCCTGCCGCACATCCGCCGGGACGCCGAAAATGTCGCCGACGAAATTCAGAAAGCGGATCCCGCTCATGTAGTCGTAGAGATCGGGGTTGTCCGGTATGTAGGCGATATCGCGTTTCGTTTTCATGGGATCGGTGCGGACGGAGTTTCCGTTCACGGTGATCTCTCCGCTGTCAAAGGAGAGGATCCCGGCGACGCATTTGAGCGTGGTGGTCTTGCCGGCGCCGTTGTGACCGATGAAGCCGCAGATCTCGCCGGGGCTGATGTGCAGGCTGAGATCCTCCACGGCGGCCTTATCCCCGTAGGTTTTGGTCAGATGTTCGATTTTCAGCATAACGAAACGATTCCTCCTGATGGATTGATTCTTATTTGCGGTTGAAACGGATGGCCGTTAGGCACGAGACGCTCGAGAGAACGGCGCAGACGAGAGCGGCGGAGATCCCGACGGGCTTTGAAACCGTGATGCCCGGCAGAACGCCGAACGCACCGGCAAACAGGATGATGGTGACGACATTCAAGAGAACGGACAGCATCAGAAACAGAACGAAGGATTTGTTCAAGCGAGTCACCTCCGAAATCTGATATCATCTCGATATCGCGTGGATTATATCATCCCGCCGTCCGGCTGTCAAGGGACTATAGCGGTTTCTCATGGAATTTTAATCCTCCCTGAGGATCCGGAAATACGGATCGAGATCGGCATCGCCCCAGAGATCGCGGTAGTTCTCACCGAGGAAGCAGCCGAAGGAGGTGACGGCTTCAAAGCCGAGCGCGCGGTAGGCGGCGACATCGGCGCGGCAGATCGCGGCATTCAGCGTGAAGGCTTTCGGCGGAAGCTGCCAGCCAGAGAAAAGGGAATCGTCGACCCAGTAGTCGAGAGCTTTGGCGTCGCGGCGTCCGAAGAGCTCGAGAAGAGCGGGAAGGGTGGAAACCTGGGCGGCGTTCTTCTCGCATGTCGGATCAAAGAGGGAATGCTCGAAATCCCGGGCGATCGGCGCGAATTCGAGAAAGAGACGGTCGTCGGGCTGTACCGTTTCGGGGAGTTTGAGCGTTTCGCAGTACGCGAGATAACTGACCCGCGCCGCGGGATCGACGGAACACACGCCGTCCGCGATGGCGCGATAGAGGATCATGGCCTGATCGGACGCCGAAAGGGATCGGCAGGCGGGACAGGCGCATCCCGCGCTCGCCACGTCGTCGATCCAGAAATGATAGTGGTGTGTATCGGGCCGGAAAATGCGGGCAAGCTCTGCCGCGCGCTCCCGGATATGTTCGAGGGCCTCCGGATTCGAGGCACAGCAGTTGAAGAGCGGCGTCCGTTCTCCCGAATCGTCCATGCGGAACCAGTCGGGATTCGTCTCGAACCGATCCCGTTCGAGGAGCCAGGAGAGCGCATGCATCTCGAACTCCACGGCGATCCCGGCTTTCTCCATACGCGCGGCAAGACGCCTCCATTCCGGCGTACCGAGGAACCGGATGCAGTCTTCGAGCGAACGATGGGCGTCCATGCCGCCCGCCGGATGAACGCCGACGACGTTCAACCCGCTGTTTTCGAGCCGTCCGGCCCAGTAGTCCCCGCAGTCCGCGGCGTGGATCACGATGCCCCGTCTTTTGATCATGGTATCATACCTCCCGGCGTCATTTTTCCCATTATACCACGATCCGACCAGAAAGGGAAGAGGCGGGAGACAAAAAACTCAGTCCTTGACCTTGCTGTCGAAGAAAAACGAGGCGATGAGTCCCGAGAGCATGGCGGCGGCGATTCCGCCCGAGGCAGCCGTGAGAGGCCCCTTCAGCGCGCCGATCAGTCCTTCCTTTGCGACGGCTTCCTGAACGCCTTCGCTGATGAGATAACCGAATCCCGTGAGCGGGACCGTCGCGCCGGAGCCCGCAAAATCGACAAGCGCTCCGTAGACGCCGACCCCGCCGAGGAAAACGCCGGCCACGACATACCCGACGAGGATGCGCGCGGGCGTCAGCTTCGTCTTGTCGATCAGGATCTGCGCGACGGTGCAGAAGAGTCCGCCGATCACAAACGCGCGGAAAAGCGCCGTAAGAAACGTTTCCATATCTGCCTCCTTATTCTGCCGGACTCTCCGAGACCTCGTCCCGTTTCGTTCCGCGGATGTGCACGAGATGCGCGATGCCGGGGATCGTTTCGCCCTGCTGGACCGCCGCGGTGTTCATGAGAGCGCCTGTCGCGAGGAAGAGCATCTCCGGGATCTCCCCGTCCCGGACCATCTCAAGCAGCTCCGCCGCCATCACGACCGCGGAACAACCGCACCCGGACGCCCCGGAATGGACATCTTCTTTGTTGCGATCATAGATGCGAAGCCCGCAGTCCGTATGCCGGTCCCGGATCTCGAGTCCTTTGGCCGCCAGAAGATCATAGAGGATCGCGCTGCCCTCTGCGCCGAGATCTCCTGTGACGATCGTCGCCCCGGCCGGGAGGCAGCCGCTGTCCCGATAGCGCAAGATCGTATCTGCCGCGGCCGGTGCCATCGCTGCCCCCATGTTCGCCGCGTCCGTGATCCCGCGGTCGATGATGCAGCCCGGCATTACATCGAGGATCTCCGGAACATACGTCCCTTTCGTCCGCTGTGCGTCGCCCGGACGGGAGGAGACGATGAACGCGCCTGCGCCCGTCACCGTCCATTGCGCCGTCGGAGTGCGCTGCCCGCCGTATTCAAGCGGATAGCGGAACTGCCGCTCAGCGGTGCAGAAATGCGAGGAGGTGACGACTGCGCACCGTCGGCACACCGATGCCGTCGCCAACGCCGCGAGGAGCAGTCCTTCCGCCGACGTCGAGCACGCGCCGAACAGACCGAGGAAGGGGATGCGGTAGCCGAGCAGTCCGTAGCTCGACGAGACGCATTGATTCACCAGATCGCCCGCGACGAGCAGGTCGAGGTCTCCTTCGACGAGTTCCGCCTTCCGCATGGCGATGCCGAGAGAAAGACGCTGCATTTCCGCCTCGGCTTTTTCCCAGGAATCCTTACCGAAGCGGTCATCCCCGCTGAAATCGAATCGTTCGCCGAGCGGTCCTCTCTTTTCCTTCTGTCCGACGACGGAGCCGGCAGATGTGATGAATACCCGGCGGGCCGGGAAAAACGGTTTCTTCTGCATACGAGACCTCCGATTGAAATCCAAGTCTCAGCATGTCCCGATCTTTATGTTTTTATACCTCCCGGCTGGATGGGTATTTATGGAAAAGGCACAAATCGTCCCCATTTCTGTTGTTGAAATAGACGAAGAACGGGCATCGTATCAGCCTCAGAACGGTCAAGAAAGAGAATTTGTCCCGAGGCAGTTGACTTTTGCGGACAACGGAGTATAATAGTCACGGCCGCAGGGAAAAACCGCACGGCCGGAGGAATGATATGGAAAAAGGCAATTACCGCTATCCCGTGAAATTCAACGGGATCCAGGACATGCTCGAATTCACGCACAGTGCGTCGAAGTGTCCGGGAGAAGTCATGCTCGTCAACGGGCATCACCGCCTCTCTGCCAAGAGCTTTTTGAGCGTCATGATCGCAGCCCTCTCGTGGGACTCCGTGACGGTCGAGGCGGATTTCGACTGCTATTTCGAGTTTGAAGCGTTCATCGCACAGTAAACCGAATAAAAAGATCGGCGTCTTTCCGAAACGGAGAGGCGCCGTTTTTTCGATTGCATCGGTCATTCCGCGAGCAGTTCCGTGATGGGCTTGCCGTCGGTGTCCGGCATGGAGATCCCCATGGCGCGCGCGATGGTCGGCGCTTCGTCGACAAGGCGTCCGTCGCTCAGCACCACGCCATTTCGGAAGGCGGGACCGCTCACGCAGAAGACGGGGCAGGGACCCTTCGACGGAAGATAACCGTGGGTCGCGTGTCCCTTGCGGTAGTCGCCGTTGTCCGCGCCCGTGACGAGAGGACGGGTGTATTTATCGCCGAAGGAGGTGTAATTATCCGTCTCGATCACGAAGGAAAAGTCACCGGCATAGTGTTCTTCCTCGCGCGCTTCGTCCGCCGTGAAGACCCGGCTGATCCCGTAAACGCCTTCGTCGCAGAGATGTTTTAATAAGGCATAAGTCTTATCATAGGTCGCGCGGTCCGAGGGATCCTTCAGATAGACACAGGCCGACATGCCGCCGGACTGACACCACGCATCCCATTCCGGCTCGCCGCCTTCCACCGGGCGGATCAATCCGGCATCTGCAAGCAGCACGTTGATGTGGATAACGCGCTTGATGTCCATCTGCCCGTGATCGGAGGTCAGCACGAAATTCGTGTCCTCCGCGACACCGGCTTCCTCTGCGGCATGCAGGAGATCGCCGATCCAGCGGTCCGTATCCTCGAGCGTTTTCCTGATGTGAGGCCCGAACGTACCGCCTGCATGGCGCGCGCCGTCAATGTTGGCCGGGTGGATCATCAGAAGATCGGGCGTGAATTCCCGGATCATGTCGCAGGCACAGGCAAGCATGAAATCGTCGCAGAAGGGATGCGTCCGCTCCTTCATCAGATGCGCATTGCGCTCGATGATCGGGACCACACACTCCTGCGTCCCCATCTCCCTGAACGCATCGGCAAGGGTCTGTTCCTTTGACTGGGTCCAGTATTCGTTGATCAGCCAGTCAATGGACGGATGGTTCCCGGTGCAAGGCCAGAAAACCGCAGCCGTCGTGAGGCCGGCTATTTTCGCCGCATCAAAGATGTCCGGGACTTTCACATACGCGTGCTCCCAGATCCACGGGATCGGCGGCTTGATATAGCGATAGGGCGATTTCAGGTTTCCTGGGATCCCGTGACGGTCCGGCCAGCATCCGGTCGCCATGGTCGTGTGGCAGGGATAGGTGATGGTCGGGTAGATCGACTTGACCCGCTCGATCATGGATCCTTCGCCGAAGACCTTTCGGAAGTTCGGCATTTGCCTGAGCTCCGCCATGTCCTCCTCGACGAGGGCGTCGGCGGATAGAACGATCATCTTGTTTTGACGCATCGAATCGCTCCTTTCCCGTTCATGAAACGGCTTTCTTTATTTCATCTCCACGAGGGAGATCAGCGTGCGTTCCTGCTCCAGCGGGGCGAGCGTGACGGTCTCCCCTCCCTGCGGGGCATGGATGACCGTCGGGGTGCCGTCCTCTTCGCCGAGATAGAGCATCACATGCCCTGGCGAATAGAGGCAGACGGGGAAGCGAGATTCCTTGAGAAGGCGTTCGGTCTCCTCCTCAGTCATGCCGGTATGGGCGATCCCCGCGTGATCCTTCTGGTCCCGGGTGTCGCGCGGGAGATAGATCCCGAACGTGCGGAATACTGCGCAAACGAATCCGGAGCAGTCCAGACCGCCGTCCGTCCCGCCCCATCCGTATGGGATGCCGAGGCAGGCAAAGGCTTGGGTGTAAGTGTTCCGCATCGTATAGGGGAGATACCCGTGAATCGCTTCGTCCCGATGAAGCTCGAAATCGACGAGTGCGAGACGCCCGTCTTCATCACGGGTCGGGAGCGAGACGGTCCAGCCGGTCTCCGTTTCCGCGCGGAAAGGAAGCGCCGCACCCATGTCGAGGACGATCTCTCCGCACGGGACGGCGTGCCTGAGGACAACGACGGGATCTTCGGGCTTCGCAAAGCGCTCGTAGTCCTCTGCGTCACAGAGCGCGGCGGCATCCGACGGGATCCAACCGATGTAATAATACGACTGCACGAAGAGGAACGCGCCGTCCGCACTCTCATGGAGCACCCATACGGGCATCCCGACGATCAGCTCCGTGAGCTGGATCTTGCTGTAATAGGTGTCCCCATTGTCGTAAACCCCGAGCGAGGTCGGCAGGGAGGTGCAGCTGCAGCGTTTCGTGACGACGGCGGTCCGGGGTGTGATCGTATCGGGAATGTTACCGGGGGCTGCATTCTCGAAAATTGGCGAAAAGTCGATCACGTTTCCCTCTGCGTCATAAAATTCCGCATCCGTAACGGGACTGCATGCAGTCTCCCGCAACCGGTCGTCTCCGACAACGGCTTCCGGGACGGAGGCAATATCGATGACCGTCGGGCATTCCTCGATGATCCGGCGGTTATAGACTGCGATCTCTTCGGAAGTGAGCAGTACTTCGTCCGCCGCGCCTTCTCCGAAGAGACCTTCGTATCGCGCGATCCATGCTGCTGCATTCTCGTCGGCATCGGTTTCGGGGTCAGGATTCGCGTCAGGCTGCGCGTCAGTTTCGTTTTCTATGGGGATCGTCTCATGAACGAGATCCGCAGGTTCTTTCGGCGTTTCCGTCTCTGCCGCATGGTACGGAGCAGGCCCGCTGTCGGCATCGCGGAATTCGATCATGTCGGCGAGAGAACAGGAGGAAAAGAACAAAACTCCCAGAGACAGGAGGGCGAGGAGCCTTCTCACGCGGTCTTTGAGAGTTTTCAGTCTGTTCATATCGGTCTCCGGCAGATGGGATGGCGGCGTTTGCCTGCCGCTTCTCTATTTTACCATAAAATCCGACAATGTCAAGGTGTCAGGGCGAAATGGTGCGCAATTTCCGACTGCCTTATCCGATCTTTGATCTCACCAGCGCGATCTGCCGCATCACCGAATCGTGCGACGGGCCGCCGTAGACCGTCCTGCGGTTGACGCAGTTGTCGAGATTCACGGCGTCGTAGATCCCTTCGTCGAACAGCGGGGAGAAATTGCGGTAAACATCGAGCGGGAGGGATTCAAAATCGGTTTTGTTTTCGATGCAGTACGCGACGAGGCGTCCGCTCACCCGGTAAGCGTCGCGGAAGGGGAGTCCCTTTTTCACAAGATAGTCCGCGCAGTCCGTCGCGTTGATGAACCCGCCAGAGGCCGCTTCGCGGAGCCGCGCGGTCTTGACGGTCATCGACCCGATCATCGCGGTGAAGAGCTCGATGCAGAGTTTGGCCGTGTCGATCGCGTCGAATACCGCTTCCTTGTCCTCCTGCATGTCCTTGTTGTAGGCGAGCGGAATGCCCTTGAGTGCGGTGAGGATCGTCGTGAGATCGCCGTAGACGCGTCCTGTCTTGCCGCGCACGAGCTCTGCGATATCGGGATTCTTCTTCTGCGGCATGATGGAGGAACCGGTCGAGAAGGCGTCGTCGAGCTCGATGAACGAGAATTCCGACGAGCACCAGAGAATGATCTCTTCGGAGAAGCGGGAGAGGTGCGTCATGACAAGGGACAGCGCGAAGATCAGTTCGGCGAGGAAATCCCGGTCGGAGACGCCGTCCATTGAATTCTCCGTGACCCCGTCCATCGCGAGCAGTTCCGCGACAAGCGCGCGGTCGATCGGATAGGTCGTCGAGGCGAGCGCGCCGGACCCGAGCGGGGAGATGTTCGTGCGGTCGTAGATCTGTCCGAGGCGTTCCGTATCTCTGAGGAACATCTGCGCGTAGGCAAGCATGTAGTGCCCGAAGGTGACGGGCTGCGCGCGCTGGAGGTGGGTATAGCCGGGCATCACGGCGTCGGCATTCTGTTCTGCGATGTCCGTGAGGGTTTTGAGCAGTTCTTTGAGGAGCGCGCGGATCTCACCGATTTCGCGGCGCAGATAGAGCCGGATGTCGAGCGCGACCTGATCGTTGCGGCTGCGCGCGGTGTGGAGGCGTTTGCCCGTGTCGCCGATGCGCTTCGTCAGTACCTCTTCCACGAACATGTGGATGTCCTCCGCCTCCGGATCGATCGTGAGCGCGCCGGATTCGAGATCGCGAAGGATGCCGCCGAGGCCATCGACGATCTTCTCCGCTTCCGCCACCTCGATGATCCCGCAGCGCCCGAGCATCGTCGCATGGGCGATCGATCCCGCGATGTCTTCACGGAACAGACGGGAATCAAAGGAAATGGACGAGTTGAAGTCATTCACCCGTCCGTTCTCCGCCTTGGAGAATCTTGCGTCCCATAATTTTGCCATGATGATGAATCAGAGAGGGGAGGAGATGAAAATCGTCCTCCCCGTCCCGCTCCTTTACCAGTTTTTCTTTGCCAGCGCACGGACCTTGATCGGGAGTCCGTAGAGGTTGATGAATCCCGCGGAATCCGCCTGGTTGTAGTCGTCGTCTTCGCCGAAGGAGGCCGTCTGCTCGTTGTAGAGGGAGTACGGCGAGGTGACGCCCGCATTGATGATGTTGCCTTTATAGAGCTTCAGCTTCACATCGCCCGTGACGGTCTTCTGGGTCTCGTCGACGAACGCCGCGATGGACTCGCGCAGGGGGGTGAACCATTGTCCGTTGTAAACGAGCTCCGCGAGCTTCTGTGCAACAATGGCCTTGAAGTGCGCCGTTTCCTTGTCGAGCGTGATCGTTTCGAGAACATCGTGCGCATGATACAGGATCGTACCGGCGGGCGTTTCATAGACACCGCGGCTCTTCATGCCGACGAGACGGTTCTCGACGATGTCGAGGATGCCGATGCCGTTCGCGCCGCCGATTGCGTTGAGCTTTTCGATGAGGGTCACGCCGTCGACCGCTTCACCGTTCAAAGCTGTCGGGACGCCTTTTTCAAAGTGCAGGGTGATGTAGGTCGGCTCGTCAGGGGCCTGCTCGGGGGAGACGCCGAGTTCGAGGAAACCTTCCTTGTTGTAGTTGGGCTCGTTCGCCGGGCTTTCGAGGTCGAGACCTTCGTGGCTGAGGTGCCAGAGGTTCTTGTCCTTCGAGTAGTTGGTCTCGCGGCTGATGCGCAGGGGGATGTTGTGCGCTTCTGCGTAGTCGATCTCGTCGTCGCGTGATTTGAGATTCCAGATTCTCCACGGCGCGATGATCTGCATGTCGGGGGCAAACGCCTTGATCGTCAATTCAAACCGGACCTGGTCGTTGCCCTTGCCCGTGCATCCGTGGCAGATCGCGTCCGCGCCTTCCTTTTTGGCGATCTCGACGAGGCGCTTTGCGATGCAGGGACGCGCGTGGGACGTGCCGAGGAGGTATTCCTCGTATTTGGCGTCGGCCTTGAGGCAGGGCCAGATATACTCTTCGACGTATTCCTTGCGGAGGTCTTCGATATAGAGCTTCGACGCACCGGTTTTAAGCGCCTTTTCTTCAAGACCGTCGAGTTCCGTTCCCTGACCGACGTTGCCGGAGACCGCGATGACTTCGCAGCCCGGATAGTTCTCCTTCAGCCACGGAATGATGACGGAAGTGTCGAGTCCGCCGGAATACGCGAGTACGATTTTTTTGATTTCCTTTGCCATGATGAACCTCTGTTATAAATATGAAATATAATGACATAATTATACATCCCGGCGCATGATTTTGCAATATGCATCCTATACAAATAACTCGTGAGACCGCACGAAAATTTTGCCAAGGTATGCCGTATGATCGGTTTGCGCGATGTTGGTGCGAGGATGACAGAAGTTACCGGAATCACATGATAGAACGGCGGGCAGAATACAGACGAACACAGGGAAAGGAGACAATCACGATGAAATTCATGAGAATCGCGCTGGCTGCCGCGTTTGCCGTCACCTGCGTCGCGCAGACCGGAGGATTCGGAACCTTTGCAGGCATCATCCGGGATCGGATCAAAGCGGAAACTGCCGAAACGGAACCGGAATGCGAGGACATCACGCCGAAACGCGGGCGGCGGACACCTTTGGGGCAGGAAAACGACAAAAACAGGCATCGAAGCGATAAGACAAGCCGCACGTTTGCCCGGGAAGAGGCCGTTGCCTGCGTATCAGACGGGATGAGCTGGTACTGCCCGCATGAAACAGACGGAAAAAGACCGTCCGTGCCGTCCGAGATGGCATGGCTGACCGAACACGGCGGACACTTTCTCGGCGAGGACGAACGGGTGATCTATCTGACCTTCGACGCCGGATATGAAAACGGGAACGTTGAGAAGATCCTCGATGTGCTGAAAGCGGAAAAATTGCCCGGCGCGTTCTTCATCCTCGAAAATCTGGTGACGCGGAATCCTGAGCTCGTCAACCGGATGCGGGAGGAAGGACATCTCGTCTGCAATCATACGGCGAAGCACCCGGACATGACCAAGAAGACGCAGGAAGAATTCGAGGCGGAGCTTCGCGCGATGGAGGATGCCTATCGGGATCTCACGGGCGAGGAGATCGCCAAATACTACCGACCGCCGGAAGGACGCTTCAGCCGCGAGAATCTCGATTGGGCACGCGGGATGGGATATGAAACGATCCTCTGGAGCTATGCCTACGCCGACTGGGACAACAACCGGCAGCCCGATCCGGTGTCTTCGATCCAGAAGGTGATTTCCGGGACGCACAACGGCGAGGTGATCCTGCTCCATCCGACATCTGCGACGAACGCGGAGATCCTGCCCGAGCTGATCCGGCAATGGAAGGAGATGGGGTACCGGTTCGGCACCCTCGACGAGCTGTGCGGCAAGCTCTGAGAAAATCGCTGCTGCCTCTCATCGCGGCGGTCATGCTTTTCTCCCTCCCGGCGGACGCGTCGGACGTGATCTATTCCTGCGCGGTGAAAGAACAGAAGATCGCCCTGACTTTCGACGACGGACCGCATCCGACCTACACGGACGAGATCCTCGACATCCTCCGGGAATACCATGTGAAAGCGACCTTCTTTCTCGTCGGGGAAAACGCGGAATGGTACCCAGAGATCGTCGCACGGGAAGCGCGGGAGGGACATGAGCTCGGGAATCACTCCTATTCCCATGTGGACTTGAAGAAAGCGGACCGTGCTGCGGTATGCCGCGAGATCGACGAGGCCGAGCGCGCGATCTGGGAGAATTTCGAGTACCGCCCGCATCTGCTGCGTCCTCCCGGAGGATGCTACGGCGATACGCTCGTGAAGGTGGCTGCGGATCGGGATTACACGCTGGTCTGCTGGTCCATCGACACGCGGGACTGGGCGCATACCCCGGTCGACGTCATCGTGAAGAACGTTCTCGATCACGCAGCGAGCGGGGACATCCTGCTGTTTCACGACTATATCGCAGGGAATTCGCCGACACCGGACGCACTGCGGATCCTGATCCCGAAACTCCTCGCACAGGGGTATGAATTCGTCACGGTCTCGGAGCTGATGGAGGGCAGGCGCGACTGAACTGCATGAGAAAACGGGTTGTCGCAAATAGGGCAAAAGTTTTCGTCCACCTTTTTCAAAAGGTGATAGGGTGTCGGGGCAACGCCCTGACCCGCACTCCACAGAGTGCGGAACACCCAAAACTTCCAGAGAGTTCCTCGTTTTGGTTCTTTTTCTCCTCGATAAAGGAGAAAAAGAACGCCGATAGCGCTATGGAAAGAGAACGGCTGCCGCATTTCTCCGTTTCTTGGAGTTCATGCGACAGCCCATTTTCTGTCGGTCAACAGCGCATCACAGCAGCGGGATCCCGGCGCGGGCGGCTGTTTCAAGGGTATCGTCATCCCATACGGAGACCTGTACCTCGCCGATGTGTGCGGTCTGCATCATCAGCATGCAAAGCCGGGACTGTCCGATGCCGCCGCCGATCGTGAGGGGAAGCTCGCCGTTCAGCAGCATCCGGTGGAAGGGAAGGGACGCCCGTTCTTCGCATCCAGCCAGCTTGAGCTGACGCGCGAGAGAAGCGGGATCGACGCGGATCCCCATCGAAGAGATCTCGAACGCGCAGCCGAGGAGATCGTTCCAGATCAGGATATCGCCGTTGAGCTCCCAGTCGTCGTAATCCGGGGCGCGTCCGTCGTGAGGCTTCCCGCTTCTGAGCTTTCCGCCGATCTTTTCGAGGAAGGTCGTCGGATGCTCCCGGACGAAGGCGTTCTCGCGCTCCTTCGGGGTGAGGGAGGGATAGAGATCTTCAAGCTCCTGCGAGGTGATGAACGTGACCTCCGGTTCGATCCGGCAGGAGAGCTTCGGAAAGTTATACCGCAGGGCGTTGTTCGTCGCCACGACCGCGGACAGGATCTTCTTTACCGTCGCGCGGAGGTAATCCTCGTTCCGCATCGATTCGTCGATCACCTTTTCCCAGTCCCATTGGTCGACATAGACGGAATGCAGGTTGTCGAGCTCCTCGTCGCGGCGGATCGCGTTCATATCGGTATAGAGACCCTTGCCGACGTAGAAATCGTAGTTTTTCAGGGCAAGTCGTTTCCACTTTGCGAGGGAATGCACGACCTGCGCGTCACGGCCGACGGCGGGGATGTCGAAGCCGACGGGACGCTCGACGCCGTTCAGGTTGTCGTTCAGACCGGAGTCCTCCCGCACGAAGAGCGGAGCGGAGACGCGGCGGAGGTTGAGCTCGATCGCGAGATTCATCTGGAAGGTGCGCTTGATCGTATCGATGGCGAGCTGGGTCTCGTAAACGGAGAGTTTCGGTTTGTAGTTTTCGGGAACGATAAACATGGAAGGCGTCCTTTCGCGTTCGGATTGGAGCTCCGGATCCGGGATCTGCCCGAAATGAGGTGTCATCCGCCGGATTTGTTGTATATTTTATCATCGAACGCCCGGTTTGTCAAGAGCGGTTTTGCGATTGATTCATTCCGGGCAGAGCCGACAGGAATATGTACAATAGTGAGGATAAATTTGTCGAAAATGTGAAAATTGCGAAAAATTCTCCGAAAAGGATTGACTTGTGTAGTGAAAATGCGTATAATAAATGTGCAAAGCCAATCCAAGTGCGCAAGCACGAGAAAAAAGGAGTCTGACATGGAAGAAAATACCATCATCAAACTGCCGGCCAGCGAGCTCGAGATCATGCAGGCGATCTGGCTTCTTCATGAGGAAGGCGAAAAGTTCATCACGGCGAGCCTTGTCATGAAGAGATGCCCGGCGCTCAACCGTCTCAAACTCACCACGGTCCTCACGCTCATCACGAGACTGCAGACCAAGGGCTTCATCGAGACCGAAAAGCTCGGCCGCTCGAACTGCTACACGCCGATCATCGACAGCGCGGATTACAGAAAATTTGCATACGGTGATTTCCTTGAACGCGTTTACCGCGACAACCGCATCGATCTCGCCACCGCGCTCGTGACCGACCCGAACCTGACGAAGGAAGAGCTCACCGCGATCAAGTCCCTCGTGAGAAAGGCAGAACTCCCCAAATAAGAACCTGAACCGCGCCAAGCGCAACCGGAAGGAGCCGCGACATGGGAAACAGAATCGTTCTTCTGTTTTATGCAGTCGCGGCCCTTTCTGCCGTTTTCGCCGTTTCCGCTTCGATTCTTCTGTTCATTCGACGGAAGACGGGACGGTGCGTGCGCGTCATTCTCTGGCTGCTCTTCTTCCTCCTCACCGTCGTGCCGATCGTTCTCGGACCGCACCTCTGGCAGCTGAGGCTGTTCACCAATTTCTCCGGCGGGATGCGGATCGAGACGCGCATCGCCGATGGGGAAGGAGAACCCGTTGCCGTAACCGCTGCCGATGCGCATGAGGTGAAAATGGGCACGATCCTCGCCCGGCTCCTGCTCACGCTCTGGTTCATAGCAGCCGCAGCCAGCGCTTCCTACGGGATCTCAGCCTATTTCAATACGCTGCGCTTTCTCACGAAGCACTCCGAGCACTGCCGGGATGAACGCGTCAACCGCATCTTTGCGGAGGCGCGGAAGAAAGCCGGCGTGCGCTCCTCGGTTTCTCTCCGGGTCATGCACAACGATCTGAAGCTCTCGCCGTGCACCTGCGGGACTTGGTCGCCGTCGGTCTTCATCGGCGGGGACTATCTCGACGAGTATCCGGACCGATGGCTCGAGCTCGTCTTTCTCCACGAACTGACCCACATCCGCCACGGAGATGCACTCCTCCGGCTCGCCGCGCTTCTTGTCACCTCGTTCCATGCGCTCCTTCCGCAGTCCGCCGGGATCCGTCAGGCCGTCAACGAGGACGTCGAATACCTCTGCGACCGCAAGGTCCTCGTGCTGGAAGGACAGGACGTGCGCGGGGAATACATCCGCGTCATCCTCGACATCGCCGAGCGCAACCTCCACGAGGATTACACGCCGGACAACATGCTCTCGAACGCCTCGGAGGCTGGTGAATTCCTCGTGAAGCGATACCGCCGGATGCAGGAGAACACCTCTGACGTCACCGCGAAGCCTTTGATCGCCGCGCTCGCCGCACTTATCCTCAATGCCGCGCTGTTTTCCGTGGCAATGATCGAGAACCCCGACAATCTTCGCGTTGATTTTGCGAGCCCCGTTTTCGCCGATGCCATCACACGCCATTTCGATCTCCCGGACGCCTCGGAGGTGACGGAAGAGACGCTTTCGTCGGTCTACCGGCTCGAATTCTACCGACCGAGGAGCATCCCTGACGATCCGCAGCCCCCGGTGTACTACTGCATCGTCAACGAAGAATCGCCCGAGAGGACGCCGAACGGTCCGGCCTATCCCTGCGAGGGACTCGATCTGAGGGATCTGTCGCTGTTCCGCGATCTGCGCACGCTCATCCTTGACGGCGCGATTCGTCCGCAAGAGGGAACCTGGGATCCCCAATCGGCCCGATATGCCGTCATCCTGCGGGATTGAGACCTTTCCGCAGGTTTTTTTCTTGGATTTTTTATGAAATACAAAAAGAATTCTCCGGAATGTGTTGAAAAAGCCGCCTGTTTATTGTATAATAATAGATAATTCCGCGAAAAGGAGGGATGACCATGAACGAGAACCGGCGCGATACGAACCGACCGGGATTTTTCACGAATCTGCTGCGCTCCAGTCTCATCCTCTCCGCCCTCGACCGCTTCACCGCGTGGATCTATGATCTCCTCAAAAACGGTCTCTTCGGCTTCCTTTTCTCGGGCTACCGCGAGTCCCCCCGATGCGCCTTCGCTGAGAAGATCCGGGGCGGCAAGGCGGCAAAACTCTGGTCGGAATTCCGATACGGCGTCTGCCGGAGGATAGAATCGAGCGTGATCGTCGGCGGCGCGGAACTCTTGATGCGCTATCTGCTCGGATGCCGCTTGAAGGTTTATGGGACCTTCTTCGCCTCCTTCGGACTCTACACCACCGCGGTTTCCCTCATCACCTCGCTCCTGCACGGTTCCTTCCGGGGCATTCCGCAGACGAGGGAAATGCTTCTGTCTTATGCGCTGATCCTCGCCTCCGTTCCGCTCATCCTCTCGAAGAAGACCCTCTCCGAAGGGATCGTCTCCTCCCATATCGGCCGCTTCCTTCTGAAGATCACCGGCTTTTCCGAGGAAGACGCGCAGCGGGTGATCGGAGACGGCGGACATACGAACGTTGCGTTCCTTTCGGGGATCCTCTTCGGCGTTCTGTCCTATGTGGTTTCCCCGGTCTATCTCTTCGCTTTCCTCGCCGGGATCCCGGTCCTCTATCTGATCCTCGTCAAGCCCGAGATCGGCGTGATGCTCCTGTTCTTCGCAATGCCGTGGCTCCCGACGATGGTCCTCGCGGCGATCGTGATCTATACGACCCTCTGTGCCGCGGTGAAGATCTTCCGGCGCAAACGGGTCTTCCGCATCGAACCCGTCGACATCACGGCGATGGCGTTCATGCTGGTGCTGTTCCTCGGCGGAACGGTCTCCTATTCGCCCGCGTCTCTCAAGCCTGCGCTCCTCATGATCTGCCTGATGCTCGGGTATTTCCTCACGGTCACCCTCATCACGACGCGCGA
>JAFPWV010000152.1 GCA_017412675.1 Clostridia bacterium
CTGCCGCTGGTGCTGAGCGGCTGCTATGTGGAGCCGGGGGAGAACAGCAATAACCGGAGCGGGAACAACCTGAATTTCCCCACCTACCCCACCAACGCGCCTTTGGGAGCGGTGATTGACAAGAGGGCGGCTCCGGAGCCCTCTTGTCCGCCAGCTGCGTAGGCGAAAAAAACGAGTGATTTCGCTGTACATCCCCGCAAACGATAGTGCGCATGTCGAATAAACGGCGCAAACGAAGCCGCGCAGGCAAAATAAGCGCCCCGCTCTCCGCGGGCTTCCCCGCAAATATTTTTTGAAATCCCTGTTGACAAACGGGAGACGATGTGATATAATAGCACCTGTCAGCGGGCTTGTAGCTCAGATGGGAGAGCGGTGCGTTCGCAACGCACAGGTCATGGGTTCGAGTCCCACCAGGTCCATAGCAAAAAATGGGAATCCGTAGGATTCCCTTTTTTGCTGTGCATCTGATGGGCGAGTAAACCATGTCGAGCTTCCTATGTTCGCTCCAGAACCAGCTTTCCGACTGTCCGTGCGCTGCACATCCACAACGCTGTACATCCCCGGAAGCTCGTCGGTTTGCTTGCAAACCGGGGGTTCGAGTCCCACCGTCGACGCGGCGAATCCACAGGATTCCCTTTTTTGCTGTGCATCTGATGGGCGATGAAACCATGTCGAGCTTCCTATGTTCGCTCCAGAACCAGCTTACCGGCTGCCCGCGCGCTGCACATCCACACCGCTGCACATCCCCGGAAGCTCGTCGGTTTGCCCGCAGCCCGTTGATTCGGGTCCCGCGAACGGGAGGAAAGCCCCGACGTCCACCCCCCACCCGACCTTTCCGTGTAAAATTTTTCTCTCTCCCCCGAAACCCCTTGAAAATCCGCGGCCGATGGGCTATACTTGATACAGAATGATTCACCTGAATGCGAGGACCCGCCATGACCGACGACAGACGCATCTCCTATTCCGCCGCCCCCACCCCCGCCGCGAGGATCCATCCCGACGCGAAATTCATCTGGCTCGATCCCGCCGCTCATCCCGATGCGGACGTCAACCCGACGACGGTGTTCGCCCCCCTGCCCGAGGGCTTCTCCTTCCGCGCCGTCGAGTTCATCAAAACCGTGTGCAGGCCGAAGAGCTATCCGGGAACGCTGACCGTCACCGCATTCGCCGATCCCAAGTTCCGGCTCTGGGTGGGCGGCACCTACGTCGGCACCGGACCCGTCGCGGCTGGCGGAGATTACGCGAATACCCTGCCCATGCCGAAGCAGTACGTCAACCGCTGGGACGTTCCCGTCGCGGGGAGCACGGTCGAGCTGCGCGTCCTCGTCTGGACCGGCTGCGGCGTCATGACCGATTATTCCACCGGGAAATGCGGCTTCATCCTCTCCGCGGAGGAGGGGGACGAGCTGCTCGGCGTGTCGGACGAGACCTGGACGGTGCGCGAGATCCCGGGCTTCTCCTCGATCGGCGAATACGATTTCACCGTGCCGACGGGAGCGGAGGAGGCCCCCGCGGTCGTGACGGGTCCGTGGAACCTCGCCGATCCGGGACTGCCGCCGCTCGAGGAGACCGAGATCCTCCCGGATACCCTCGCGCGCGAAGTCTTCGCCGGGCTGGTCACCCTGCGCGCATCGTTCGAGCGGATCTATTCGGCCTATCTGATCCTGAAGATCGAAAATCCCCTCGCGGAGCCCGCCGTCGTGCGCGTGGGCGTGGACGAAATGCGCGCGCCGAAGCCGGATCACCTCCGCGTGACGGTCCCGGCGGGGGAAACCGTCGTCGTGCGGAGCCTGAGAATGTACAGCGTCGGGTGGATGACCGTTTCGGCGCCCGTCGGGGTGGAGGCGGAGGCCCATCTCTCCTATGTGCGCTATCCGACCGATCCCGCACACGAGGGGCATTTCCGCTGCGGCGACGAGGGGCTGAACCGGATCTATGAGATCGGGAAATTCACCCTCGAAATGTGCCGCCAGACGCTCCACCTCGACAGCCCGACGCATCAGGAGACGCTCGGCTGCACCGGGGACTACGCCATCGAAGCCACGATGACCCGGATGACCTTCGGCGACGAGCGGCTGACGCGCCTCGACCTCTTACGGACGGCGGACCTGCTCTCGATGACCGACGGCCGCATGTTCCACACCTCCTACAGCCTGATCTGGGTCCGGATGCTCGCGGAATACGTCTTTGCGACCGGGGATAGGAGCGTCGCCGAGACCTGCTATCCCGCGATGGAGACGCTGCTCGCCCGGTTCCGCACCTATATCGGCGAGCGCGGCGTGATCGAGACGCCTCCGAACTATATGTTTGTGGACTGGGCGAACATCGACGGCTTCCAGCTGCATCACCCGCCGACGGCGCTCGGGCAGACCGTGCTCAACGCCTTCTGGTCCGACGCGCTCCGGGCTGCCGAAGAGGTTTGCCGGACGCTCGGAAAGATCCGCGAGGCGCGGCGCCTGAAGGACGAGCGGGAGAGACACCGCGGCGCGTTCAACCGGGAATTCTACGATTTTGAGAAGAACCTCTACCGCGACGGGTGGCCGAAGGACGAATGCGATCCCGCGCCGGGCGACTGGCTGCCCGAAAACCCGGCGAAAACCTACTATTCCCGCCACGCGAACACACTCGCCGTCCTCTTCGGCATGATCCGCGGCAAGGCGGCGCGCGCGCTGATGGAGAAAATCGTCACCGAAGACGCCCTCGACGAGGGGAGTGCGATCGAGATCCAGCCGTATTTCATGCGCTACGTCCTCCTCGCCGTGTGGAAGACCGGGCTGTTCTCCGCGCACGGCATCCGCCTGCTGCACCTCTGGGACCGCGTGATCGAGGAGTGCCCGAAGGGGCTGGCGGAGGGCTGGGGCGACTTTCACGGCGACCATTCCCATGCGTGGGGCGGCGCGCCCGTGATCGAGATGCCCGCCCGGTTCACCGGATTCCGGATGCTGCGGTCCGGCTGGCGAAAATTCAAGCTCGATCCGCGCCTCTGGGGAACGGACGGCTTTGACGCCGCAATCCCGACGCCCTGGGGACTATTGCGCGTGAAGGCCGGACCGTACGGCACGACCGTCGACGTCCCCGACGCCTTCGAGCGGACCGGGAGCGAGCTGATCTTCCGGCTCCGGGACGAATTCTTGCCGAAGAAGCCGGAGAAACCGGCAGAGAACGACGGAAAACCGGCCGGGGAGCCGGACGAAAGGAGCGGGGAAGATGCTTCTGGCGACGGAGAGCAGGGGTGAGCTGATCGAGAACCGGCACGAGGGCTGCGTCGCGGTCGTCGGCGAAGAAGGCCTGCGGTATGCGGGCGGACGGTGGGGCGAGAGGATGTTCTTCCGCTCGTGCTCGAAGCCGATCCAGGCCCTGCCGGTGTTCCTCCTCGGCCTCGATAAGAGCTACGGTCTCACGGACGAGGAGTGCGCGATCATGGCGGGCTCGAACGCCGGGGAGCCGATCTGCACGGAGGTGGCCGAGCGCCTCATAGAGAAGGCCGGGGTGACGGATGACGACCTCGTTCTCCGCCCGCGCTATCCTTCGCATGAGCCGACGAAGTTTGCCGCCATCGCGCGGGGAGAGGGACCGCGGAAAGTCTGGCACGGGTGTGCGCCGAAGCACGTCGGGGCGATCCTCGTGCAGCGCGAGCTGACCGGATCGGGGCGGGGATACCACCTCCCGGATTCCGCGGCGCAGCGACTCATCCGCTATACGATCTCGCTCTTCACGGGCACGCCGTATGAGCGGATCGCGCTCGGCACCGACGGATGCGGCGTTCCGGTCTTCGGCGTTCCGGGCGACGCGATGGCCCATGCCTTTCTGTGCCTCGCCGCGCCCGATCTGATCCCGGAGAAGGGCTTCGCCGACGCCGCCCGCCGGATCACCGCGCTCATGCACCGCTATCCGCATCTCGTGCGCGGGAACAACTACCTCTGCACCGTGCTCAACGCGGCGGACGGGGTGGTCGCGAAGGGCGGGGCGTCCGGGGTCTACTGCTTCGGCCTGAAACCGGAGCGCCTCGGCGTCATGTTCAAGATCGCCGACGGCACGGAGACCGCATGGCAGGCGATCACCGCGCGGATCATCCGCCAGATCGCGCCGGACGGCCACGGGGCGCTCCTGCAGAAGCTCGAAACCGAAGAGCTGATCGGGACGGTCTGCCGGGAGATCCGGTCCCTCGCGGGCGAGGCGATCGGGGAGCTGCGGGCGGATTTCACGCTCCGTCGCCCGGGAGAATCGCGCCGAGGGCGGGAATTGTCGGAAAAATCTTGACAGAAAAGGTCCGATGTGCTATCATGTACGGGGGGACGCCATGTTTCCCGAGTAACGTCCGTGGGGGATTGTACCATGAACATGTTCGAGTATTTCGGCTATTTCGGCGAGCAGACGCAGGACGACCGTCTGATCCAGACGGAGAACGAGGTCATCGCCTCGCTGTTTGATAAATACCTTCCGCAGGGGGGGACCCTCCTCGATTCCGCCGCCGGGCGCGCGCAGTTCTGCTTCCGCTTTGCCGAGCGGGGCTGGGACGTGACGGCGGGCGACCTCATCGCGGACCGCGTGGAAGCGCTCAAGGCCGATCCCCGCGCCGCGCTCGTGAAGGAGTTCTACTGCGCAAGCTCGCGCAACCTCTCCCGGTTCGCCTCCGCATCGTTCGACGCCGTGATCTCCCTCGGCCCGATCTACCACATGAGCAACCGCGCCGAGCGGGAGGCATTCGTGCGGGAATCCGTGCGGGTCCTGAAGGACGGCGGATATTTCGCGTTCTCCTTCATGACGCCCTTCGCCATGACCGTCGGCCAGTTCCTCACCGCCGTGCGCACCGAGAACAGCCGCGACCGCCTCAGGGAGTTCCGCAGGCTCACGACCGTGGAACGGAGCCACAACGTCGATATGTTCTACGGGCTGACGACGGAGGAGATGACCGATCTCTCCCGCGAATACGGCCTCGAGATCCTGACCGTCGCGTCGACGTACGGGATGCTCTACAACATGGCCGACGAGGTCGCCGCGATGGACGACGAGGAATATCTCCGCTTCCGGAAAGCCCAGATCGCCGCGGCGGAGGACCCCTTCGTCGCAAAGTACGCCATGCGCGGGCTGTACATCGGGCAGAAGAAGGCAAGGGACCTGTTCGACTGAGAGAACGGCCAAAAGGGAACCGCCCATACCTGCGGCAGCGATCCGCAAGGAACTGCAATCAAATAAAACAAACGGTTGTGAAGCGAGCCATGACGTGCCGCCGCACAACCGTTCTTTCTTTGGATAACCGTAAGGCTTCCCGCCCCGATGATGCCCGCTCCGCCGTTCGTTTCCGCAGACCGCCGAACGGCTTGGGGATCACTGGATCTCCGCCTTCGCCTGCATCCCGTCCTCGCCCCACGCCCAGAGCGACGCGCTGCCGGTGACGCGGAGGTAGACGACGGCGCGGGAGGCGAAGGTGCGGCGGGTATGGGAGGAATACGGCGTGAGATCGTCCGGGCGTCCGTTCTCGATCCCGAGGATCTCCGCACAGCCGAGTACCTGATACCGGATCTCCGTGTCGCGGGATGCGGGATGGCCGTTCGCGTCGAGGAGGCGCACCTCGATCTGCGCGATCCCGTCCGTCACCGGGCGTCCGGCGTCGAGCGAAATGACGGCGGGCTCCCCGGAAGTCACGAGCGTGTCCGACGCGCCTGATACCTCAGCCCGCAGCTCACCCGGCGCGAAGGGGACCTCGAACCGGATCCGCCACGGGTCGTCCGCCGACGCCTGCTTTTTGCCGAGGGATTCGCCGTTCAAGAAGAGCTCGGCCTCGCCCGCGTTCGTGTAGCAGGACACGCGCATGAGGCGGCCGTCCTCGTCGTTCCACGCGAAGCGCTCCATGTCCGGCCAGTCCCATTTGGCGTCCGCGTGACCGACGGCCAGCTTCACGAAGGGCTCGTCCGTCCACATCGCGCGGCGGTGCCAGTACCCCGGCTTCTCGAAGGCGCAGAGGTCGAGCACGCCCGCCTGGGAAATGCGGCGCGGCCAGCCGGGGCATTCGCCGAGAAAATCGATGCCCGTCCAGAGGAACTGCACGGCGATATAATCGTGATCGAGCACGGCCTGCCACTCGCGCGCGCCCTTGCCGTTCTCGCTGCCGAAGATCACCCGGCCGGGATACGCCGCATGGTCCTCCTCGTAGAACTTTTCCTTGTAGTTGTACCCGACGACGTCGAGCGCGTCCGCGAATCCCGTGCGGTTCGAGAGCTCGGGGAAGGACAGGGCGCTCGTGACGGGGCGGGTCGTGTCCAGCGCGTGGACGATGTCCATGAGTTCCCGCGCGATCACGGCGAGGCGGGAGGCGTCGGGCTTTCGGACGTCATACATCCGCTCGGCGGCGGGCTTGTTCGCGTCGTTGTTGCCGAGGACCTCCCGGAAGAGCGGCGTGACATAGGGATCGTTCGGATAGTCGATCTCGTTCCCGATGCTCCAGAGGATGACCGAGGGGTGATTGCGGTCGCGCTTCACCATCGCCTCGAGGTCCGCGCGGTGCCAGAGCGGGAAATCCTCCGCGTAGCCGAAGCGCTTCGGCGGATAGACGTTGTGCCCCTGCCACCACTTGTTCTTCGCGCCTTCCCACTCGTCGAAGGCCTCGTCCATCACGAGAAATCCCATCTCGTCGCAGAGATCGAGCAGGCGGGGGTCCGGCGGGTTGTGCGCCGTGCGGATCGCGTTGCAGCCCATCGATTGGAACTTCTCGAGCCGCCGCCGCCACACGTCCTTCGGGACCGCCGCGCCGAGAGCTCCCGCGTCGTGATGGACGCAGACGCCTTTGAGCTTCATCGGGACGCCGTTCAGGAAAAAGCCCCGGTCCCCGTCGAAGCGGAACGTGCGGATGCCGATCCTGACCGCCGCCTCGGACATGGCCGCCCCGTTTTTCATGGCAGAAGCCGTCAGGGTGTAGAGATTCGGATCGTCCGCCGACCAGAGATGCGCCGCCGGAACGGTCAGGTGCGCGATGCCGCTCCCGCCGTCGGAGGACGTTTCCGCCGCGACGCCACGCTCATCCTCCAGGGTGAAGCGCGCACCGTCGCCGCCCGCGGTCTCATATTTGATCCTCAGGATCGCCCGGCCGTCCTCCTCGACCGATTCCGTCGAGACGAAGAGCCCGCCGTCCTCGAAGGAGACGGGATCGGTGACGGTCAGGGTGACGTCGCGGTAGATGCCCGAGCCCGTGAACCAGCGGGAGTCCGCGACCTCGTTGTGCTCCACGCGCACCGCGATCACGTTTTCCCCCGGCCGCACGAACGGCGTGACGTCGAAGGTGAACGTCGAATACCCGTACGCGCGCCCGCCGAGGTAGTTGCTGTTGATCCAGACCGACGCGTGCTTGTAGACGCCGCCGAAGGTGATCCGCACCCGCTTGCCCGCCGCGTCCTCCGGCAGCTCGAAGTGCTTCCGGTACCACGCGGTGCCGCCCGGGAGATAGCCGGTCCCGCTCGCGTTCTTCCGGTCGAAGGGATGCTCCACCGACCAGTCGTGCGGGAGGGTGACGCGCCGCCATGCACGGTCGTCCCAGCCCATGTAGTCCGCGCCCGGCTCGTCTCCGAGATGGAAGAGCCAGTTCTCATTCAGATTGCCCGGTACGCCTTGTTTCATGAGATCCTCCGTTATCTGCCAGAGAGATTGCTTTCGGTCCATTATAGCATACTCCCGCGCCGAAATCAACAGAAAAAAGCGGCTTTCCCTTGACATCTTCCGCCCCGTGTGGTATAATTATCGCATCCTTGCGCCGGATATTAAAAAATCAAGAATAATTATACATACAGAAGGAAGAATACTCATGGGACTCACACTCGCGGAAAAGATCCTGAAAGCGCACACCGTGGACGGCGTCTTTGAAAAGGGGCGGGAAATCGGGCTGAAGATCGACCAGACCCTGACGCAGGACGCCACCGGGACCATGGCCTACATCGAGTTTGAAGCGATGGGCATCGGCCAGGTGAAAACGGAGAAAAGCGTCGCCTACATCGATCACAACACCCTGCAGTCCGGCTTCGAGAACGCCGACGACCACCGCTTCATCGCCTCCGTCGCGAAGAAGCACGGGATCTGGTACTCCCGCCCGGGCAACGGGATCTGCCATCAGGTCCACCTCGAACGCTTCGGCGCGCCGGGGAAGACCCTGATCGGCTCGGACAGCCACACCCCGACGGGCGGCGGCATCGGCATGATCGCGATCGGCGCGGGCGGCCTCGACGTGGCGGTTGCAATGGGCGGCGGCGCGTATTACATCACCTATCCGAAGATCGTCAACGTGAAGCTCTCGGGGAAGCTCTCCCCGTGGGTCTCGGCGAAGGACGTCATCCTGAAGCTCCTCTCGATCCTCTCGGTCAAGGGAGGCGTCGGGAAGATCATCGAATACACCGGCGAGGGCGTCGGGACCCTCAGCGTTCCGGAGCGCGCCACGATCACCAACATGGGCGCGGAGCTCGGGGCGACCACCTCGATCTTCCCCTCCGACGAGCGGACGCGCGCCTTCCTCAGAGCCGAGGGCAGGGAGGACGTCTGGGTCCCGCTCGCGGCGGATGAGGACGCCGTTTACGACGAGGTCGTCGCGATCGATCTCTCGTCGCTCGAACCGATGGCGGCCTGTCCGCACTCCCCGGACAACGTCAAAACCCTCGGCGAGATCAACGCGGCGGCGGAGGGCGGGCGGATGAAGATCGATCAGGTCTGCATCGGGTCCTGCACCAACTCCTCCCTCGCCGATATGCTGAAGGTCGCGTACATCCTCCGGGGGAAGACCGTTCACCCCGACGTCTCCCTTTCCGTCTCGCCCGGCTCGAAGCAGGTTTTGACGATGATGGCCGGGTGCGGCGCGCTCGAGACGATCCTCTCGGCCGGGGCGCGTCTGCTCGAATCCGCCTGCGGTCCCTGCATCGGCATGGGCCAGTCCCCGAACTCCGCGGGCATTTCGCTCCGCACCTTCAACCGCAACTTTGAAGGCCGCTCCGGAACGAAGGACGCGCGGGTCTACCTCGTCTCTCCCGAAGTGGCGGCGGCGTCCGCGGTGGCCGGGTATCTCTGCGATCCGCGCGCGCTCGGCGACATGCCCGCCTTCGTTCTGCCGGAGCAGTTCACCGTCAACGACAACATGATCACCCCGCCCGCCCCGCCGAAGGAAGCGGACAGCATCGCCGTTCTGCGCGGGCCGAACATCCGGGAATACCCGAAGACCGCCCCTCTCGCCGATCATCTGCGCGCCGAGTGCGCTCTCAAGGTCGGGGACAACATCACGACCGACCACATCATGCCGGCCGGCGCGAAGATTCTGCCATTGCGCTCGAACATCCCGGCGATCTCGAAACATTGCTTCGCCGTGTGCGACGAGAGCTTCCCCGAACGCGCGCTCGCCCTCGGTCAGAGCATCGTGGTGGGCGGCTCGAACTACGGGCAGGGTTCCTCCCGCGAGCACGCCGCCCTCGCCCCGCTCTATCTCGGCGTGAAGGCCGTGATCGTCAAATCCTTCGCCCGCATCCACCGCCAGAACCTCATCAACGCGGGCATCCTGCCGCTCGAATTTGTCGAGGAGGCGGACTACGACACCGTCTCGCAGGGCGACATCCTTGCCGTCGAGGATCTGCGCGAGCAGGTGGAGGCGGGCGGCCCGATCACCGTGAAGAACCTCACGAAGGGGAAGTCCTTCGAGACGAAGTGCGAGCTGAGCGAGCGGATGCGCGCCATCCTCCTCTGCGGCGGTCTGCTCGACTATACCAAGGCCAATCTGAAATAAGGAGCGCGTCATGGACCGGATTTCAATGAAAACGCCCCTCGTCGAGATGGACGGGGACGAAATGACCCGCGTGATCTGGCAATGGATCAAGGACATCCTGATCCTGCCCCACGTCGCGCTGAAAACCGAATACTACGACCTCGGCCTGAAGAACCGCAACGAGACGGACGACCGGGTGACCGTCGAGTCCGCCGAAGCCGCGCTGCGTCTGGGCGTCGCCGTGAAGTGCGCGACCATCACGCCGAACGCCGCGCGCGTGAAGGAATATGACCTCCGGGAGATGTGGAAATCCCCGAACGGGACGATCCGCGCGATCATGGACGGCACCGTCTTCCGCGCGCCGATCCTCGTAAAGGGGATCGAGCCGTACATCCCGACGTGGAAGAAGCCGATCACCATCGCCCGCCACGCCTACGGCGACGTCTACAAGAACACCGAATCGACCGTGCCGAAGGGCGGCCGCGCGGAGCTCGTCGTCACGGATACCGAGGGAAACGAGACGCGGCAGCTCATCCACGATTTTGCCGCCTCCGCCGGGATCGTGCAGGGCATCCACAACCTCGATTCCTCCATCGAGAGCTTTGCCCGGTGCGCGTTCCGGTACGCGATCGACACGAAGCAGGACCTCTGGTTCGCCGCGAAGGACACGATCTCGAAGACGTACGACCACCACTTCAAGGACGTCTGGGCGGACCTCTACGAGCGCGAATACCGGGAGACTTTCGAGAAGCTCGGGATCACCTATTTCTATACGCTGATCGACGACGCCGTGGCGCGCGTGATCCGCTCGGAGGGCGGGTTCATCTGGGCGTGCAAGAACTACGACGGCGACGTCATGAGCGATATGCTGGCGACGGCATACGGCTCGCTCGCGATGATGACCTCGGTCCTCGTCTCCCCGACCGGCGCGTACGAATACGAAGCGGCGCACGGGACGGTCCAGCGGCACTACTATAAGTATCTCGCCGGGGAGGAGACCTCGACGAACAGCGTGGCGACGATCTATGCCTGGACGGGGGCGCTCCGCAAACGCGGCGAGCTCGACGGGACGCCGGATCTCATCGCCTTCGCCGGCCGGCTCGAGGACGCGTGCGTCAAAACCATCGAGGAGGGCACGATGACCGGGGATCTCTATCTCCTCTCGAAGCTGCCCGCGAAGAGGAAGGTCAACACGCGGGAATTCCTCGAAGCCGTCGCGGAAAAGCTCTGACGGGATCGCCTGTCAAATAAGGAAAAGGCCTCTCTCCCAGGAAGCGGGAAAGGGGCCTTTCATGTATCCGGGCCCCGGTCAGTTCGAGATCTGCTTGAGGAGCCGCTTGATCTCCGCGTCGACGGTCTTCTTCATCGTCTGGAGCACCGAGCCGAAATTGCCGGTCAGCCCGACGAACGAGCCCTTGAGCAGCTTCGCCGCGACCTGCTCCTGCCAGGCGTTGATGCCGAAGTCGAAGTAAATGCTGTCGAACGCGATTGCCAGCATCTCGGCGGATTCCGCGTCGCGGGCGTATTTCGTCATGATGAGCGTCTCGATGTACTCGGGCACGATGTTCTGCTGCGTATAGAACGCCATCGCCTCGAGGAGCATCCCGACGTTATCCGCGCGGTCCGCGTCGAACGAAAGCGGCATGACGGAGAGCTCCGCGCCGAACGAGGGGGCGTAGTAGCGGTCCTGCGCCGTGTCGTACTTCGGGACCGGGACAAAACCGAAGTTGAAGTCGTAATCGCGCATACCGGCGAGGCTCTTCGGATTCGACGTGATGAACATCGCGCGGCCCTCCTTGAAGGTCCCGGCGACCATCGCGTCCGAGGAGTCGACGTTCTGGCTCGTCGTGTTGTACCAGCCGCCGTTCGAGGAGGCGTCGACGATGTGCTGCATCTTCGTGACCGCGAGCTCGTCCGTCGGCAGATCGAAGACCGGATAGCCGTCCGCGTCCTGCGTGATGAGCGCGATCCCGGAGCCGAAGATCATGCGGAGGAAATGCTCCTTGACCGAGCTCTCGATGCCGAACTGGTCCGCGTTCGTCGTCTGGCCGTCGCCGTTGATGTCCCGGTTCGCGGCGTCCGCGAGCGTCATCATGCTGTCGACGGTCCATTCGCCGTTGCGGACATATTCGTAGGGCGAGGTGAGGTTCATCTGCGTGACCATGTCCGTGTTGAAGGCGTAACCGCCCGCGCGGGACAGCACGCTCAGGCTGAAATTGCCGGAGGCCGCGTACTGGGACCCGCCGATTTTGAAGATCGAGGAGGCGTAGGGGTTCCACCACGCCTGATCGAGGGAGACATAGGGAAGGGTGCCCATGTCGGCGAGGTACTGGATCGCGCCCGTGATCCGCAGGTCGTACATCATGAAGAGGTCGTAGCTCGGGTCCCCCGACGTGACGTATTTCCCGATGACGTCCGGGTTGACCTGCGCCATGGTCTCGGTGGCGATCTTCGCGTTGAAGCGGTTTTCCAGCGTGTCGGTGCGCTTGTAGATCGCGTCGTTGAGGGATTCGCCGGTCAGCTCCTCCGCCTCGAGGACGTTGTACGCCCACGCGAGCCATTCCTGGCTGTGATGCAGGATGTGGAGCTCGAAGCCCTGCATGTCCGTGTCCGGAAGGCCGTCGGTCAGCTCGGTCTCCGGCTCCGTCTCGATGGCCGTGTTCTCCGCGGCGGGCGTGTCCGTGGCGGCGGCGGGTCCGTTTTCTTCCGTTTTGCCCTTCTCCGCGCATCCGGCGAGCGCGCCGATGAGGAGGGAGAGGAGCAGAAGGATGGCAGTCAGTCGTTTCATCGCAGTCTCCTTTGTCAGTCAGTTCGATTCCGTTTCCGGCGTCAGTCGCCGTGTGTACCTTGATTATATCGGATTTTGTCCGGCGGATGGTGAAGGAAGTGTGAATTTTCCAGAACGCGGAGGGGGAGGCGCCTTGCGGATTTATATTCAAATGTTGTTCAAGAAATCCCGTGGAAGTCGCCCGGTTGGTATGATATACTCAAAAAAATAGACGGATTGTGAAACGGATGGGTCGAAAAACCCGGAGAGGAGGCGGAGCCCGTGGAATCGATGGTCGGATTCCTCCTGGCCGCGGCAGCCGGATGCGCGGTGTCGGCGGTCAACTACGGCTTGACGAAACAGGCGATGACGAAGAGCGGAGGCCTTGTCGGCGCGCTGTCCGTCATCCGGATGCTCCTCTCGGCCGGACTGCTCGCCGGGGTGTATTTCCTCGCCCCGCACACGCCGTGGGACCGCATCTGGATGCTCGTCGGCGCGGCGGCCGGGCTCACCGTCCCGATGTTCTTCTTCACCTTCCTCCTCGTGCGCCGCGCAAACGCGCAGAAGGAGGCAGAGGAACGGCCCGATCCCGAACACAAGCAAGGAGGCGAATCCTCATGAGCGAACCTTCCGAAGTCCTCATCCCCATCGGCGGGATCCTCGACGTCACGGGCGAAGTGGTCGCCATGTGGGTCCTGCTCGCGCTCCTCGCCGTCCTCTCCGTCCTCGCGACGCGGAACATGAAGGAGCGGCCGGGCAGGTTCCAGAACATGGTCGAGTGCGGGATCGAATACCTTGACAACTTTTTCTCCGGCATCATCGGGAAGCATCTCGCGCGCAAGTACTTCTTCTTCCTCGGCTCCCTCTTCATTTTCATCCTTTTCGCCAACTATTCCGGTCTGATCCCGGGCGTCGGCCTCACGAAGTACTTCGCCGCGCCGACCTCGTCCCTGTCCGTCACGCTCGGGCTCGGGCTCTCGACCTTCTGCTTCCTCCAGATCGCGGGACTTCGCGCCGGGGTGAAGCACTACTTCAAGCGCTTCATCAGCCCGATCGCGTTCATGCTCCCGCTGATGGTCCTCGACGAATTCATCAAGCCCGCGTCCCTCGCCCTGCGCCTCTTCGGCAACGTCTTCGGCGAGGAGACCGTCACCCATAACCTCTACGACCTTCTTCCGATCGGCGCGCCGGTCATCATGATGGCGCTCTCCCTCCTGTTCTGCGCGATCCAGGCGGTGGTCTTCACCATGCTGACCTCCATCTACCTCGAAGAAGCCGTTGAGGCCGAATGACCCCTGCGCATCCTTTCATTTCAATCCCCAAAAGGAGGTCCCTTATGGATCGTTCCGCATTGATCGCCCTCGCCGCCGCCCTGTCCATCGCGGTGAGCACCATCTTCCCGGCTCTCGGGCAGGGAATGGCCGCCAAAGCCGCCATGGAGAGCATCGCCCGTCAGCCCGACGCCGCGAAGGATATCCGCTCGACGCTCATCATCGCCCTGTCCCTGATGGAGGCGCTCACCATCTACGGCCTTCTCATCGGGTTCATTCTGGCCGCGAAGGTCTGAGGAGGCGCCCTATGACGGTTCAACTGCCCGTCGTTCTCTGGACCGTGATCTGCTTCTGCCTCCTCATCGTCATCCTCAACCGGCTCCTGTTCCGCCCCATGCTCGCGTTCATGGACGCCCGTGAGGAGAAGATCCGCCGCGGCCGTGAAAAGCGCGACGCGGACGCCGAGGCGGTGAAGACGGCGGAGGAGGCCCTCGAGACCTTCCGCCGCGAGGAAGAAGCGCACCTCGATGCCCTCGCCCGCGAAACCGTTGCCGAAGCGCGCCGGGAGGCGGACGAGATGACGGCACGCGCCGCCCGGGAAGCCGCCGAAGCGGTGGAGGGCTGCCGCGTACAGCTCGAAGAGGATGCGAAGGAGATCGCACAACAACTCGACAAACGCACGGAGGAGCTGGCCCGCGCCTATCTCTCCGCGCTGACCGGCGTTTGATATGCTGCATTTTGTATATTCGATCATCAATTTTCTGATCCTCGCCGCCATCCTCTTCCTTCTGGGGCGCAAGACGGTGCTCGCGATCTTCCGGGGACGCCGGGAGCGGATCGGGCGGGCGCTCGACGAGGCCGAGGAGGCAGCGCGGGAGACGGCAATCCTTCCGGTGATCCCGGAGGCTTTTTCCGATGCCGTCCCTCCCTCCGCCGTCGAAGAGGCCGAGGCGATCCGGGCGGCTGCGCGGCTGCAGGCTGAGGCGGCAGGGAAGAGCGCTGAGGACACCATGCTCGGTCTGCGGCGCGAAATGCTCGCCGACGAACGCGCCCGCCTCATCGATAAGATCGTCGCGCGCGCGGCGAAGCTGACGCTCGAAGAGCCGTATCGGTCCGCGATCCGCGCGAAGGAAGAGGCGTTCGCCGACGAGATCATCCGGCGGATGGAGATAACCCCCGGCGACGTCGCCTACCTGAGACACCACGATCAGCTCTACGTCACCCTCACCTCCGCCCATCCCCTCCCGCAGTCGATCGTCGACCGCATCGGCGAGCGCGCGGAAGAGATGCTCGCACAAATCGGCGGCAGGCCCTCCTACTGGGTCAAGGAGGATCCCGAGCTCATCGGCGGCCTGCGCTTCCGCGTGGGCGACACCGTGTATGACTTCACCGTGGCGGACCGCCTCTATCAGCTCCGCCGCGATCTCGAAAAGCGCGAGCTCTCCGGGAACGAGGACGCCGACACCGTGATCCGCGACCTCTTCGAGGGGATCGCCTCGATGGACGGCGGGATCAGCGAATTCCAGCTCGGCCGCGTGCTGAGCGTCTCCGACGGCATCTGCTGGATGGACGGTCTGGCCGATATCATGTACGGCGAGGTCGTGGAATTCGAGTGCGGGGAGCGCGGCATGGTCCTCGACATCGAAGCGGACCGCATCGGCTGCGTGATCTACGGCCGGTACGAGCGCGTGGAGAGCGGCACGAAGGTGCGCCGGGTCGGGCGGATCGCGAGCGTTCCCGTGGGAGAGGACCTCCTCGGGCGCGTGGTCGATCCCCTCGGACATGCCCTCGACGGCCGTGGCCGCATCTTCGAGCACGAACGCCGCCCGATCGAGTGTCCCGCGCCCTCCATCCCGGACCGCGCCGCCGTCTCCCGTCCGCTGCACACCGGCATCCGCGCGATCGACGCCCTCGTCCCGATCGGGAAGGGCCAGCGCGAGCTCATCATCGGCGACCGCCAGACGGGGAAATCCTCCATCGCCATCGACGCGATCATCAATCAGCGGGGCACCGGCACGGTCTGCATCTATGTGGCGATCGGGCAGAAGGATTCGACCGTCATGGAGATCCGCGACCGGCTGACGAAGGTCGGCGCGATGGACTACACCACCATCGTCTGCGCCCCGGCCTCGTCATCGGCGTCGTTCCAGTATATCGCGCCGTTCGCCGGAGCCGCGATGGCGGAATACTTCATGTACAAGGGGCAGGACGCCTTGATCGTGTACGACGATCTCTCGAAGCACGCCGTGGCATACCGCGAGCTCTCGCTCCTCCTCGGACGTCCGTCCGGCAGAGAGGCGTATCCGGGCGACGTGTTCTATCTCCATGCCCGGCTCCTCGAACGCGCCGCGCAGCTCTCGCCCGAAAACGGCGGCGGCTCCGTGACCGCGCTCCCGATCATCGAAACACAGGCGGGCGACATTTCCGCCTATATCCCGACGAACGTCATCTCGATCACCGACGGCCAGATCTTCCTCGATTCCGACCTCTTCAACGAGGGGCAGCGTCCGGCGGTCAACGTCGGCCTGTCCGTGTCCCGCGTGGGAAGCGCGGCGCAGACCCGGCTCATGAAGCAGGTGTCCTCGCGCCTCCGCATGGATCTCGCGCAGTACCGCGAGCTCGCGGGCTTCACGCAGTTCGGCTCCGACGTGGACGCCGCGACGAGGAAGGTCCTCGCGTCCGGGCGGCGGATGATGGCTGCGCTCAGGCAGCGTCGGTTCGATCCGCTCCCCGACTGGAAGCAGGTCCTCCTCATCTTCGCCGTCTCCGAAGGACTGGCGGAGGACGTCGACCTGGAGGACATGGAGGACTGGGGACACGCGCTCGCCGAACGCCTCGAAGCGAAGCACCCGACGGAGACCGCATGGCTCCTCAGCGGGGGGAAGCTCACGCCTGAGCAGGCGGAATCGCTCCGTCATGCCGTGGAAGACTGCCTCGCCGATCGGGCAGAGGAAACGGAGGCCGCCTGATGGCATCGCTCCGCGAACTGCGCAAACGGCTTGACAGCGTCCGGATGACCGGCCAGATGGCGGGCGCGATGAAGACGGCGGCGGCAGCCGGATACGCCCGGTTCAACGCCGCGCTCGCCCGCTTCACGGCGTATGCGGAAGCCTGTGACGAAATGCGGGACCGCTTCGGCGACGCGCTCGGGGCGGCATATCCCGTCACGGATCCCGGGGCGCCGCCCTGTTTCATCGTGCTCGGCGCGGACCGGGGCCTCTCGGGCGGCTACAACATCAACCTGTACGATTACGCGGACGCGATCCTCGCCGAAGCGGGAGAATTCCGCCTCTTCGTCGCGGGACGGCACGCCGCCGCACATTTTCGCGAGCGCGGGATCGAGCCCGTCTCGGAATTCACCCTCGCCGACGCGATCCGGTACGAGGACGCCGGCCGGATCCTCGAAAAGGCGGTCAACATGCTCCGGACGGGGGAGATCTCCTCCGTCACGATCCTCTGGCAGCGGTTCGTCAACATGCTCACCCAGGTCCCGGACCGGTTCCCGCTGCTGCCGATGCAGCCGTCGGGGTCACAGATCCGCGGCGGGGACGCGCTCTTTCTGCCGGACCGCGACACCGTGCTCTGCCAGGCGGCCGCGGCGTGCGTCGGAGCGGATTTCTACGCCCGCGTACTCGAAGCGGGGGCCGGGAGCCAGGCTGCGACGCTCGTGACCATGCGTGCGGCCTATGACAACGCCGAGACCTCGTCCGCAGAGCTTTCCGCCGACATCAGCCGCCTGCGCCAGAGCGAGGTGACGTCGAGCGTGATCGAAACGTCCGGCGGCAATCTGCGCGGCAGACCCGAATAAACCCGGAAGGAGGACGAACCCATGCTGAACGAAAAAGAAGGCATCATCACGCGCATCAACGGGCCGGTGGTCGACGTTCTGTTCGACGATCTCGATCTGCCCGACATCTTTCACGCCGTGGAGATCCCGCGCCCGGACGGGACCGTCTTCACCCTTGAGGTCCTGCAGCACCTGAATCAGCACGAGATCCGATGCATTGCGATGCAGCCGACGGACGGCCTCTCCCGGGGCATGAAGGCCGTCGACACGGGCGCGCCGATCTCCGTTCCGGTCGGGGACGCCACCCTCGGACGCATGACCAACGTGATGGGCGATCCCATCGACCGGACGGGGAAGATCGAGACCGAGGAACGCTGGCCGATCCATCACCGCGCGCCCCGGTTCACCGAGATCGTGACGGCGAACGAGATCCTCGAGACGGGGATCAAGGTCATCGACCTCATGACGCCGTATGCCAGAGGCGGCAAGATCGGGCTCTTCGGCGGCGCGGGCGTCGGCAAGACCGTGCTCATCATGGAGCTCATCCGCAACATCGCCTTCGAGCACGACGGGTATTCCGTCTTCGCGGGCGTCGGGGAGCGTTCGCGCGAGGGCAACGACCTCTGGAACGAGATGAAGCAGTCCGGGGTACTCTCGAAGACCGCGCTCGTCTTCGGCCAGATGAACGAGACGGCGGGGGCGAGACTGCGGGTCCCGCTCGCCGGACTCACCATGGCGGAGTATTTCCGCGAGCACGCACACAAGGACGTGCTCCTCTTCATCGACAACATTTTCCGCTTCTCGCAGGCCGGCTCCGAGGTCTCCGCGCTGCTCGGACGCCTGCCCTCCGCGGTGGGCTATCAGCCGACGCTCGCCTCCGAGATGGGCAAGCTGCAGGAGCGCATCGTCTCGACGAAGAACGGCTCGATCACGTCGGTGCAGGCGGTCTACGTCCCCGCGGACGACTTGACGGACCCGGCCCCGGCGACGACGTTCTCCCACCTCGACGCGACGACAGTCCTCTCGCGCAGCATCGTGGAGCTCGGCATCTATCCGGCGGTCTCCCCGCTCGAATCCGCCTCCCGGATGCTCGCGGCTGATATCGTCGGCGACCGGCATTACCGCTGCGCCAGAGAGGTGACGCGGGTCCTCCAGCGGTACAACGAGCTGCAGGACATCATCGCGATCCTCGGCATGGACGAGCTCTCGGCAGAGGACAAGGAGACCGTGCGGATCGCGCGGCGCGTGCAGCGGTTCATGAGCCAGCCGTTCCACGTCGCGGAGGCCTTCAACGGCATCGAAGGGAAGTATGTGAAGATCGCCGACACGATCGAGGGCTTCGAGGCGATCCTCGGCGGCGAATGCGGCGCGTACCCGGAGCAGGCGTTTCTGATGGCGGGGACCATCGACGACGTGCGCCGGGCGGCTGCCGGGGAGGCGTGAGATGGCAGAGCTCCCCGTCACCCTCATCCTCTCCGCTCCCGACCGCGAACCCGTCTCCGTCCGCTGCGATTCCGTGCACCTGATCGCGTGCGACAGCCGGGACGGCAGGCATGCGGGCGGCAGCGTCGGCATCCGCAGGGGACATGTTCCCGCGCTCATCGCCGTCGCTCCCGGACCCGTGCGGGCGTTCGCCGAAGGACGCGAGATCTTTTCCTCCGTCACGTCCGGCGGGCTCGCGTCGGTCGCGCACAACCGCGTCACGCTCATGACGGAGCGCTTTTCCGATACCCTACAACCATAATCCCACAAGGAGGAACCCATGGCAGACGCAATCATCAAAGGGATGCACGGATGCAGCCGCGAGGACGAATACGTAGTTCCCGCCGATCCCCGGATCCGGGAGAAACTGGAGTGGTTCCAGGATCAGAAGCTCGCGCTGATGATGCATTTCGGCATCTATTCGACGCTCGGGCTCTGCGAATCGTGGCCCCTCGTCGACGGGGACGCCGAATGGAGCCGCAACGAGGTCGACTGGGAGAGCGATCCGGAAATCATCAAGGAGCAGTACCGGAATCTCAACAAGTGCTTCAATCCCGCCCGCATCCGTCCCGAGGTCTGGGCAGACGTTGCCGCGCGCAACGGCTTCCGCTATTTCATCTTCACGACGAAGCACCACGACGGATTCTGCCTCTTCGACTCCCGGTACACCGACTACAAGACCACCTCGCCCGACTGCCCGTTCCATACGCACAAATACGCCGACGTCACCAAGGCCGTGTTCGACGCCTTCCGCGCGCGCGGGATCGCCATCGCCGCGTACTTCTCGAAGCCCGACTGGCACTGCCCGTGGTACTGGACCCCGGGGATGGACAAGCCGGTCGCCGCGGACCGCAACCCGACCTACAAGCCCGCCGAACACCCCGAGCTCTGGGAAAAGTTCGTCGAATTCACGCACAACCAGATGATGGAGCTTGTGCGGGACTACGGGCCGATCGACATCCTCTGGCTCGACGGCGGACAGGTGCGCCCGAGCAACGGCCAGGACATCCGCCTCTCCGAATTCGTGAAGAAGGCCCGCGAGATCAACCCGACCCTCCTCACGGCGGATCGCACCGTCGGCGGCGAGAACGAGAACTACATCACGCCAGAGCAGAGCGTCCCGGCCGGACCGATCCGGGTGCCGTGGGAGAGCTGCGTCACCGTCGGGTACGCCGTCTCCTACCGCTTCAATGAGCGCTACAAGACCTCCCGTCAGCTCGTGCATCTTCTGATCGACGTCGTCTGCCGCGGCGGCAACCTTGCTTTGAACATCGCGCCGCAGCCCGACGGGACCCTCCCCGCGGACGCCGTGAAATCGGTCGACGGCATGGGCGACTGGCTCCGCGAGAACGGCGAGGCGATCTACGGCACGCGGCTGGCCGACCCGAACGAGGACGGGACCACCGCCTTCACGAAGAAGGGCGACGTGTATTACGCCCTCGTGCGCCTGCCGGAGGGAGAACGCCTCGGCGAGACGCTCACGATCCCGTGGCCGCATGAGGCGAACCGCCTGACACTTCTTTCGCTCGGCGGGGAACTCGCCTTCGAGCGCACGGACGCGGGCCTCGTCGTGAAGGTGCCCGAGATCCTCAGGGGACACAACCCCATCGCCCCGGTCATCCGGATCGAGAAGTGATCCGTCAAACCGCAGAAAACAACAGAACGCCTGCGATCCGCAATGGGAACCGCAGGCGTTTTTCTGTTCACTTTGCCGGTCCGCGCTTACGCCTTCCACAGGCTGTGGAGGTTGCAGTAGGCGTAGACGGCTTCGACCTCGTCACCCTCGCAGAGCGCGAAGCAGACCTCGGGCTTGTCGCCGGGATTCAGGGCTTTGCGCTGGTTGCCGAATTTCGTCTGGAGCGATACCCATTCGATGTAATGCTCTGGGAGCATCGGATGCGCGACGCTGCCGACGCGGACGGTCACGCAGTTGCCTTCTACTTCAAAAACAGGTACGTGCTTTTCGACGGCGGCGTCCGTCGTGCCGGGGATGATCTGCTTCATCGGCTTGCCGCAGCACATCACGGGCACGCCGGTTTTCTTCACGACCGCGATGATCTGGCCGCAGGTCTCGCAGCGGTAAAACATCATTTCCATCGGTTTCGTCCTCCTTGGATGTTGGATGGTTCCGGATGCCGGACGGCGCGGAAGCGGATCCCCCGCGTTCCGGCTCCGTTTCCATGATACCATGAATTTGCGTCGCTGTCAACCGGTTTTTGCCGATTTCTGAGGGTGTGGCGCGATTTGTCACGAGATCCGGTAGACCTTCATCTGTCCGGGCGCGAGCCAGTCGCCGCCGGTGATCTCGTCCTCTCCCTCGGCATAATGCGCGTCCCAGGAGGCGTCTTTGAGACGGACATACGTCCGGTCCCATGTGAACCGCTCGAAGACCGGGGCGTCCTTCGAGACGTGGAGCACGAAGAGACCGCTCTCCGTCCAGGAATTGTTGACCACGGCGACGTGGCGACGGCCGTCCAGGTCGAAGAAGCCGACGACGGCGGGGAGCCCCTGTCCGCAGGTCACGTCGAGGAGCACGGGATCGGTCCTTCCTGCCTCGAAGAGCGGGTATTCGCCGTACGCCTTGACGGTGTGGTACGTCCCGCGGTGCTCTGCACGGAGGAAGAAGTCCCCGAACTGATGCAGGAAGTGGCGGTTGACGCGGGAGAGATGCGCGAAGGTCTCGGTCCGCTCGCCGAATTCGTCGATGGGCGGCAGGCGGTAATTCGACACGGGCGCGCGCTCATACACGAAGAACCACAGAATGCCCTTCATGCCGGACGCGACCGCGGTGTTGAGCTGCCAGCGCAGATCGTCCTCCGACGGGACGCGGTACCGGAAATGCCCGACGGAGAGCAGCGTCGTCCACGGATCGATCCCCGCGGCCTCGGCGCCGGACGCGAACTTGTACAGATTCGTGAAATACTGGTGGACGCCCGCCTCCTCGGGATTCATCTGCGTGTAGCAGTCGTAGCAGAGGATCTTCAGCCCCGCCTCGGGGACGAACCGCCGCGCCCAGTCCTCGAAGGTCGGCGCCTTGAGGATCGTCTCCTCCTGACCCTTCCAGTAGGGGAGGAAATTGAGGTGGGGCGTGAGCTCCGGCGCGACCCTCTGCTGGACCCGGCAGGCACGGGCAGCCGCCGCGAACCGCTCGTCCGTGGTGGGCTCGTCGCCGACGTGGAAGCCGATCACCGCGGGATGGTGACCGAAGTCCTCGTACGCCGCGCGGAAGGCCGCCTCGCATCCCTCCTCCGTATCGCCGCCGGACCACCACCGGGCGCGCGCGTCGCTGACGATGACCTTGAGACCTTCTTTTTCGCACGCGTCGAGGATCGCGAGCAGGGCCGCCTTGTCGCAGCTGTCGTAGAATTCCGGGCTGATGGCGAACGTCATGCCGAGGTCCGCCCAGTCCTTCACCGCCTCCGGGCCGAGATCGCCCGTTCTGGTGTAGTTCCAGAAGCCGATGGGAAACCGATTCATGCTGTCCTCCTTATTCGATGCCGAGCGCGGCGCAGAGGGTCATCGCGTAGACCCGCGCCATGAAGTCGCTCGGATGGTTGATGTTGTTGCCGGTCGCGTGATAGTATTCCTTGCGCTGCAAGAGGTGCCGGTGCATCGAGGTCATCGGCGCGACCCCGACGTGCTCCTCTCCGGCGGCGAACGCCCAAAGCCCGTCCTCGTATTCGATCTGGTGCGCCCAGAAGCCCGCGGCGCGCCAATGCGGCAGGATCGAGGAGAGCAGGAGGATGTCGGTGCCGGGGGAATCCTTCTCTGCCGTCCCGACGATCTCTTTGGTGAGCGCCATGAATTCCTCCCGCGTGCGCCAGCCGTCGTTCATGCCGAACGCGAGAATCATCAGATCCGGCTGATAGCGGACGGCACGCGCCCCGACGTTCTCGAGCCCCCACTTCGACTCCATTCCGCCGACGGCGGTGTTGACGTAGTGGAGCACGCGGCCCCCGGTCATCGTCACCTCGTCGAGCGGCCCGTAGGGGACCACGTCGATCGAAAGCGCGTATCCGTATTTCTCCGCGAGCGCCCGGGCCGTCATGACGGGGAAGGGCTCGGCATGGGGCGGGACCCCGACGACGCCGGACGAGTTCGCCCCGGTCGTGATGCTGTCGCCGTAGAAGAGGATCGTCGCCTCCTCGCCGCGTCCGAGCTTCGAGAGGAACCGCGCGCATTTGTCCGTCTGCGGCGGCGGGATCGGACCGTCCCAGGGAGCCGCGTGGCGGTAGGTCACGTCGACCATGTAGCGGATCATCGTGTCCCCTTCGCCGAAGCCGAGGAAGGGGTGTCCCTCCTCCCGGCAGCCGAAGTCCGCGCCGTCCCGGTGTTCTGCCGGATAGAAGCGATCGAGCGGGATGAACGGCATCCGCGAGCCCTCGGGCCGCACGAGCGCGCCGTTTCGGAGGAGCCAGTCCCGGCCCTCCTCGAATTCGGTCGTGAGATCCGCCGAGAAGACCCCGAGGATCTCGTCCATCGGAAAGGCGAGCTTGGCCTCCCGCTCATCCTCGCGGAACAGGACGGATTCGTGCGCGACGACGTTCCCCTTCCAGAGCGGGCGGATGTATTCGCCGAGGGAATAGGTTCTTGAAACGTTCATGGCTGCCTCCTGCATCGGGATTCTCCGGTTTCATTATAGCACCCCCGGCGGGAGGATGTCAAGCGGGCCGGGCGCGATATGCCGAAAAACCGCCGCGGATTCACAGGGACCGCCGCGGCTTCTTCGACCGGTTTTAATTCCGGATGTACACCCCGCACCCGAAGGGCTGCAGCGCACGGGCGGTGACGCCGGATCCGTCTGCGTGCCATTTCGCCTCATAGCCGAGGCTCCGCTGCCGGAAGAACGACGCGAGATCGGCGCTGCTGTCGTGCGTGTCCGCGCTGCCGAAGCGCACCTCGACGCCGTCCAGGGACCGTAGAAAATCCGTGAACGCCGCGGCGAAGCGGATGTCGTCCGTCATCCCGTCCGGGAGCTCCGCCTCGCGCAGATCCTCCAGCCGGATCCGCAGACGCCGGAACGATTCCGCGAGCATCCGGTCGACGCAGCCCATCAGCTCCCGGTTGAAGTCCAGCGTCAGATCATACCGCTCGGGATCGGGGCGGAGGAGGGGCGTCGCGTCCCGATCGTCAAACGGCTCGGTGTGCAGCGCGACGATCCCCGCCTCATGCGCGTACCCGCCGCTGTCGAGGTTCACCGCGAGCGTCACGCTCTGCACGCGGAACAGATCCTCCGGCAGCTCGGCAAACGCCGCCTCCGCCCTCTCGATCTCGCCGGAGCGGTCGGAGAGGAACCGTTTGAGCGTTTTCATGGCGTCGGAGCGCGGAACGAGGGGGCCGAGGTCCTTTGCGAGCGTTTTCACCGCCTCCTGCCGCGCCTTCATGTCGCCGAGCGATTCGCGGAAGGATCGGTCGGACAGGCTCACCGGATAGGAATCCGCAAAGCGGCGCAGGACGTCGGCGAGCGCGCGGTTTTCATAGAGCTCCCGGAACAGGTCCGCGCGATACCGGATGACGGCGGGATCCTCCGTGTAGAGCGGGACGCCGTCCGTGTCCGATGGGGAGAGGGCCATCCCGAGCGCCGCGTCGTAAGCCTCGGCATAGCCCTCCGGCAGCGGCGCCCGGCAGGTGCCTTCGGGGAAGAGCAGACGCGGCCCGGTCTCCTCCCGCCGGTCTCTCTTCTCCGCCGCGGGGACAGCGGTCCGTTCCCGCTTCGGCTTGGTCTGGATATGGTACGGCGTCGTCTTCGATCCGTGCCTCCTGTCCCACAGCAGCCGCGCGATGTACAAAGTCCCGTACACGGAGATGACGGCGATGAAGAGGCAGATCAGGAACCACTTGACGAGCACGAGCGCGCCTTCGAGGTTGCGGGTCTTGACCACGCCCCAGCCGAGGATGACGGCGATGACGAGCAGGACGAACGGATAGGTGTCCTCTCTGCTCCGGATCTCCTTCGGATGCGCCGCCCGGGATTCGATCGCGCGGATCGCTTTTTGCAGCCGCTCTCTGATGGCCTGTCCGATGGGCTTCATGGTGCTTCCTCCTAAAGTTCACGGGAACGCGAAACGTGCTATTTGGTCTCATCATACCAGATTTCATTCGCTTTGTCAATAGGATTTTTGAATTTCACGGATCGGCGGGAATCCTCTTCCGGACGGATACTGGCGGCGCTGCACCACGGACGGAATATGCATGAATCCATAAAACTATTTTGTGAAACCCGCACGAATCCCTTGACAAAATGACGGGTATGGGCTATAATGAAATCAGCGATACACCATTCAAATATTATTATAGAAAGGAACCCTCTGTATGAAACGTATCCTGCTCTGCGCAATCCTCGCGGCAGTCCTGACGATTTCTCTCGCGGTCGGCGCCTCCGCGCTCGGCGAAGAGATGATCATCGCGACCGGCACCCCGAAGATCGACGGCGTCATCGACGATATCTGGGCGACGGCGGACCGCCAGCAGCTCGGTTACTGCAAGGCCGGCGATCGAAAGGTCGACGCGTACACCCTCCCGGAAGACTGCTCCGTGTACGCCTCCGCGCTCTACGACAACACCGCGCTCTACTTCCTCTTTGAAATCACCGACAACGAATTCGCGTTCGACTCCTCCGTCGGCGACTGGAAAAACGACGCCATTTATCTCTACATCGACGAGATCGGCGACGGCGACCCGACGTGGACCGATCAGCAGGCCCAGATCGCCCTCATCCCCGAGGACGGCTGGGAACTGATCCCCCGCAAGGGCGCGACCCCGGCGGACTACGAATTAGCCTACACCTTCCCGACGGCCACGACCTGCGTCATCGAGTTCAAGTACGTTCCCCGTGAGCTCGCGCTGAAGGAAGGCACGGAATTCACCCTCGACTTCCAGTACAACGATTCCATCCCCGGCGGGACCCGCGATTACTGCCTCGGCTGGTCCGACGAGACCGACGACGCCTCGAACAACTCCGCGTGCTGGGGCTTTGCGACCCTCGGCGGCGCAGGCACGGCTTCCGCTCCTGCCGCTGCTGGAACGCCCGGCAACTGGACGAACACGAACTTCACCGCCTCCTTCGACGATCCCGACTGGCACTCCTCCTCCGATGACATCGAATTCGAGGACACCTGGGTCGCCGGGGAGTCCAACGCCCGCTGCAACGACGGCTCCTACTACGTCTATCTGAAGAACGACGGGCTCGGCGACTACTCCGTCGAGTTCGAGGTCAAGGAAGACGGCACCTACGAGGTCGCGATCTGCCTGATGGCATGGGAAAAATCCGTTCCCCGCGCCACCAACGTGAAGGTCGACGACTCCGACTGGGTCCGCCTCGAATTTGACTACGAAAACGAAGACAAGCAGCTCGAACAGTTCATCACCGGCCTGACCATCCCGCTCACCAAGGGAACCCACAAGCTGACCCTCGGCCTGCCGGACGGCCACGACGACTCCACCCTCAAGACCCTCTACTTCGACTACTTCTTCCTCCGCAAGGTCGGCGACATGGGCGCGGCTCCCGCAGCTGCTTCCTCCGCCGAGCTGCTCGCGAAGTCCTTTGACACCATCTTCGTCGACGGCGAGATGATGGTCGACGGCAGCGCGAACGTGTGGCTCGCCGATAACCCGGTCGAGGGCGACATCGTGCAGCTCGAGGTCCGCGGCTGGACCCACATCAGCACCCCGATCCAGGGCTATGCGTACACCATCGACGGCGGCGCTGCCGTGAAGTCCGAAGACTTCATTCAGGACAGACCTGACGTCAAGGCCGTGATCCATGAAGAAGCGGAAGGCTTCGACATTGCGATCGACGTCTCCGAGGTCGGCGCGGGCGATCACGTCATCAAGATCTTTGCGATCGACGAAAACGGCGGCCTGGTCGACTCCACGTTTGAATTCCCCTTCACGCAGACCGGCGGCGCTTCTGCTGCGGCTCCTGCGTCCGGCTACCCGGCATCCGGTGAATCCGGCAACTTCATGATGGGCAAGATCATCGGCAACGAGACTGGTTGGGACGGCACGGCTGGCTCCGGCGCAGCTTCCGCATTCGACGGCAAGGCGGAAACCTTCTTCGATCCGCTCGGCGTCGGCGACGGCTACTGCGGCATGGAATTCGACGAACCCTACATCCTCGAAAAGGTTGCGATCCTGTCCCGCTCCACCTTCCTTGACCGCTTCTACGGCGGCTCCATCGAAGGCTCGAACGACGGCGAGGAGTGGGAGACCCTCTGGGAATCTGAGGAAGAAGCTCCCTCCGCAACGGAATACAACATCGTGACCGAGTTTGACAACAACTACGGCTACAAGATGTTCCGCTACATCAACTGGCTGAAGCACGGCGACGTTGCGGAAGTCGAATTCTACGGCAAGCCCGGCACGGCGGAACGTCCGGCGGAGGAACCGAAGGCGGAAGAGCCCAAGGCGGAAGAACCGAAGGCAGAGGAACCGAAGGCCGAAGAACCGGCTGCGGAACCCGAACCCGAGACGCCCGCTGAGACTCCGGCTGAGACCCCGACCGAAACGCCCGCTGAAAAGCCCGCTGAGACCGCGAAGTCCGGCTGCGGCTCGATGATCGGCGGCGGCATGATCGTGCTCGTCACCATCCTCGGCTCTGCCTGGATCTCGAAGAGAAGATAAGCTCCCGCCCGTGATGGGCAGAATTGAATGAATCATGGCACCTCGCCGCGTTGTGTTCAGGCATAGCGCGGTGAGGTTTTTTCTGCCGTCCCGGCACAGGGAAGGGGATTTTTGTATTTTTATTCACAAAAAGCTTTCAAAACGGTTGAAAAACGAGGGATCCTCTGGTATAATAAAAACGGACAAAACCTGCTCCGCAGACAGACCGGCTGCCGGGCAGCTTCCGCTTTTCCGACGCCGAAACCGGATCGCGCCGGACCGGGAGACCGTTTGACAGCATGATTCATGAGAAAGGATTCGTACGATGAAAAAGCAGTTGTGTTTGATCCTCGCCGTCCTGATGCTGGCGCTCACGTTCAGTGCCTGCTCCGAAAAGCCGGGCGGCGAGCAGCATGCGCAGGATCCATCCGTACCGGAGAACGTCCAGCCTGCCGCGGATGAGCAGGACGATGAGGCGGAAGTCTTCGCGGCAAAGATCCCGGCCGGGACCGATCTCGGCGGCTACGGATTCCGCATCCTCGTGTACGACGGGTCGAGCTCCGTGTGGCACGACGCGGACTTCTTCGCCGAGGAGCTCACGGGGGACGTGTTGAACGACGCGGTTTACCGCCGCAAGCTCACCGTGGAGGACGCGCTCAACGTGGAGATCGTGACCTGTCCGGAAAGCGCATATTGCTATACGCCGATGTACACGAGCGTGCAGTCGGGCGACGATGCCTACGATGCCGGTTTCGTCGGTCTGCAGGACAGCTTTTCCCTCGCGGAGAAGAAGATGATCTATGATCTGAATCAGATCGACGATCTGGAGCTCAGCGCGCCGTGGTGGGATCAGAACTGCGTTACCCAGCTTTCCGTCAACCACCGGAACTACCAGATCACGGGGGACATCAGCATCCTTTACCGCAAATCCATCCGCGTGCTGTACTACAACAAGGCGCTCGGGACGAATTATCAGCTGGAGAGCCCCTATGCCATGGTCGATGAAAAGACCTGGACGGTGGACCGGCTGACGGCGCTCTGTTCCGCGGTGTCCGAAGACCTCGACGGCAACGGTGTGTATGACGATAAAGACCGTTACGGGCTTGTCTATTCGGGGGATACCGCGCGCATCGCCTTCATCGCCTCCGGGGTGTCGTACGCGACGAAGGATGAAAACGACCTGCCCGTTCTGACCTTCTACAGTGAAAAGACCGTCTCTGTCTGGGACAAATACGCCGATCTCCTCCTGAATCCGCAGATCTCGGCCAACTGCAGCAAAAACCCGTGGGAATACGAAAAGATGTTCCTCGCCGATCAGGGGCTGTTCTGCTGCATGGAACTGCACCATGTGGAGGGGCTGCGCGAAATGGACCACGACTTCGGCATTCTCCCCCTGCCGCTGTTCGACGAGGCACAGGACGACTATCATGTGATGGTCAACTTCGGTCCCGCGGCAGCCTGCCTGATCCCCGTCACGAATCTCGAGCTGTCCCGGACGGCATGGGTGCTCGATTCGCTCGGCGCGGAAGGGAAGAACACGCTGACCCCCGCCTATTACGACAGCTATCTGAAGGGCAAGACGACCCGGGACGAGGAATCCCGCGCGTCCCTCGAGATCATCTTCAACTCCGTATTGTATGACGTCGGCGCGTGCTTCGACTGGGGCGACATCACCCACCTGCCGCGCGAACTGCTCGACAGCGAAAGCCGCGACATCGCGTCCGTTTATCAGAAGAAGGAAAAGCTCGTGATGAAAGCGATGGAGCGCTCGATCAAGAGCTTTACCGAAGAGACGCCGTGACGGCTCCCGCAGGAATTGCGCCGAACACGAACAAACAGAAAAGGAGCAATGCGTTATGCACGGCTCCTTTTTTTACGGTCGTTCGTCGAATACCGGTGGATTTGCCTTATTTCAGCTGCCCGAAGAGCTTGTCGAAGGCGTCGGCGTAGTATCCGGCGATCAGTCTCGCGCCCGCTTCCGTCGGATGAACGCCGTCTGCCGCCCATGCGGTCGGCGCTTCACCGATGCAGTGGGACGCAAACAGCCCGTCCATCGGGAGAAACGCGTCCGCATATTCGCGCGCCAGCTTCCGCGTGATCTGGATCTTCGGATCGAGGTCGATGTGGAAGAATTCCTTGTCCGGCACGGGCAGAAGGAACTGCTCGATCAGGAGGATCTTCGCGCGGGTCTTTGCCCGGATCTCCGTGAGCAGGTAGCGGTAGCATTCCTCGAAGTATTCGTGGGGCATCCAGTTCCGATCCCCGGCGCGGTGCCAGGTGTCGTTGATGCCGATCATGATCGAGACGAAGTCCGGCTGAAGGTCGATGCAGTCCGTCTGCCAGCGGTCCCGCAGATTCTCCGCGCGGTGTCCGCCGATGCCGAGGTTGATGAACTCGAATGCGGTGCCGGGATGGCGGTTTTTGATCAGCTCGGCGGTGTATTTCGGATACCCGTAGCCGAGATCGTGGTAGTCTTCGCGGCTTCTGCCGGCGTCGGTGATGCTGTCGCCCTGGAATAGGATTCTCATGAGAAGACCTCCTCTGAAGTGTGATGGATGGCTTGCCGGTGCGATCCGCGGCCTCTCGGGACAAGGCGGCGCGGATGCTGTCTGCCATAGTATATCACGAAACGAAGCGCTTGGCAAGGGGATCTGTGAAAATGGCCGTCCGATTTGCACAGCGGAGCAAAAAGCCTCCCGGCTTTCGGAACAATCCTTGACAACCGTTCCCCCGCAGGGTATAATAAGAGCATCAAGCAGGCGTCCTCCGCCCTGCCGTGACTTTTGGAACAAGGAGCAGCGACCATGGCTCAGATCAACGTGGATTTTCAGACCATCACAGGCAGAATCAAACCCATGCACAGCGTCAACAACGGCCCCATCGTCCCGCAGGCGCACAGCTTCGGGAATTTCGACGATTACGCCGCCGCTAAATTCCCCTTCGCGCGCACGCACGACGCTTCCTTCACACCCGCTTACGGCGGACCTCACACCGTCGATATCCTGGCCATCTTTCCCGATTTCGACGCGGACGAGAACGATCCCGCCTCCTACGACTTCGATCTGACGGACGAATACATGGAGAACATCCTCGCCTCGGGGACGAAGGTCTTCTACCGCCTCGGGAACCGGATCGAGCACGAATCGAAGCGTTACGGCTCCATCCCGCCGAAGGATTATGCGAAATGGGCGCGCATCTGCGAGCACATCATCCGGCACATGAACGAGGGATGGGCCGACGGCCACCATTACGGCATCGAATACTGGGAGATCTGGAACGAACCCGATGTGAATCCGCAATGCTGGGACGCGCCCGTCGAGGACTTCTTCCCGCTCTACGACACCGCCGTCCGGCATCTGAAAAAGTGCTTCCCGGATCTCAAAATCGGCGGTCCCGCCGCGTCGTACGTCTTCAACCATTGGCTCGTCGAAGGGCTGTTCCGGTACATCACGCGCGATCCCGCCGATCCCGCCCCGATGGACTTCTTCTCCTTCCACCACTATGGCCGTGAACCGGACGATTTTGCGCGGGATGCGGAAAAAGCGCGCGAGCTCGCCGACCGGTACGGCTATCCCGACGCCGAATTGATCCTGAACGAGTGGAACTATGTGCGGGCATGGACGCGGGAAGAACTGCTGACGTCCTATTACACGATCATCGGGCTGAAGGGTTCGGCGTTCGTGGCCTCCTCCGTGCTCACGGCACAGCATTCGCCGCTCGATCACTTCATGTACTATGATGCCAGCTACAGCGTGAAGTGGAACGGTCTCTTCGACAGCTATTCGCAGAAGCCGCTCAAATCCTATTATTCGCTGAAATCGTTCGGGGAGCTCTACGATCTCGGCACGGAAGTGCGCGCAGATTCCGACACGCACGGCATCCATGCCGCTGCGGCAAAATCCGAAGACGGCAGCGAGGCGGCGATCCTCTTGTCGTATTATCTCGATCATCCCTCCATCGACGGCACGGGAGCGGACGATCAGGCCGTCAGCCTGACGATCGGCTGGGAGGGCTTTGCGTCGGAGAAGGGCGTGGACGTCACATACTGCGTGCTCGACGCCGCGCATGACATGGACGTCACCGCTCAGGAAACCTTCTGGGGAGCCTCCGGGGCCCACACCTTCGCGCTGCCGCTGTACACCACGATCCTCGTCAGGCTGAAAAAGCGGTGAGCGATCCGGTTCAAAGAAAGGATACCGCATGGGTTACATCAGAATCACGGAAGAGAACATCGACAAGGAGCATATCTGCTGCGCCATGTCGAATAACCAGAGCGCGCGGAAAAAAGAATGGCTCAGGGCGCGTTTCGGCGAAGGGCTGGTCTTCTACCGCAGCGAGGAGCGGGGGAAGTGCTTCATCGAGTATATGCCTGCGGAAAACGCCTGGGTGCCGATGATCGCGGACGGAACTATGCACATCAACTGTCTGTGGGTCTCCGGCTCGCTCAAAGGTCACGGCTACTCGAACGATCTTTTAAACGAGTGCATCCGGGACGCGAAGGAGCAGGGCAGGGTCGGGCTTTCCATTCTGTCCTCCGCGAAAAAGAAGGGCTTCCTCGCCGATCCGAAGTATCTGACATACAAAGGCTTCCGCGTCGCGGACGAATCCGACACCGGGATCCAGCTGTGGTTCCTCCCCTTCACGGACGAAGCGGCGCCGCCCCGGTTCAAGGACTGCGCGAAGCACCCCGCTGTGACCGGGACGGGATTCGTGATCCATTATTCCGATCAATGCCCCTATACCTATTACTGGGTGCCGCGTCTCGCCGAGGTTGCAGAGGAGCACGGCATCCCGCTGCAGGTGATCCGCATCGAAAGCCGCGAGCAAGCGCAGAACGCGCCTTCCCCGGTGACGAATTTCTCCCTGTTCCGGGACGGAAAATTCCTCTCCCATGAGATCCAGTCCGAAAAGAAATTCCTCGCCCTCGCGGGAACGGCGGAATGAACGAAACCGAAAAGCAATGTCCAATCGAGAAAGGGAAACATCATGAAGCAAGTCGTTCTTCGTTTTATGGCCTGCAGCGATCTCCATTATTCGGACGATCCCGGCTGCAGGGAGAGAAAGCGTTTTGAAGAGGGCATCCGCCAGCTCTACGCCTACGCCGACACGCAGCCGTACAAGGCGGTGGATGCCGTCTACATCGTGGGGGATTTCGCCACGTCCGGCACGCTGGCGCAGATGAAGATGGTGAAGGATTCGCTGGACCGCGGCCTTCGCCCGGAGACGCTCGTCAACCTGAGCCTGGCGTCCCACGAATACCACGGACCGGAGGGGGAAGAAGGCGCGCGCCAGCGGTTTGACGAAGTGTTCGGCCAGCCGGCAGACACGCACCGTGTGATCCGGGGCTTCCACTTCATTTCCGTCACCACGACCGAGGGATGCCGGTTCCGCAAGCCTCAGCAGGATTTTGCGGCGCGGGAACTGGCCATCGCCCATGCCGATACGCCGAAGCGCCCGATCTTCTTTTTCCAGCATCCGCATCTCTCGGATACCGTCTACGGCAGCATCGGCTGGGGAGACGGCGCGCTCGTGCCGATCTTGACCAACTACCCGCAGGTCATCGATTTCTCCGGTCACTCCCACGCCCCGATCAACGATCCCCGTTCGATCCATCAGGATCATTTTACATCCGTGGGGACCGGGACCTTCAGCTATTTTGAGCTGGATGAATTCGACAAGATTTATGCGACCTTCCCGCCGGAGAGCGAGATCGCCGCGCAGATGCAGATCGTGGAGGCGTTCGACGACGGAAGCGTCCTCATTAAGCCCTACGACGTGATCACCGGACAGTTTTTCCACGACGGATGGCTCGTGGAGCGCCCGTGGGACCCGGATTCATTCGTCTACACGCGCGCGAAGCGCATCCATGAGGCTGGCACGCCGCATTTCCCGCCCGACGCGTCCCTCAGTGCCGAACAGACCGCGGAAGGCCTTCGCGTCGTCTTCGATCACGCGGACGGCGGCGGGGAGGACGTCAACGACTACGTCATCATCGTGCGGGATGCGGACGGGATCGTCGCGCGCCGGTTTGCGCTGTGGTCGCCGTACTATCTCATGAACCGGCCGGACAAGATGGTCTATACCGTCCCGCCGCTCGAGCCCGGGGACTATACCGTCACCGTCCGGGCGCGCGGATTCTGGTACAACGAATCGGACAACACGCTGGTCGAGAAGATCAGGGTCTGAGTGCACCGACTGACACAGGGGGTTACCGTGAACAAGGAATTCTTATTTGAACTGTTATCGACCGGGTCCGTCTCCGGAAACGAAGCGGAACTCGAAAAGAAGATCTACGATTACATGCAGGACAAGGCGGACGAGGTGCGGGTCGACGAGCTCGGCAACGTGACCGCCATCCTCAATCCGTCGGCGCCGTTCAAGGTGCTGCTCGCGGGACATGCGGACGAGATCGGTCTCATGGTCACAGCCATCGGGAGCGACGGCACCTTGATGGTGACAAACATCGGCGGGATCTATACGACGACCTACCCGGGCCACAAGGTGCGGATCTATACGAAGAACGGCGTGATCTACGGTGCGGTCGCCAATTCGAGGGACATCGCCAAGAACGGCGATCTCAAAGCCTCCGATCTCAAGATCGACATCGGCGCGAAGGACCGCGAGGACGCTCTCAGCCATGTGGCGCTCGGCGATACGGTGACGTTCGACACGGACGTGCGGGAACTGCTCAACGGCTGCATCACCGGCAGAGCGCTCGACGACCGGATCGGCGCGTATATCGTCATGGAAGCGCTCGCGGAGGCAAAGAAAAAAGGCGCGTCGGTCGGCTGCTATTCCGTTGCGACCACGGGCGAGGAGACGACCGGAAACGGCGCGTTCTTCACCGCCTCCCGCGTGAAGCCGAACATTGCGATCGCTGTCGACGTGACCTATACCTCGGACAACTGCGGCATCAGCGAGGCGCTGACCAGTGACATCGCCGTCGGCAAGGGCCCGGTGCTCTGCAACAATCCATCCATCCACAAAAAGCTCAATGCCGGACTTCGGGAATGCGCGAAGAAGCTGAACATGGAGGTCCAGACCGAAGCGGCGAACGGCAGCACCGGCACGGACGGCGACACCATGCACCTGACCGGGATCGGCGTCCCCTTCGCCCTGGTCTCGATCCCGCTCCGCTACATGCACAACCCCGACGAGGTCGGCTCCCTCGCGGACATCCGGAACTGCATCGACCTTTTGGCGGAATTTTTCGCGGACTGCACGGCGGACATGGACCTCAAGCCGTTCTGAGCGGCGTGAGGGAGCCTGCCGTCATCTCGAAAGGAGTTAGATATGAGCAAAAGAGCGGATCGGAAGAACAGAAAGCGGGAGAAGATCCGGGAGAGCATCCGCAATTCCGTCATCGCAGCGGTGATCGGCATCGTCTTTCTCGCGCTCGGGATCGTGGGGATCGTCGGCAACGGAAGGAAGTACAGCGCATACCGCGATTCGCCGGACCGTCAGACCGTGGAGGCGGAGATCACCTACGCGGAGCCGAAGACCCGAAAAGATGAGACCGGCAAAGCGTATGAAGTCTGCGACGTGAAGCTGCAATACACCGCGGACGGACGGGAATACAACGGGAAGACGCGCCTGTATCACCGGGCCCAAAAGGGCGACACCGAAGAGATCGAAGTATATCGCACCGCGCAGGGAGAGTACCGCATTCCCGTCATCACCACGCGCGAGGAGCTCCTCCTTCATGACGTGATCCCGCTGATCTCCGTGGTGGTCGGCGCGCTGCTTGCCGTGATCGGCGGCGTGATGATCGTCAGCGACACCCGCGAACTCCGCAGGCTGTAAGGGCGTTTCGCTCACAGCATGATCACATCGAAAAAGGATTGCCGTCTCTGCGAAAGAGGCGCAATCCTTTTTGTATGCATTTGATCGATGGGATCCCCGGCCTCACTCGGCGAGCAGTCCGCGCGCGTTCCAGCGGAGCACGGTCCGATACCCGAGCTTCGCGTACCACGGGCCGACGGCCGTCCAATGGATGTAGGAATAATCGAAGCCGCGGAGGCGGAGGATCTCCGTCACATCCTGCACCATCCGCAGGCCGATCCCCCGACGGCGGTAATCCGGCACCGTCCCGACGCATCCGGGCCCGGAGATCTTCAGCTTCCGCCCGCCGACGGGGAAGACGCCCATTTCGTCCACGTCGCAGAAGCTCACCACGCGATCGCCGTCAAAGGCGCAGTAAGCATGCTCCGGGCGGTTGTAATACTTCACCCAGCCCTCGTCGACCTCCGCGACGCTCTTGCGCAGCGAATCCATATCGCCGTGGAAAAAGCCGAAGGTGATCCCGTCCGGCACGGGGATCTTCACGTCATCCGGAGAAAAGCCCGCGAGCTCGAGCAGCATTTCCTCGCACACCCATTCGGGCTGCATGTTCCGGATGGATTCGCGCTCGAAGAAGTGCGGATGCATCGCCTCGAACAGTTCTTCGCATTCTTTGCGGTTCAGCATGATGTCCTCCTTGTGCGTCCCCTGTCCGGCGCAGTCCGTTCTCTGCCGCCTGTGCCGCGGGGAACCGATGTATTCGGGATCATTATAGCACATTCCCCTCTGCGCGTCAAGTCTGTCCGGAGAAGTGGCGGGGGACGGATTGAGCGGGATCTCTCTTGAGATTCCTCTTGCATTCTCTTCCGCGGTGTGCTATACTGTTGATGGAATCCTCCATGAAGCGGACAATCCAGCGGCGTCCGTTCTCATTCTGTCTGCCGGTGCCGCCCGGTACGGTTGTCACGATGACCTCGAAGGAAATCATCCGCCGTCTTGTTGCCCACGACGATCCTGTGCGCTTCGGGTATGACTTCGCCAATCTGTCCGACTTCATATGGGTCGGCACGAGGCGCTACATCAACCTTCCTCCGAATCCCTACGACGCGTGGGGCGATTACCCGGAACTCAAGAAGCTCACGGGCTTCAGCGGGGAAGTGCGCCGGGATATGTACGGCAACATTTACGGCCGTTTCAACGGAAAGACCAAGGGCGAATGCATCCGCGGCGCGATCCAGGACTGGGACGACTATGAATTCCCCATGCCCGAATTCGATCCCGCGTACCGCCGCACGCTCCTCGATATGGATCTCGCGCATCACGAGAAATACGTCCTCGGCGGCGGATCGTCTCTCTTCTCGGTCCTGCGCGATGCCCGCCTGATCGCCAATGCCCTGATGGACACCATCACCGATCCCGAAACCGTCGCCGGATTTGTCGATATGCTCGCGGAATACGAGGCATCCGTCATCCGAAGCGTCGCGGGCTGCGGGATCGACGCGTGGTTCTTCGGAGACGACCTCGGGACCCAGGAGACCACCTTCATGTCCCCCGCATCGTTCCGCGAGCTGTTCAAGCCTGCGTATCACAAGGTGGCAGCGGCGGCGCACGAGGCGGGCATGGCGGTCTTTCTGCACTCCTGCGGGAACGACTATGCGCTCATGGAGGATCTGATCGACGCCGGGATCGATGTGTTCCAGTTCGACCAGCCGGACGTCTATCCGACGGAAGTGCTCGCCGGCGAATTCGCCGACCGCGTTTGCTTCCATTCCCCCGTGGATATCCAGAAGGTCCTTCCGACGGGAGACCGAGCATTCATCGAATCCCGCGCGAAGGAGATGTGCGAGCTGTTCCGCTCCGTCGGCGGCGGCTGGATCGCCAAGGACTATCCGACCTACCATGATATCGGCGTGGAGAAGGAATGGGCCGCATGGGCGCAGAACGTCATCGTGGCAAACAGCGCGATCCCGGCAAAATAAGCGCATCCGGAGAGGACCGCGGTTTTCGGATGTTAAACGGAAAGTGTCCCGGGTCAGATGGACTTCGGGCGCTTTTTGTTTTCGGAACCGGCTGAGAAGATCCGATTTTTCGTTGACATCCCCCTGTTTTTCCTGTATAATGAAACCGAACAGCCCGCGCGGGGAAAGGACCGGCCGTTATTCCCGCCGTGACGCTCCCGTCCCCGAAAAGCAAGGAGGCTCCTTCATGATTTTCAAACCGGCCTTTTTCGGATCGTCCCCCGATCTGCCCGACATCCCGCCCTTCCCGGCGTCCGTCCCGGGCAACATCCAGCTCGATTTCATCACCGCGCACCCCGCGTTTGCCGGAGATCTCAACGTCGGTCTCGAACACCGGAAGATGCTCGCGCTGGAGCCGTACACCTGGTTCTACACGACGACGCTCGACTGCGCGCCGGAGCCCGGTGAAAAGCTTTGGTTCGTCACGGAGGGGATCGACTACCTCTGGTCCCTGGAGCTCGATGGCGAGACGTTTTACACGCACGAAGGAATGTTCTCGCGGGTGGAGCTCTGCCTCACGGACCTGCTCGGGGATCGGCTGCATCCCGGCGCGTCGTTCGCCGTGAAGATCCATCCCCATCCGATGCTGTACACGGCGGCAGAGGGCAGGCCGCGTCACCGCAGTCAGGCTGCCGGATGCGTCAAGCCGCCCGTCGCCTACGAATGGGACTGGCATCCGCGCGTGATCCCGTCCGGTATATGGGATGAGACGTATTTCGAGACCCGCACCGACGCCCACATCTTCGACGCCGAAGCCCGCTATGTCCTCGCAGACGATCTCTCGCGGGCGGACGTGACGTTCTCCGTGAAAGCAGCCGTCCCCGCCGAGGTGGTTTTCCGCGATCCGGACGGGGAGGTCGTCTTTGAAGGCCGGAGCACTCCGGATATGCCCACCCTGCGCCTCACTGTCGCGGATCCCGTCCTTTGGCAATGCCGCGGCATGGGAGATCCCGCGCTCTATACCTATGAAGTCGCCACCTCCGGGGACCGCAAGACCGGCACGGTCGGGTTCCGCCGCATAAGGCTCGTCATGAACGAAGGTGCGTGGTGGGAGCCGGCGGGATTTCCGAAGTCCCGCAGCAATCCCCCGGCGCAGATTGAGCTCAACGGCACAAAGGTCTTTGCGAAGGGCTCCAACTACGTCAATCAGGAGATCTTTACGGGTACTCTGACCCGGGAGGAATACGAGGGATCAATCCGGGCTGCCGCGGAATGCAATATGAACATCTTCCGCTGCTGGGGCGGATCGGGCGTGCAGATGGAGGATTTCTACGACCTCTGCGACCGCTGGGGGATCATGCTCTGGGTGGAGTTCCCCCTCGCCTGCAACTGTTATCCCGACAGCGGGCACTATCTCCGGATCCTGGAGCAGGAGGCCGCGGCCATCATCCGAAAGATCCGCCGCCATCCGTCCCTCGTCCTCTGGTGCGGCGGCAACGAGCTCTTCAACAGCTGGTCCGGGATGACCGAGCAGAGCCTCGCCCTGCGTCTGCTCAACAAGCTGACGTACGAGCTCTCGCCGGAGATCCCCTTCAACATGACCTCCCCGCTCTCCGGCATGAAGCACGGCGGCTACACCTTCATCGACCGCGAATCCGGGCTCGATCCGTACGCGCTCTTCGGACAGTCGCACGCTACCGCCTACACCGAATTCGGCGTCCCCGGCATCCCCTCGGCGGACTGTATCCGCGGCATCATTCCCGCAGAGGAGCTCTTTCCGCCGAAACCCGGTCCGGACAGCGCGTGGGAAGCGCATCACGCCTTCAACGCGTGGGGATCGGACGCCTGGCTCTGCTTCCCGACGCTCGCGCGATTCGGTGACGTTTCCACGCTGGACGCGATGTGCGAGACCTCCGCGTGGCTTCAGCGGACCGGCTACAAGGCGATCTTTGAAGCGGCGAGACGCCAGAAGCCCTATTGCTCCATGGCGATCAACTGGTGCTGGTGCGAGCCGTGGAAATGCGCGGTCAACAACTCGCTCATCGCCTATCCCGATTTCAAAAAGGACGCGTATTACGCCGTCGCGGACTCACTCAGGGACGTGCTCGGCGCAGCGGAGATCCCGAAATTCAGCTGGTCTGCCGGCGAGACCATGACGCTCGTCCCGTGGCTTTTCAACGACACGAAGAAGGAAGTGCGCGGCCGCGTGACGATCCATGTCACGTTTGGCGGAGGATTCGTCGTCCTCGGTGCGGCAGACCTCGAAGCGAAGCCGCTTTGCAACGCGAAAGGCGGAGCGCTCTCCTTCCGGATCCCGGACGACGCCGCACATCGGCAGCGCTTTACCGTCACCGCAGTCCTCGAAACCGACGGTGGTGAGAAGATTTTCAATTCGTATGAACTGGTGATTGAAAACAAGGAGGTTTGACATCATGGAACCGCTCGTGATCGGATCAAGAAGAGAACCCATGTGGGATGACTGGCTGATCGACACCGAAAAGACGGACACCCCGCTGAAGCTGCATCATCCCGTTGAGCGGGAGTGCACCGTGTTCGAGGAGCCGTGGGCAGCGGGCACCAGCCCCTATCTCTGCGTCATGCGGGACGGGGCAGAGTACCGGATGTACACGGCGCACAATGCAGGAACCATCTGTTCCGTCAGTACGGACGGCATCCACTGGGAACGCCCCGATCTCGGCATCGTCGAAGTCGACGGCTCGAAGCACAACGCCCTGATCGGGATCATCGGCGACGGCGAGACGGATCTCTATCCGCCGGACCGCTACGTCGCCGCGCATTTCGACGGCTTCCGCATGTTCGTCGACGAGAACCCGGACTGCCTCCCCGGCGAGCGGATCAAGGCGATGTTCAGCGCTCATTCGAGCCTTCATCTTCTCGTCAGCGAGGACGGTTTCCGCTTCCGGTACGCCGGACAGTTCTCCATCCCCGCCGAAAACCCCGGCACGCCCTATGACAGCGTCAACACGCTCTTTTATGACAAGCACATTGGGAAATACCGGGCGTACGTCCGCGACTATTTCCAGGCGAGCAATCCCGCGGACCCGATCTGGATCCGGGCGATTTCCGCCTCCGAGAGCGCGGAGCTGTTCCCGAAAAGCGGAAGCTGGCCGAAGGCGCACTATCTCGAGTACGACACGCCGAACGCATGGCAGATGTACATCAACTCCATCATGCCCTACGAGCGGGCGGACCACATCCTCGTGGGCTTCCCGTCGCGCTATGTCATCCGCACGCGGTGGACGGAGAATTACGACGAGCTGTGCGGGAGCGAGGAGAGGCGGAAGCGTGCGGGCGAGGGACTCGATCACCGGCTCGGCCTGTCCGTGAGCGACACGCTCTTCATGATGTCCCGGGACGGCCATCGCTTCACCCGCTATCCCGAGGCCTTCCTGCGGCCCGGACCGGAGCATCCGCGGAACTGGGTGTACGGCAGCGTGTACTTCTCCAACGGCATGTTCGAGACGCCGCCCCATCATCCCGGGTGCGACAACGAGCTCTCCTTCTACTGTATGCAGAACCGCTTCTTCCCGGATCCCCCCGAAGCATGGCGCTATTCGATCCGTCTCGACGGCTTTGTGTCGCGCACGGGCGTGTACCCGGAATCCAATCTCGTCACCAAGCCCTTCATTTTCGATGGCCGCGACCTCTTCGTGAATTTCTCGACCTCCGCCTACGGTCACATGCGCTTCAAGCTGACGGACATGGAAGGGAACGGCATCACCTCCACGGAGACCTTCGGCGACAGCGCGGACCGCAGGGTCCGGTTTGACGGCGAGGTCGGACGCTTTGCCGGGCGTCCGGTCGTGCTTTCCGTCAATATGTTCGACGCTGACCTCTATTCCGTCATGTTCCGCTAATGATTCACGCGCGGAGGATCCTCAGCATCCTCTGTCCGTCCACACGATCCTGAATACAACCGAAAGGAGCATCCACTATGATCTATCCATCCGCATGGAGCCTCCGCGGCCTCTGCATCACCGCGCCGAAGCCGGAAGACGTCGATCTGTTCGTCCGCTTCGTCAGGGAGCGCCTCGCCGCCGACGGCATCAACACGCTCGTTCTGCTGACACGCTACCGCTACGCCTTTGAAACGCATCCGGAATGCCGGGCGAACGATCCGCTCTCGAAGAGCGACGTCGCCGCGATCAAGGCAGCCTGCGACGAAAACGGCATCGAGCTGATCCCGAAGATGAACCTCCTCGGCCATCAGTCCGGGAAAACGAAGGCGTCCTTCGACGGACTGCTGAAAGGCTTCCCGCAGTTCGACGAGACGCCCGACGACGAAGAGGTCGAATACTGCCGCTCGCTCTGTCCCTCCGATCCCGAATGCTTGAAGGTCGTGCTCGATCTCGTCGGGGAGATGGCGGACGCATTCGGCGCGAAGACCTTCCACATCGGCTGCGACGAGGTCTTCGAGATCGCAAAGTGCCCGCGCTGCCGCGACAAATCGACTGCCGAACTCTTCGGCGGCTGGGTGCGCGCGATCCACGACTTCCTCGCGTCGAAGGGCATCCGGACCATGATGTGGGGCGACCGCCTCCTCGACGGGACCGCCACCGGATACGGACGCTGGGAAGCCTCGCAGAACGGCACCGAAGCGGCCATCGCCGATTTGCCGAAGGACATTTTGATCTGCGACTGGCACTACGAGAACATGGCGGCTTATCCGTCGGTCGAGGTCTTCGCCGAAGCCGGATTTGACACCGTCCTCTGCCCGTGGCGGTACAAGGACAACGCCGTGAAGTTCATCGAATACGCCAAAGCGCACGACGGCGGCAGCATCCGGGGCGTGATGGAGACCACATGGTGCGACCCCGCCGCGCTGATCAAGGTGCTTCTGGAGATCCCGGACGAGAAGGAATATTCCTCGGACAACTACAAATTCGTCGCCGAGACCTACCGCACGCTCTTTATGTGACGCCATCCTCACCGGACAGCTGCTCCCGAACCGGCTGTCCGGTTTTCTCTGCCGTCCAGCGCTGTTGACACCCGGGCCGATTTCCTGTATAATAGGCTCAAACGGATTTCGGGCTTTCGCATCGGAATCCGGACTGACCGAGAAAGGGGCTACCCATGAAACCAAGAAACCGCATCCCGATTCCGCAGCCGTCATCCCGCGGCGAGCCGGTGAAGCTCTTCAACATCATGCTCCCGATCTGGCTGATCCTGTTCTGGCCGACGCTTCTGTGGCTGGTTCTGATCCCCGCGAACTATTTTCTGGACCGGATCGTCCTGAAATGGAGCCTCGGCGACCTGCCGGACAAGGGATCCTTCTGCCGCCGGCACACCTGGAAGATCTGCCTCGCGGGCTTTCTCAGCGATTTTGTCGGCGTTCTGATCCTGTTCGGCTTCTTCATGGCGAGCGTTGGCTTTGACGATTCCACCTCCTTCGGCGCCCTGCTCGAGGATCTCGCTTACGGCGTCGGGTTCAACCCGTTCAGCCATATCGGGTCGTTCCTCATCGTCGTTCTGGCCATTGTGGTCGCCGGCCTCCTCATCTTCCTGCTCGACCGGAAGATCCTGAAAAAAGCCGGCCTCAGTGCTGAACAGGCGAAGAAATCGGCGCTCCGGCTTGCCCTCATCACCGCCCCCTACCTCTACTTTATCCCCTCCAGCTTCCTGTACGACAACGGGAACTTCATCGTCTGACGCCCGCCGCCCGCCATCGAGCCCTCTTCTCTCTTCGCCTCCGTTTTAGCACTCTCTCCCCCTATCTGCGCAAAACGAAGTTGTGAACAATGTGTAAACTCTCCCAAAACCCCTTGATTTTTCCGTTTCGCTGGCGTACAATAGGGGCATAAGGTTAGCAGTCATCCGATTTGAGTGCTAACCTCAAACCCTCAAAAACATTTTCATAAATACACAAGGAGAGACGAAAATGACACTGAAACCTCTTGCAGACAGAGTTGTCGTAAAGCTCGTGGAAGCGGAAGAGACCACCAAAACCGGGATCGTTCTTCCCGGCGCGGCGAAGGAAAAGCCCCAGGTCGCGGAAGTGATCGCGGTCGGCCCCGGCGGGATCGTCGACGGCAAGGAAGTCGTCATGACCGTGAAGGTCGGCGACCGGGTCATCACCTCCAAGTACGCCGGCACCGAAGTGAAGTGCGACGGTACGGAATACAACATCGTGAAGCAGAGCGACATCCTCGCGATCGTCGAATGATCGCGGCGGAGCAATCGGAGTAAAGGAGAGAATCATCATGGCAAAAGATATTATCTACGGAATCGACGCGAGAAACGCACTCATCGCCGGCGTTGACAAGCTGGCGGACACCGTCAAGATCACCCTCGGTCCGAAGGGCAGAAACGTGGTCCTCGACAAGAAGTACGGCACGCCCCTCATCACCAACGACGGCGTGACCATCGCGAAGGAAATCGAACTGGAAGACGGCGCGGAGAACATGGGCGCGCAGCTCGTCCGTGAAGTCGCCACTAAGACCAACGACGCAGCCGGCGACGGCACCACCACCGCGACCCTCCTCGCCCAGGCGTTCATCCACGAAGGCATGAAGAACGTGACGGCAGGCGCGAACCCGATCGTCGTCCGCAAGGGCATCCAGAAGGCAGTCGATAAGGCTGTCGCCGCCCTCGTCGAGGCATCCAAGCCCGTCAACGGCAAGGAAGACATCGCCCGCGTCGGCACGATCTCCGCTTCCGACGAAGTGATCGGCCAGCTCATCGCGGACGCGATGGAAAAGGTCACCTCCGACGGCGTCATCACCGTGGAAGAGTCCAAGTCCGCCGAGACCTACAGTGAAGTGGTCGAGGGCATGCAGTTCGACCGCGGCTATCTGTCTCCCTACATGGCGACCGATACCGACAAGATGGAAGCCGTCCTCGACGACGCGCTCGTCCTCATTACCGACAAGAAGATCTCGAACGTGCAGGAGATCCTCCCGCTGCTCGAGCAGATCGTCCAGGCCGGCAAGAAGCTCCTTATCATCGCGGAAGACGTCGAAGGCGAAGCGCTCACGACCCTCGTTCTGAACAAGCTCCGCGGCACGTTCACCTGCGTAGCCGTCAAGGCTCCGGGCTTCGGCGACAGACGCAAGGAAATGCTCCGCGACATCGCGATCCTCACCGGCGGCGAGGTCATCTGCGACGAACTCGGTCTCGATCTGAAGGAAGCGACGATCGAACAGCTCGGTCAGGCGCGTCAGGTGAAGGTCAACAAGGACAACACCATCATCGTCGGC
>JAFPWV010000153.1 GCA_017412675.1 Clostridia bacterium
AGGGGTGGAGTCCAGAGGCGGGGAACGCGCCTTTGGGGCCGGGTGATTGACAAGAGGGCCCGGCCCGAGGGTCCTCTTGTCCGCCAGCCGCGCAGGCGAAAAAAACAAGTGATTTCGCTGTACATCCCCGCAAACGTCAGTGCGCAAGCCGGATAATCGATCCAACCCGCTCTTCGCGGGCTTGCGAAGTGAGCCCGCCTTCTGCCCGCGGGGGCTCCCCGCTGTCTCCGGGCACCGCCAGGCCGCGCAGCCCCGACGAGTGTCCCAAACCTCCCCGTTTTTCTCATTAAATGAGAAAACACCCCCCCGCACGTTTTCCCGCCGCGGAATCCTCTCCCGCCTCTGTGTGCATCTTGCACAAACTATTAAATAAAATTTCAGTAAAAAAACCTCTTCAAAAAGAAAGGGACTTTTGGTATAATAGGTATCGGTTAATAGCAGAGTTTTACACTCAAAAAACTCACTTCACGACAACATATCCAAGGAGGATTGTTCCATGGCCAGCTTATCCCTCAAGCACATTTACAAGAAATATCCCGGCGGCGTCACCGCTGTCAGCGACTTCTGCCTCGAAATCAAGGATAAGGAATTCCTCATCCTCGTCGGTCCTTCCGGCTGCGGTAAGTCCACCACCCTCCGTATGATCGCGGGTCTTGAAGAGATCACCGAAGGCGAACTCTTCATCGGCGACAAGCTCGTCAACGACGTGGCCCCGAAGGACCGCGACATCGCGATGGTGTTCCAGAACTACGCTCTGTATCCGCACATGTCCGTGTTCGACAACATGGCATTCGGTCTGAAGCTCCGCAAGACGCCGAAGGAAGAAATCAAGCGCCGCGTGGAAGAAGCTGCCCGTATCCTCGATATCACCCACCTGCTCGACAGAAAGCCGAAGGCTCTGTCCGGCGGTCAGAAGCAGCGTGTGGCCCTGGGCCGCGCCATCGTCCGTAACCCCCGCGTGTTCCTGCTCGACGAGCCGCTGTCCAACTTGGACGCGAAGCTGAGAGCTTCCATGAGAACCGAGCTCACCAAGATCCACCAGAGAGTCGGCACCACGTTCATCTACGTGACGCACGACCAGGTCGAGGCTATGACCATGGCGACCCGCATCGTCGTCATGAAGGACGGTCTCATCCAGCAGGTCGACACGCCGCAGAACCTCTACGACTACCCGGTCAACCTCTTCGTCGCGGGCTTCATCGGCACGCCGCAGATGAACTTCATCAACTGCGTCCTCGAGAAGAAGGGCGAAGACCTCTACCTCACCTTCGGCTCGAACTCCCTCAAGATTCCCGCCGAAAAGGCCGCCAACCCGAACCTCAGAGAGTATGTCGGCAAGGAAATCGTGGCCGGCGTCCGTCCGGAATGCATCCTCGACGACGAGGCTTCTCTCCGCGCGATGCCCGACTCCGTCATCGAGACCGACGTCGAAGTCACCGAGCTTATGGGCGCTGAAATCTATCTGTACCTCGTTGCAGAAGAGACCAACCTCACCGCCCGCGTTTCCTCCCGCTCCACCGCGAGAGCCGGCGACATCATCAACGTTGCCCTCGACATGTCCCGCGTGCATCTGTTCGACAAGGACACCGAGCGTTACATCGTTCACTAAGATTCATTCATCCTTCGGGTTCATCCCGGAAGTCAAAGCCTCCTGCCCCTCGACCCGGGCGGGAGGTTTTTCATCACAACCGGAGGGCAGTCATGGTCATCACCGTCCCCGTGAAGGGGTATTTTGAGGAAAATTCGTTTTTTGACATCGACGAGGCGACGGGACACGGATTCGCCGTCGATCCAGGCGCGGAGGGGGAGCGTCTCGTCTCGCTCGTCCGGGAGCGCGGCTGGGTCATCGAGAAGATCCTCTTGATCCACGGGCATTTCGACCATACGGGCGGCGTCGCGGCGATGCGGGAGGCGTTCGGTTGCCCGGTCCTCGCGCACGAAAACGCGAAGGACTACGCCCGGAACGCGAAGTGGAACCTCTCCGTCTTCTGCGGCACGCCGATCCTGCTCGACGATCTGACCGTCGTGCGGGACGGGGACGCAGTCACCCTCGAGGCCGATCCGACCGTGCGGTTCCGCGTGATCCATACGCCGGGGCACACGACCGATTCCGTCGTCTATTACAACGAGGCCGGGGGCTACGCGTTCACCGGGGACACGATCTTCAAGGGCAGCATCGGCAACGACCGCTTCCCGGGCGGGGATCTCGGAACCATGCTCATGAGCATCCGCACGCGGATCTTCACCCTGCCGCCGGAGACCGTTCTCTATTCTGGCCATACGGAGGAGACGACCGTCGGGGCGGAAATGCGCGGCTGGCGGTGGTGACGGGGAACACATTTTGCCCATCCTCTTGCAAAACCGCCGCGAGTGTGCTATAATAACACCGTTATGCGGGCATGGCGGAATTGGCAGACGCGACGGATTTAGGATCCGTTGGGCAACCGTGCAGGTTCAAGTCCTGTTGCCCGCATGGTTGGTTTTGCTGTTCGAGGGCAGGCGCAAAAGGGCTGTTGCAGGAACTCCTGAAAATGGAGAAATGCGACAGCCGTTCTCTTTACACAGCGCTTTCGGCGTTCTTTTTATCCGTTTTCGAGGAGAAAAAGAACCAAAAAGAGGAACTCTCTGGAAGGCTTGGGTGTTCCGCACTCTGCGGAGTGCGGGTCAGGGCGTTGCCCCGACACCCTACCACCTTTTGAAAAAGGTGGACGAAAACTTTTGTCCTATTTGCGACAGCTTCTTTTCCTTTCCCCGCGACAAAAAAGCCGCCGCGGGAACGGCAGCTTTCGGTGTGCGGGGGCGGGGGATCATTCCCCTTCTTTTTCGTCCTTCTCGACGGTGTAGATCACGGGATCGTCTTCGACCTCTTCTTCGGAGATCTCCTTCGTGAGGATGCCGGTGAGGAAGGATTCGACGATCGACGCGGTGCTCTTGTCCGTGCCCTTGAGGATGTTCAGGGCGTTCTTGCGGGTCTTCGTGTCCGCCGAGCGGTAGGCTTCGACGAGCTTCTTTTCCGTCGCCGTGAGCTTCATCGAGGAGGTCGCCGCGGCCGGGGTCTTGCTCGAAGACGTCTTCTTCTTGGCGGTCGAGGTCGTCGAGGTCTTTTTCTTCGCGGCCGTCGTGGTCGTGCTCGTGCCGGACGCCGCGTCGAGGAGGGATTTCTGGGTCACACCGGTGACCTTTGCGATGGTCTTGAGCTGATCCTTGGTCAGTTCCTTTTCGCCGCGCTCCGCCTTGCTGATGTCGTTCGCGGTGACGCCCTTGATCTTTGCGGCCAGCGCGGTCTGCGTCATGCCTGCGTTCGTGCGCGCATCCCGGATGAGATCGCCGACTTTTTTCTTTGCTGCCATGTGGAAGTCCTCCCTTGGTGGATTTGACTCTATTGTACCCGTTTTCCGCCGGTTTGTCAAGAAAAAATGCAGGAAAAACCGGATTTCGCCCCCATCAGTCCCGGGGATCCCCCTCCGGGGCGAGGATCTCGTCCAGGGAGGCGGGCGGAAAGGCTGCGAGAGCGGGGTGATCCGTCAGCGCCCGCACGATCCGCCAGCCCGTTTCGCTGTGCACGGCGTTCTCCGGGATCGGGCGGCATCCGAGGTCGAGGTAGACCTTCACGGCGAGCCAGGTATAGGTCTGCGTGGGGACGATCACGCGGGTATAGCCGAGCGCGCGCATGACGCGGAACGCCTCGGCGACGAGGGGCTTCGAGAGGCCTCTGCCCTGATGGTCCCGGCGGACGGAGACCCAATGCAGCCAGGCCGAACCGGAGGTGTCCCGCCCGAAGACGTCGTACATGGCCGTGGCCGTCGCGACCTTCTCCCCGGCGCCGTTCTCGATGAAGAGCATCCGGCCGGGCAGCTCGTCCTCGCGGTCCCGGTAATACCGCCCCCACGCCGCCATGCCGTCCTCATAGCGGAGGAATTCCTTCGCGCTCTCTTCGATGCCGATCCACGCGTCCCGGTCGCCGGGTCTGTACCGCACGAAGCGGTAACCCGCCGGCAGGGGATAGGGGGGCAGATCGAGCGGGTCGAGAGAGCGGGTGAGCATCAGCTCCCAGTACGCGATCCGGCGGTCGTTGTTGTCGAAGATCATGGCCTTCTCCTTTCGGTGCCCGAAGGGCGGGGAATGAACAAAACCCCTCCGAAACCTTGCGGTCCCGAGGGGCTGTATCCCGGAGAAGGAGAGATTTGAACTCTCGCGCCGGTCATCCCGACCTACACCCTTAGCAGGGGCGCCTCTTCGGCCTCTTGAGTACTTCTCCGTACCAAGTTTTTCACCGGAGAAACCGGCGGCAGACGCGGCTTTGTCATCACATCATGCCTCCTCATTATAGCGGAATCCCCCCGTTTTGTCAAGGGCTTTGCCGGAAAAAAACAAAAATTTTCCCCGCGCGGTTGACATTCCCGCGGAAATGGGTTACAATAGAACCAACTCCGGGCATTGGCGCCCGACACAGAGAAAGGCAAGGAACGATATGGACACCCAGAGAAAAACCGAACTCGCAGAAATCGCCCGGAAAATCCGCGTGGGCATCATCGACGCGGTTTATTCGGCAAACAGCGGCCATCCCGGCGGATCCCTCTCCATCGCGGACGTGCTCGCGTATCTCTACTTTGAAGAACTCAACATCGACCCGAAGAACCCCGACTGGCCGGGCCGCGACCGCCTGGTCCTCTCGAAGGGACACTGCGCCCCGGGCCTCTATTCCGCGCTCGCGCAGAGAGGCTATTTCCCCGTCGAGGATCTGAAGACCTTCCGCAAGACCGCCTCGTATCTCCAGGGCCACCCGGACATGAAGCACACCCCGGGCGTCGACATGACCTCCGGCTCGCTCGGCCAGGGCGCGTCCACGTCCTGCGGCATGGCGCTCGCCAACAAGATCGACGGCACCTCCGTCCGCGTCTACGCCATCCTCGGCGACGGCGAGACCGAAGAGGGCCAGGTCTGGGAAGCGGCGATGTTCGCGGGCAACCGCAAGCTCTCGAACCTCTGCTGGCTCGTCGACTTCAACGGCCTGCAGATCGACGGCCCCATCGCGGATGTCAACGACCCCACCCCGTACCCGGAGAAGTTCCGCGCGTTCAAGTGGAACGTCGTCGAGTGCGACGCGCATGACTTCGATTCGATCGAAGCGGCGTACCAGGCGGCGAGAGCCTGCACCGACAAGCCGACCGTCATCATCTCCCACTCGATCAAGGGCAAGGGCGTCTCCTACATGGAGAACAGCGTTTCGTGGCACGGCGCGGCGCCGAACGCGGAACAGTACGAGGTGGCGATGAAGGACCTCGGCGAACGATAAAGGACGCCGGAGTGACGGAGGAGGGGCGCGTATGCAGACATTTCCGAGAACGGAGGTCGGCGGGATGAGCCTGCCGCGGATGCTGATCGGGACCAACTGGCTGCTCGGCTGGAGCCACACCGGCGCCGCCGCGGATGCCGCGATCCGGGAAAAGTTCGCCCGGCCCGAGGATTTCTGGCCCGTTTTCGAGACCTTCCTCGCGGCGGGCGTGGACGCGGTCATGGCGCCCATCAGCACGACCCCGATCGCCGAAGCCGCCATCGACTGGGCGGAGCAGAAGGCTGGACAGAAGATCATCCGCATCGACACCCCGGCGATGAACGTCGACGACAGCACCGAGGCGCGCAGGGAGGCGGAAAAGACCATCCGGCACAGCGCCGAGATCGGCTCCGACTTCTGCCTCATCCACCATACGAGCGTGGAGCAGATGGTCAACAAGAACCTCGGGGCGATCCCGCGGCTCCCCGACTATCTCTCGATGATCCGGGAGGCGGGGATGCGTCCGGGCCTCTCCGCGCACATGCCCGAGGTGGTGCAGTACGCGGACCGGAACGAGTACGACGTCGAAACCTACATCCAGATCTTCAACTGCATGGGCTTCCTCATGCAGATCGAGGTCGAGGGCGTCGCGCGGATCATCCACCAGGCGAAGCACCCCGTCATGACCATCAAGCCGATGGCGGCGGGACGGACCACGCCCTACGTCGGGCTGACCTTCTCCTGGAACGCGATCCGGCCGTGCGACATGGTGACGGTCGGGACGAACAGCGCGCGGGAGGCGGCGGAGGACATCGAGATCTCCGTGTCCGCCCTCGAGCATCGGTTCCCGGACCTCGAAGCCCGCTCGAGCCCCTTCCGGCAGACGGTGCTGGGACATTGACAAACAAAGGAATCAACGAAAGGATTTGAATACAATGGCAGACAAGATCGCAACGCGCGAGGCGTACGGCAAGGCCCTCGCGGAATTCGGCGCAATCTATGAGAATCTGGTGGTGCTGGACGCGGACCTCGCGGCGGCCACCAAGACGGCAACCTTCAAGAAGGCGTTCCCGGAGCGGCACTTCGACTGCGGCATCGCGGAGAACAACATGATCTGCGTGGCGACGGGCATGTCCCTGTGCGGGAAGATCCCGTTCGCGTCCACGTTCGCCATGTTCGCGGCGGGGCGCAGCTTCGAGCAGATCCGCAACTCCATCGGCTATCCGCACAACAACGTGAAGATCGGCGCGACCCACGCGGGCATCACGGTCGGCGAGGACGGCGCGACGCACCAGTGCTGCGAGGACATCGCACTGATGCGCACGATCCCCGGCATGACGATTCTGAACCCGGCGGACGCGGTCGAGGCCCGGCTGGCGGTCAAGGCGGCGATCGAATTCGAGGGCCCGGTGTACCTCCGCTTCGGCAGAATGGCCGTCCCGGTCCTCTTCGGCGACGATTACAAATTTGAAATCGGCAAGGGCGTGAAGATGGCGGACGGTTCGGACGTCGCCCTCATCGCGACCGGCATCGAGGTCGAGCAGGCGCTCGGCGCGCGGGAGCTTCTCGCGGCGGACGGCATTTCGGCGTCTGTCGTGAACATCTCGACGATCAAGCCGCTCGACGAAGCGCTCGTCGTGGCGGAAGCGGCGAAGTGCGGCGCGGTGGTGACGTGCGAAGAGCACACGGTCATCGGCGGTCTCGGCGGCGCGGTATGCGAATGCCTCGCGGAAAAGAAGCCGACGCCGGTCCTCCGGGTGGGCATCCAGGACGAATTCGGACGTTCCGGCCCGGCGAAGGAGCTGCTCTCCTACTATCACCTCGACGCGGCGGCCATCGCGGAAAAGGCGAAAGCGGCGATCGCGCTGAAATAAGAAACGCATTCGGAATCCAGGCGGGAAGGGCGGCGTGCTCTTCCCGCGCTTCTGTTTTGCAGGCGGATTTCCCGAAATTCTCGAAAACTCATGAAAACTTTGAAAAAAGGGCTGGACAAACGGGGGAAGATGTGTTATAATACCCTTCGCACGGAAGCATAGCTCAGCCGGTTAGAGCGTTCGGTTCACATCCGAGAGGTCTTGGGTTCGAGTCCCAATGTTTCCATGATAAAAGGTCCCCTGCTTGTCAGGGGCCTTTTTTCATGGCATCACTGGGCGAGGCACAAGATGGAGTTTCTCGCGCGGAGAACGAGCGGCACGGACACACGAAGGTCGGAAACTCGGTGTGCAGCTTGCTGCGCGGGGGTTCGAGTCCTTTTTGTTTTTGCGCGTGCATTTTCCCCGTTGCACGCGCTTTGTTATGCTCTTTTTCTTGCGCGCTGACGCTTGCGGATTGTGTATCGGCGAGGCCGATTGCTTTTTTCGCCTACGCGGCTGGCGGACAAGAGGCCTCCGCGGCCGGCCTCTTGTCAATCACCGCCGCCCAAGGCCTGTTCCCTCGGTTTCACGGGGTGAAACCGGCCGGGAATCCACCCTCACCGTGCGTACCTCGACGTTTCTGCACCGTTGCTCCATTTCGTCTGGTCCCACGGCGGATGGAACAAG
>JAFPWV010000154.1 GCA_017412675.1 Clostridia bacterium
AGAATTCAGAATGCAGAAGTGGGCGTTTGGGAATCCGGATATAAGAAAAGAGTAACAGGAAGGGAATGCGTCTTGTATAAGGGGGAGAAATCAAGCTCTGCGGAGGATCGAAATCGAGCCGTCGGAGGGATCGAAAACAAGCCCCCGGAGGGCCTGAAAACGAGCTCTCCGAAGGCTTGAAAATGAGCACCTTTTTTCTGAATAAGAGAATACATAGAGAACCTGAGGGAGAGAGATCTCCCGCCCCGGAGAGGGGGGAGATCTCATGGAGAAGCCGGATTTCGTGGGGGATCCGGCTTCCCGTCATTCGTGCGCCATGGCCATGCGGACCGCGCCGTGCCAGCCCCGGAGCAGCTCTTCACGCCGATCCGCGGAGATGGCGGGCTCGAATGTCCGCTCCACCTGACGCGCCGCCGTGAGCTCTTCCTTCGACTGCCAGAAATCGACGGCCAGTCCCGCGAGGGTCGCCGCGCCGAGGGCGGTGGTCTCCCGGATCGCGGGGCGCAGGACGGGCTTGCCGATCACGTCGGCCTGGAACTGCATGAGGAAATCGTCCCGCGTCGCGCCGCCGTCCACACGGAGCGCATGGATGGGTGCCCCCATGTCCCGCTCCATCGCGGCGATGAGATCGGCGGACTGGTATGCGATGGCCTCCTCCGCTGCCCGGACGACGTGGGCCCGCTTCGTGCCGCGGGTGATCCCGGTGAGGGTGCCGCGGGCGTACATGTCCCACCACGGCGCGCCGAGCCCGGTGAACGCGGGGACGAGGTAGACGCCGCCCGTATCGGGGACGCTCGAGGCGATCTTCCCGATTTCTGCGCTGTCGTGGAAGAACTGCATCTCGTCCCGGAGCCACTGCGTGACCGCGCCGCCCGTGAAGACGGAGCCCTCGAGCGCGTACTGCGGGGCCTCCCCTTCGAGCGTCGCCGCGACGGTGCAGAGCAGGCCGTTTTCGCTCTGCCGGATCTCGCCGCCCGTGTTCATGAGCAGGAAGCACCCGGTGCCGTAGGTGTTTTTCGCGTCGCCTGGGGAGAAGCAGCCCTGTCCGAACAGCGCCGCCTGCTGATCCCCCGCGACGCCAGAAACGGGCACGGGGATGCCGCCGAGGTTGGCGAAGCCGAAGATGCCGGAGGACGGCTTCACGTCGGGGAGCATGGCCTCGGGGACGCCGAAGTGTTCGAGCAGCTTGGGATCCCAGCGGTTCTCCCGGATGTTGTACAGCATCGTGCGGGAGGCGTTGGTCGGGTCGGTGACGTGGGCGCGGCCCTCGGTCAGCTTCCAGACGAGCCAGGTGTCGACCGTGCCGAAGCAGAGCTCGCCGGCCTCCGCACGCTCCCTCGCGCCGGGGACGTGGTCGAGGATCCAGCGGATCTTGGTGGCGGAGAAATAGGCGTCGGGGATCAGCCCGGTCTTCTCGCGGATCACCCTGTCCCAGCCGTCCTTCGAGAGCTCCTCGACGAGGGGCGCGGTCCGGCGGCATTGCCAGACGATGGCGTTCGAGATCGGCTGACCGGTGCGGCGGTCCCAGACGACGGTGGTCTCGCGCTGATTGGTGATGCCGACGGCGGCGATCTGATTCGGCGCGACGTCGCAGCGGGCGAGCAGCTCGGTCATGCAGCCGTACTGGGAGGACCAGATGTCGGCGGGATCGTGCTCGACCCATCCCTCGCGGGGATAGATCTGGGGAAACTCGCGCGAGACGGAGCCGACGAGGTTTTCCTCGCGGTCGAAGAGGATCGCGCGGGAGGACGTGGTGCCCTGATCGAGGGCGAGGATGTATTTCTTTGGCATCGCGCTGTTTTCCTCCGTTTTATAATTCTTAATTCTGAATTCTTTCTCCCGTGATCGCTCTCAGCGCATACCGCAGCGCCCGGAGTGCGACCTCCCGCTCCCGCGGATCCTCCGATTCGAGGGCGGGTTTCAGCTCGCGCCAGACCGCGCCGCGGATGCCGGGATCGGCGGCCAGAACGGCGGGATCGGCGTCGGGGACGGTGCGGTCCTCGAGGCGCAGGCTCCCGACGCACGGGGGATCCTCCGCGAGGGCTTCGGTGTCGGGGACCAGGCCGGGCGTGACGGTCCCGGTGAGGCGCAGGTCCGCGCAGGTGTCCTCGCCCCAGCCGCTTTCCCGGGCGAAGGAGAGGATCGTCTGCCGGATCGCTTCGCGGATGTCCGCGTTCGTCTCGGCCCCGGTGACGTCGCAGTCGGCGCGCTCATACCGGCGTTTCGAGAACCGGATGCGCCGCAGGGTCACCGTCGACGGGCCGTCCGTCTTTTCGATCTCGGCCAGGATCGCGCCCTTCGGTCCGCGCTCGTCGAAGCCCCGGGGTTCGAGGCAGCCGGGATAGGCATAACGGCATCCGGGACCGGGGGCGGGCGGATTGTGGATGTGTCCGAGCGCCGCATAGTCCGCGCCGAACGCGTCGAGGTGGGCGGCGGTCACGGGGCAGTCGGAGGAATGCGGGTCGGTCATGTCCGCGTGGCAGACGAGGAGGTTGATCCGCGCGGGATCGTCGACCGTCATGCCCGCGATCGGAACGGTATCGAGGTCCGGCCCCGTGAAGGCATAGCCGTAGACCGTGACGCCCGTGTCCTGCCCGTCCGCGTCGCAGAGATCGACGGCGTCGAGAGCGGTGCTCGTGAAGACGTGGACGTTCTCGGGGAAGGTGACCCGCCGCCAGACGCTGTTCGGGGAGGCCGGATCGTGGTTGCCCGGCGCGATGAACACGGGGCGGCCGTAATTCTCGCATTCGCGCGCGAGAAGAGCGACGGTTTCTCGGGTGACGAGGCCGCCGTCGAAGAGATCCCCGGAGAGGAGGACGAGATCGGTGTCCGCCTTCCGGGCGTAGATCATCATCGAGGTGAACGCGGCGCGGATCTCATTCCGGCGCGTCTCCGCCGAGCGGCTGTCGAGCCCGGAAAAGGGGCTGTCGAGGTGGAGGTCGGCGGCGTGTAATAGTTTCAGTTTCATGGCAGATCAGATGTGCTCCTCCGCCCACCGGCGAACGGCTTCACCGAACGCGGCGGCGGCGATGGAGAGGGCTTCTTCGGGGGTGTCGGCTGCGATGGTGCATCCGGCAGCCCGGACGTGACCGCCTCCGCCGAACTGTGCGCAGACCGCGGCGCAGTCCACGTCGGCATTGGCGCGGGAGGAGACCTTGTAGGCGCGCGGATCGCCGCTCTGCTGGCGGAGGGAGAGGCCCACGAGGACCCCCTCGACCGAGCGCGGCGTATCGACGGCGTTTGCGATGTCCTCTTCGCTGAGACCCCAGTCGGCGAGCATCTGCTGCGTGAAGAGGACCGCGGCGAGGCGGCCTTCCTCATAGAAGCGGAGGCCTTCGACGGCGTGCATCTGGGCGCGGAGCTCCCGGATGGTGTGCCTCCCGAAGAGGGCGCGGCAGATCTCGGCGGTATCGGGGCGTCCCGTTTCCGCGGCGTCGGCGTTGATCTCCGAGAGGAGCGCCCCGGCGATGCGCATGGTCTCCTCGGCGGTGTTCGAGAACTGGAAGCTGCCCGTGTCCGCGGCGATCGAGGCATAGAGACGGCGCGCGGCGTCCGGGAGGGCCGGTACGGTGCCGCGGCTTCGGAGGAGGGCATAGAGGCGGCTGACGATCTCCCCGGCGGCGGAGGCCTTCGGATCGATGCAGTGCGGCGCGAAGGGGGTGCCGAGGCCGTGGTGATCGATCATGAAGCGGACGCGCGGGATCAGAGGCGCGAAGTCCCCGAGCTGGACGGGGGACGCGACGTCGACCGCGAGGATTGTGTCGTATCCGTCCGCCTCTCCCTCGCCGAGGACGGTCTTTTCCGCCGTTTCGTCATTTCCCGCGAGGAAGAAGAGACGCTTCGGGAGCGGGGTGGGGGTAACGACGCGCGCCTTCCCGCCTGCCGCCTCGATCAGATCGCCGAGGGCGAACGCGGAGCCGACGCAGTCCCCGTCCGGGTTGACGTGCGTGAGGATCAGGGTCTTGCCGAAGGAGGGAAGCGCGTCCGCGATCTCTTCGAGGGTGACGGCCGGATGGGCGGGGATGGGAGCGTCATGCATCGCTGTCGTCCTCCCCGTTTTCTGCGGCGGCCCGGCTCGCCTCTTCTGCTTCCCGCGCGGCGGAGGCCTCGAGCTCGGGTTCGATCTGCTTGAGCAGGGCGGAGATCTCGGCGCCGTGGCGGATGCCGTCGTCCCGGATGAAGGTGATCTCGGGGTTGACGCGCAGATTGAGCATATCCGCGATGCGCGAGCGGACGAACGGCGCGGCAGATTTGAGGCCTTTTGCGAGCTCTCGTTCGTCGTGCTGTCCGTAGACGGAGTAATAGACCTTGGCAAACTTGAAGTCGGGGGAGACGTCCGCATTCATCACGGAGAGCAGCACGCCCGAGACGCGGGGATCCTTGACTTCCCGCAGGATCTCGGAGATGGCCTCGGCAAACGCGCCGTCGACACGGGATTTACGGTATTTCGGCATGGGGATTTCCTTTCGTATTCGTTTCGTTCGCTCACTTCATCCACGCGGGCAGGAACTCCTCGGCGATCGCGTTCAGAACGATCTGACGGGCGTCCGCGGGGGTGAGCCGGTAGCCGGAGATGGCGACGCCGTGCTTGGCGGCGATCTCGTCGGTGTAGTCCTCGAGGCGGTAGACGTGGGTATTGTACCAGTTCATGCCGTAGAAGAACACCGTCGGATTCATCACGACGTCAGTGACCCGCAGGCGTCCGGCCTCGTCGGAGATCACGCGGAAATTGAGGATGCCGCCCACCATGTTGACGGGCTTGTCCATTCCGGAGACGAAATTGCCGAGCGAGTAGACGCAGAGGATCGGGCCGCGGTCGGTGTCGAGCCATTCGATCGGCTGCAGGGTGTGGGAGTGGTGGCCGAGGATGAGGTCCGCGCCGGCGTCCGCGATGAGGCGGGCCAGCCGTTTCTGCTCGGCGTTGGGCGTCTGGGTGTTCTCGTCGCCCCAATGCATCGAGACGATGACGAAATCCGAGATCTCCTTCGCCCGCGCGATGTCGGAGAGGATCAGGCCGTCGTCGATGTACGGGATGACAAGCGGGGAGTCGGCCGCCTTGACGATGCCGTTGGTGGAAAGGGTGTAGGCGAGCCACGAGAAGGTGACGCCGTCCGCCTCGGTCGTGCGGATGTTCAGCCGGTCCGCCTCGTCCTTGTACCCGCCGAGGAGGGTGACGGGCTGGGTGTTCCAGAAATCGATCGTGGAGGAGAGGCCCTGGGCCAGCTTGTCGAGCATGTGGTTGTTCGCAATGTTCACGACGTCGAAGCCCAGCGACACGAGGTCGGTCCCGAGCTCGCGCGGGCAGTTGAAGCACGGCCATCCGGTGTAGCCCCAGTCCGCGCCCGCCATGACGGTCTCCTGATTGACGAACATGATGTCCGGCGCGGCGAAGGCGGAGGCGACGTCATAGAACATCGGGAGGAAGTCGTAGTCCTTCTCGGCCGTCTTGCGGAAGCCCGCGTCGATGTAGATGTTCGGGTGGACGAGGATGTCCCCGATCGCGCCGAAGCTGACGTCGACGCCGGAGTAGAATTTCCCGGGATCCGCGGGCGGCGCTTCGGGCTCGGGGGGCTCCGTTTCCGGAGGGAGTGTCTCGGGAGGCGTCGTTTCCGGGGGCAGCGTCTCGGGCGGCAGGGTCTCGGGCGCGTCCGTTTCGGGGGGATTTGTTTCCCCGGGCTCCGTTTCGGGAGTGACCTGAGGGACCGTTTCGGGCGCTGGCTCGTCGGGCGCGGGGACGGATGCGGTCACGGCGGGGGGATCGGGGAGCTCCTCGGCGGACGGGGTGAGGTCCGGGGAGCCCGCCTCGCGCAGCACCACGGCGCAGGAGGTGAGGACGAGGGTGAGGGCAAGTATGATCGATAATCGTTTCAGTGGCATGGGATCCTCGCAGTCTGTGGGTCATGGCATTTCCGCCGGAGAGGATTGCCCGAAGTCCGGCGCGGTAATCTCTTTTTTCTATTATACCATTTTGTCCGGCGGAATGCAAGATGGAAATGAGAATCCCGCCCTTGCGCATCCGCCGGGTTTGTGGTATAATGGGGGCAAACAACAGATACCGGAGAAAACTGATATGTCCAAGCGAAAACCGGATTCCGTGTCCGGGGTCCTCATCGTCGACAAGCACGCGGGGGTCACCTCCCACCGGATCATCTCCGCCTGCCGCCGCCTCTATGACACCGGGCGCGTCGGCCACACGGGGACGCTCGATCCCATGGCGACCGGGGTACTCCCCATCCTGCTCGGCCGGGCGGTCAAGGCGTCGGAATACCTCATCGTCCACGACAAGGCCTACCGCGCCGAGATGCAGCTCGGGATCGTCACCGATACGGAGGACGTGACAGGCGAGATCCTCGAGACCTCTGCGGCGATCCCCGACGAGGAGACGGTGCGCCGGGTGTGCGCGTCGTTCACCGGGAAGATCCGGCAGGTCCCGCCGATGTACTCCGCCGTGAAGATCGGGGGGCGCAAGCTCGTCGACATCGCGCGGGAGGGCGGGGAAGTGGAGCGCGCGCCGCGGGAGGTGGAGATCTACTCCCTGGACGTGGAAAAGCTCGCCGACGACCGGTACGCCCTCGAAGTCGCCTGCTCGAAGGGGACCTACATTCGCACCCTCTGCGCCGATATCGGACGCGCACTCGGATGCGGAGCGGCGATGGCGGCGCTCAGACGGACGCGGACGGGGCGGTTCACGCTCGACGACGCCGTGACCGTCGAGGCGCTCGAGGAGATGACGTTCGAGGAGCGCGCGGCGAAGCTCTTGCCCGTGGAGACGCTCTTCGAGGATCTCGGCGCGGTGGAGGTCAACGACTTCTACGCGAAGCTGACCCGGGGCGGCGCCGATCTCTTTCAGAAGAAGCTGCACGTCGATTTCGCGCCCGGTACGCTGGTCCGCGTGCGGCACGGAGGGCAGTTCATCGCCCTCGCCCGCGCCATGGAGAAGGACGGCGTGCCGATTCTGAGAGCGGAGAAGCTCTTCGTGATCGACGAGCCGAAGGAAAAGAACAGAGAAGCCGCAAGTGAGGAGGAAAACGCATGAAAACGAAGGACGAGAGGATCCTCGAGACCCAGTGGCTCGATCAGCACGAGAAGTGGCCGACGGGGTGCGAGAGCGTGACGGCAGCCCTGGCGCTCGGCTGGCTCGGCTATCCGGTCGACCCCGATTTCTTCATCGACAACTGCCTGCCCCGCGCGCCGTATCCCCGCGAGGAGGACGGCATCTGGCGGGCGGCGGACCCCGAGGACTACTATCTCGGCGATCCGCGCACCCAGGACGGCTGGGGATGCTTCGCCCCTGCGATCCGGCGGGGCCTCGAGCGCTGGGCGGACCTGAAGGGCGAGGACCTGCTCGTGCGGGAGCTGCACGGGGTGCCGCTCGACGGGCTGTTCCGCGGGGAGATCGACCGGGGATATCCCGTGATCCTCTTCGCAACGATGGGCATGGCGGCGCCGCGGCGGTCCCGGTCATGGCTCCTCGACGGCAGCGGCAGGCCGTACACATGGAAGACGCCGATGCACTGCCTGCTCCTCATCGGGTATGACCGGGGAAGCGGGGAAGCTGTGTTCAGCGATCCCCTGGCCGGTCCCCGGACGCGCTATCCCCTCGCCGACACCGAGCGGGCCTATCGCGGGATGGGTGCCGAGGCCGTCGTCGTCGAGCGCGCGGCAAAGGGTAAATAGATTGTAAATTCTCCGCCCGCGGTGTTTCTCCCTTCGGCGGGATGTGGTATAATAGGGTCATCATCAGGCTCCCGCAGGTTGCGCGGAGCGCGCGGAGGGGGGATTTCTTGAATCGGTATGAAGAGCGGAAGCCGCAGACCTTCCGCGAACGGTTTTTCTCCCTTTTCGACCGCAATTATCTGGCGCGGACCCTCGCCTACCTCCTCGTCTCCCTGCTCGCCGTCGGCTTCATCTTCTACATCGGCTACCATCTGGTCGATCAGTTCGAGCCGGGCCTCGAGCTCGTGGACGCGGTGACGAAGACCGTCGCCATCACCGTGGAGGCCGACGCCTACATCTTCCGCAGCGAAACGCCCGTCTACGCGTCGAACTGCTGGAGCGGGAGCGTCACCGCGGCCGTGGCGGACGGGGGCAAGGTCTCCCGCGGCGGAAAGCTGGCCGACATCTACGCGGCGTCCGCGCCCGAGATCGAGAACCGCATCGCCGAGATCGACATGCAGATCGCCCAGCTGAGGAAGCACGAGGGCGAGGACCGCTCCGTGCAGTCCACCGCGAGCCTCGACGCCGGGATCTTCGATTCCTTCTACGCGATCGCTTCCGACTGCGCGGCCGGAAAATACGGCAACGCCATCGCAAGGCGGGTGGGATTGCTCGTCGACATGCAGAAGCGCGCGGTCCTCAGGGGCGCCGTCTCCGACTACGAGACGCAGATCATGGCGCTCGAGAACGAACGGGACCGCCTGACCGCCCAGCTCGGGCAGAACCTCGAAACCGTCTATGCGGCGCAGTCGGGGTACTACTACGCGGAATACGACGGGTACGGCGAGATCTTCTCCGCCTCCCTGCTCCCCTCGATCACCTATGACGAGTTCCTCGCGCTGACCGAGAGCGAGCCGGACACCGGCGACGGACGCCTCTCGGCGGGAACGGTCCTCACCGACTACCGCTGGTATGTCGCCTGCCCCATGTCGAAGAGCGAGGCGGCGGAATTCGTCGATCTGGTCTCCTGCGACGTCGAGTTCCTCTCGGCCTCCGAGCGCTTCACGATGACGCTCGAACGCATCGTCTCGCAGGTTCCGGGCGACCGCGCCGTCGTCATCCTCGAATGCGGCGTCGTCCCGTCCTCGTTCGATTTCACCCGGATGCAGAAGGTGTTGATCTCCACCGAGGAATACACCGGGTTCGAGCTGCCCCTCGGAGCGCTGCGCGTGGTCGACGGTCAGAACGGCGTGTATGTGCAGGACGGCGTGACCATCCGCTTCCGGCGGGTGAACATCCTCCACGAGACGGACGACGGGACCGTGATCTGCGTCGGCAATCCGGCCGAGAACGCCGCCATCCGCGAGGACGTGCGCGTGGCCAATCTCGCGGCGCGGGACTCCGACGTCACCTACGACGAGACCTCCTTCGGCACCTATTACTGGATCGAGGAGAACGACGTCGTGGTCATCGGCGGGCGCGACCTCTACACGGGAAAGATCATCGGATAAATACAGGACGGATCATCATGCTGACACCTGAGAGAAAGAACGAGCTGCGGGACAACTACCTCCGCGTGCTCGAAAACATCGAAGCGGCGAGAGCCCGGCGCGGGACCGGCGTGCCCGTGACCCTGCTCGCCGCGACGAAGACCGTCCCCGAGGAGGAGGTATGCTACCTCGTCCGGGAGTGCGGGCTGCGGCTGTGCGGCGAAAATCACGCGCAGGAGTTCGCGGCGAAGATCGACGCCGTCACGGCGGCAGGCGCGCGGATGGACTTCATCGGCCATCTCCAGACCAACAAGGTCCGCGTCGTCGCGGGGCGGGCGGGGCTGATCCATTCGGTCGACTCCGTGCATCTCGCGGCCGAGCTCGACAGCCGCTGCCGGAAGCTGGGCGTGACGCAGGACATCCTCGTCGAGATCAACATCGGCGAGGAGGAGGCGAAGACCGGCGTCGACCCCGATCGATTTGACGATTTTCTCGCCGAAATCGAGCCTTTTTCGGCCATTCGGCCCGTCGGAATCATGACCATGGCGCCGAAATGCGAAAAACTTGAAGATTTTCGGGCATATTTCAGGAAATCTTATCAATTTTACCTTGACTTTTCGGCAAAAAAACTGCATAATATAGGAGAACCCGTTTTGTCCATGGGAATGAGCGACAGCTATGAATGCGCAATCGAAGAGGGGGCCACCCTCGTGCGCGTCGGCTCGGCCATTTTCGGGGCGAGACACTATCAATAAGTCAAAACATCTGTCATGCGGCAGAATGGAGGAATTTTATGGGACTCATGGATCGAATCAAGAAAGTAACCGGCTCGAACGACACCTACGATGAATCTTACGACGAGGATTACTACGACGGATTTGATAATTATGACGAGGGCGCGGATGACGGCGACGTCCAGTATGCAGCTCCCCAGCAGCCGCAGGGGAACGCCGGTCCCAACCCGCAGCCCATCGGCAGCCTGAATCTCTCCGGCTCCAACATCAAGATGCAGGTCGTCCGTCCGGAGACCTACGACAGCGACACCGCCACCCAGATCGCCAACCACCTTCTGAACAAGTGCACCGTCGTTCTCAATCTTGAAAAGACCACCAAAGAGGCTTCCCGCCGTCTGATCGACTTCCTCACCGGCGTTGCGTACTCCATCGGCGGCGATCTGAAGAACATCGCAACCAACGCGTACGTCATCACGCCCTCGAACGTGGACGTCGAAAACGCGAAGATCCGCTCCACCCCGAAGCAGACCGAGCCCGAACCGGAAGAAGCTCCCGCAGAAGGCGACTTCGACGATTTCAACTGATCCGGGAACCGGCGGGTGTGCCGGGCTAATAATCTACAAACATAGCGCTTGAGGAGAGAGATCCTCAGGTCTTGTTTGTGTACTCTCGGGAGGATGGTTTGACCTCGATCCTGTATGTCCTTTCCGCAACGCTGCGGATCCTGCTCTACGCACTCGAACTCCTCATGCTGGCGCGGGCCATCCTGAGCTGGCTGCCGCTCGACGAGGATTCTCCCGTCGAAAACTTCCTCTACGCCGTGACGGAGCCGGTGATCGCCCCGGTGCGCGCCCTCTGCGACCGCTTCGGCTGGTTCGAGAGCCTGCCGGTGGATATGTCGTTCTTCATCACCTTCATCCTGATCTCCGTCCTGGCGGCGCTGCTGTGAGGAGGGAACATGAAGGACGGCATGATCGTGGAGCGGGCGGCGGAGCTCTGGCGGGCCTCGGAATACGAGATCGCAGCGACGGACTTCTGCTCCCCCGCCGAAAAGTGGGAAATCTATAACGAACTCAACGCCCGGATCGGAAGCGGCATGTCCCGATGCTTTTTCTGGGGCGGCTGCCGTGGCGCCGAACGTGGCGTCGCGGTTTTTTTGCCGGAGTGGTATCTCCCGGACGGTTCACCGCCGCATTCCATGCCCCTCGACGAGGCGCGCACGGATGCCTTCGCCGCCCATCTGCGGGAGAACCCCGACATCCTCGCCGAGATCCCCGTGACGGCGCTCTCCGTGAAGGGGAGCGGGTTCCGCGAGCTCGGCCACCGGGATTTCATGGGCGGGATCCTCTCGCTCGGCGTCGACCGCTCCGTCATCGGGGATATCGCGGTGCTCTCGCCGTCGGAGGCCGTCGTCTTCGTGCTGAGAAAGATCGCGCCGTACCTCGTCTCCGAGCTGACGAAGATCGGCCGCGACGCCGTGCATGTCGAAGAAACCCGGATCGCGCCGGATTTTGTCCTGCCGCGCCGATATGAGGAAGTGCCGATCGTCGTGTCCTCGCCCCGCCTCGACGGGGTGGTCAAGGCCCTGTGCGGCAAATCGCGGGAGGGGGCGGCGGAGATGGTGCGCGCGGGCCTCTGCGAAGTCAATTACACCGTCCAGACGGACGTCTCGAAGGAGCTCGGCGCGGGGGACATCCTCTCCGTGCGGGGCTTCGGAAAATACGTCATCGGCGAGGTCACCGGCTCCACGAAGAGCGGGCGCCTCCGGATGGCGTGCAGGAAATACACCTAATCGTACCCATCAAGAATCAAGGCCCGGCTGATGCGGGAGGAGGATCGTCATGGCGAAAGATTTCAGAAAAAAGGACTTCGGACGCGCGCTCAGAGGATATGCCGTCGAGGAAGTGGACAAATACCTCGAGGCCGTGACCGCGGAATACCGCCGCCTCGAAAAGCGGTCCTGGGAGACGTCGAAGCAGCTGGTCGACGCCGAAAAACGCCTCGAGGAATACGCCGCCGCCGAAGCGGATGCCGCGGAAACCCTCGACGCCGCCGATTCGATCCTCGCGGACGCGAAGCGCCAGGCCGACGCGATCCTTGCAGACGCCCGGGAAGGCGCGTCGAAGGAGGCCGAGAGCATCCTGAACGAGGCGGGCGAAGCGGCGGCCAAAACGAAGGACGACGCCCTGATCCTGCGCCGCAAGGCCGAGAGCCTCCTCCGCGAAGCCGACACCGCCCGGGAAGAGGCGGACGCCGCCCGCGCGAAGGCATGGGAGGAGATCTCCGCGGAGCGGAACGAGGCCGTCCGCCTGCGTAAGGAGACGGAAGCGCTGCGCGGGGAAGCGGCCGAGGTCGCCCGGACGACCGGGGAACGCGCGAAGAAGCTCGAGAAGGCGGTCTCCGCATTCCTCGCGGACGTCGAAGCCTTCCGCAGCGCGACGGAATCCATGGCCAACGCCCAGCGCAACGCCGCGCAGAACTTCAAGCGGGACACCGAGAACTTCCTCGCCCTCCTGCGGTCCGACACCGGAGCGAACAAGGACGCGGATCCCGCCGAAGCGGATGAAGCGGACGGCGCGCTCGGCGGGGCTGCGTTCCCGGGCATCGAGCAGGCCGTCGCGGCGATGAAGGATCTGATCGTCGAGATCCCGGACGATGAGCCGGAGGAGCCGGACGAGCCGGAAGAACCGGATGAACCGGAAGAGGCCGTCTTCGAGGATCCCGAGACCTTCGAGGATTCCGATGAACCCGAAGACTCCGACGAACCCGACGATTCCGACGGACCGGACGGCAAGCCCCTGCCCGCGGCGGACGCGCTCGAAGACAGCATCCGTGCGCTCCTCGCCGACGAACCGAAGAAGGAGGGCCGCTCCGCGCTCGATCTGCTCGACTTCGAGGAGCCGGATTCCAGCCGCCCGCCCTACAAGGACGTCGATTTCGAGGCCCTGACCGCGTCCCTGCGCCATGACGAGCCCGATACGGACGAGGACGGCGCGGCGGAAGAAGACGACGAATGAGCGCCCCCGAATTCCCGATATAGAAAGCATCGAAGATGATCATCACCATCCTTGTCATTGTTCTGTCCATCGCCGCCGACCAGGTGTCGAAGCACTTCCTCGCGGCGTTCCTCACCGGGCTTGAGACCCGCTCGTACCGTCTGATCCCGGACATCCTCCACCTCACCTACGTCGAGAACCGCGGCGCGGCCTTCGGGATGCTCTCGGAGCACCGCTGGGTCTTCATGGTCTTCTCGGTCATCGGCATCGCGGCGATCCTCTTGCTCGTGGCGAAGGAAAAACCGACGAGCCGGTGGGTGCAGGTCGCGGCGGGACTGGTCGCGGGCGGCGGCATCGCCAACATGATCGACCGGGTGCGCCTCGGCTACGTCGTGGACTTCATCGACTGCCGCTTCGTCGATTTCTACGTCTTCAACATCGCGGATTCCTGCGTCACCGTCGGATGCGCGATCTATTTCGTCGCGGTCCTCGTCGAGGAGATCCGCGCGGCCCGCAAGAAGAAGGCACAGGGCGAAGTGCCGGCAGAGACGCCCGAAGAGGAGCAGACCGGTGCGGACCAGACCGAAGCGGAACCCGAGGAGAAGAGCGGCGATGCGTGACGAAGCCGAAGACATCCTCTCCGTTCTGTGCGGAGACGAGGAAGCCGGGGTGCGCCTCGACGCGTTTGCCGCCTCCCACGCCGCGATCTCCCGCGCCCGCGCACAGAAGCTGATCGAGGACGGGGACATCACCCTCAACGGCCGGGCGGCGAAGAAAAACGAGAAGGTCTCGCCGGGCGACCGGGTCGAGATCGCCTTTCCCGAGACGGAGGACGCCGAAGCCGCACCCGAGGACATCCCGCTCAACGTGGTCTATGAGGACGGTGACCTCATCGTCGTCAACAAGCCTGTCGGCATGGTGGTGCATCCCGCGCCGGGACACACCTCGGGGACGCTCGTGAACGCGCTCCTGTGGCACTGCGGCAGCTCGCTCTCCGGGATCGGCGGCGTGAACCGTCCGGGGATCGTGCACCGGATCGACCGGGACACGTCGGGGCTGATCTGCGCGGCGAAGAACGACCTGGCGCACGCCTCGCTCGCCGAACAGCTCAAGACCCACGCGATGCACCGCGAATACCGCATGATCGTCACGGGGAACCTCCGCGAGGACTGCGGGACCGTCGACGCGCCGATCGGACGGCATCCGACGGAGCGCAAGAAGATGGCGGTGATCCGGCCGGGCTCGAAAAACGGCGGCAGCCGCGCCCGGGAGGCCGTCACGCACTGGTCGGTGCTCGAGCGGTATCCGTCGTCCGGGTTCACGTATGCCGGGGCGGTGCTCGAGACCGGGCGGACGCATCAGATCCGCGTGCATCTCGCGTATATCGGGCATCCCCTGATGGGCGACACGCTCTACGGCGGCGGACACACGCCCTTCGAGCGCCGTCACGCGAGCCTCATCGACGGGCAGATGCTCCACGCCGCTGCGCTCGTGCTGAGGCATCCGCGGACCGGGGAAGAGCTGCGCTTCGAGACCCCGCTCCCGGACGGTTTTGCATCCATGCTCGCGCTTCTGCGGGCGAATGAGGACAGTTGATCCTGTTCCGCGGACGGGTTTTGTGCAAACTGCACACATCCGGGCGGAAAGATTCAACTGTCTTTTGACGCTGCGGCCTTGACAACCGCATCCGAATCGATTATAATGGCATTGTTGAGCAACCGTTCAACTCTGCCGGGGAGGAAACCCATGGCAAAGACAATGATGTGCGAATCCGAAGGCATCCACGAGGAGGTCGTGCGGTTCGTGAAGAGCCGCCTGTCGGACCGGGAGGAATACGACGATCTCGCGTCCCTGTTCAAGCTGTTCGGCGACGGGACGCGGGTCCAGATGCTGCACGCGCTCGAACAGCACGAAATGTGCGTCTGCGATCTCGCCGCGCTGCTCGGCGTGACGAAATCGGCGGTGTCGCATCAGCTGAAGGCCCTGCGGCTGGCCAACCTCGTGAAGTTCCGCCGCGAAGGCCAGATCGTCTATTACGCCCTCGCCGACGAGCATGTCAAAACGATCCTCGACATCGGGGTGGAACACCTGAGAGAGGAATGAAGAATTCAGAATTCAGAATTCAGAATTAAGAATTAAGAATTCGGAATTCGGAATTCTGAAAGAGGCGGGAGTCCATTCTTGGGGCCTCTTTGCATCCCGATAGTTGAACGATTGCTCAAACGATCACATAATGAGGTGCGCTATGGAAAAGACCGGACTGGAACACGAGCATCCGCATTCGCAGGAACAGGAACACGAGCACCGTCACGAGCACGAACACGAGCACGAGCATCATCACGGCCATGATCACGGTCACGAACACGGTGAAGAAGAGGGAAGCGTCGCCTTCCGGGTGGGGAAGCTCATCGTCGGGGCAGTCGTTTTCCTCGTCGGACTGCTTTTGCCGCGCTTCATCGATCTCCCGTTCGCCGTGCGCCTCGGCATCTTCATCGCGGCGTATCTGATCCTCGGGTACGACGTGCTGTGGTCCGCCGTGCGGAATCTCTTTCACGGCGAGCTCTTCGACGAGTGCTTTCTCATGACCGTCTCGACCGTCGGCGCGTTTGCCATCGGCGAATACCCGGAGGCCGTCGCCGTCATGCTCTTCTATCAGGTTGGCGAGCTCTTCCAGGACATCGCCGTCGACCGCTCGCGCGACTCCATCACCGCGCTCATGGACATCCGGCCCGATTCCGCCGTCGTGCTCCGCGGGGGCGAATGGGTCACGGTCTCCCCGGAGGAGGTGGAAGTCGGCGAGACGATCCGCGTCAAGCCCGGGGAGCGCGTTCCCCTCGACGGCGTCGTGACCGACGGGATCTCCTCGGTCGACACCCGCGCGCTGACCGGCGAATCCGTGCCCCAGACCTGGCGGGCGGGGGATGCCGCGCTCTCGGGATGCGTCGCGGAGAACGGCGTTCTGACGATCCGGGTCACCAAGGAGGCCGGGGAATCGACCGCCGCGAAGATCCTCGAGCTGATGCAGTCGGCGGCGGAGAAGAAGGCCCCGGCCGAGAACTTCATCACGAAATTCGCGCGGGTCTATACCCCCGTCGTGTGCCTCATCGCGGTGCTGCTCGCCGTCGTGCCGCCGCTCTTCTTCGAGGGGAGCTGGGCTGAGTGGATCCGCCGCGGCTGCGTGACGCTTGCGATCTCCTGCCCCTGCGCGCTCGTGATCTCGATCCCCCTGACATTCTTCGGCGGGATCGGCGCGGCGTCGAAGAAGGGCGTCCTCGTGAAGGGGAGCGCATACCTCGAAGCCCTCGCCGACGCGGACACGGTCGTCTTCGATAAGACGGGCACGCTGACGAAGGGTGAATTCGCCGTGACCGGGATCCTGCCCGCGGGATCGGTGTCGGAGGATGAGCTCCTCACCCTCGCGGCGCACGCGGAAGCGGTCTCGAACCACCCGATCGCGCGCTCGATCCTCGACGCGTACGGCAGGGCCGTATCGGACGGGGAGATCACGGACGCGCGGGAGATCGCCGGGCACGGGGTCTCGTGTGTCTGGAACGGGAGAGCGATCCTCGCCGGGAATGCCGCCCTCCTCGAGGAAAACGGCATCGGATTCCCGCACCGGAGCGAGGACGGAACGGTCATTCACACGGCGGCGGACGGGATCTACTGCGGCGCGATCGTGATCGAGGACGGCATCAAGGAGGACGCGGCGGAAGCGCTCCGGGAGCTTGAAGCCCTCGGTGTGAAGCGGATTGCGATGCTCACCGGGGACCGTCGGGAGGCGGCGGAGTCCGTGGCGGGCGCGCTCGGCGTGAAGGACGTGAAGAGCGGCCTGCTCCCGGCGAATAAGGTCGCCTGCCTCGAGGAATACATGGCGGACGGAAAGAGGACCGTGTTCGTCGGCGACGGCATCAACGACGCGCCCGTTCTGGCCCGCGCGGACGTCGGAGCGGCGATGGGCGCGCTCGGCTCGGACGCTGCGATCGGGGCGGCGGACATCGTGCTGATGAAGGACCGTCCCTCGGCCCTGTGCGACGCCATTCGCGTCTCGAAGCGCACGAAGCGGATCGTGACGGAGAACATCGCCTTCGCCATCGGCGTGAAGATCGTCTTCATCCTCCTCGGCGCCTTCGGGCTGATCGGCATGTGGGCGGCGGTGTTCGGTGACGTCGGCGTGATGCTCCTCGCCGTGCTGAACGCCATGCGCATCCTCCGGACCTGACGAGAAGGGCCAAAACGACCGAAAAACGGGTGAAAAATCGGGGTTTTCTGTCCCACCCGTCGATTGACAGCGGGGGCGGCGCGTGTTATAATGAGGACAAATCAGACAAAGGAGTCCTCCCGCATGAATCTCACGCAGCTCACCGACCTCTTCGAGGCCCTGACCATCCTCTGCTTCGGTCTCTCTTGGCCGATCTCCATCCGCAAATCGTACATTTCCCGCACGGCGAAGGGGAAGAGTCTGTTCTTTGAAGTCTTCATCCTCATCGGCTATGCGTTCGGGATCGCCCGCAAGCTGATCCAGTTCACCATGATGGACGCCTCGGGCTTCCTCTTCTTCCTCAGCTTTTTCTTCTACGTGTTGAACTTCATCGAGATCTCGATCGACGTCGGGCTGTACTTCCGCAACGTGAAGCTCGACAGGGAGAGGGAAGAGGGGAACGCGTAAACAGAATGTCGGAAACCGGTTTTTTCAGCCGGTTTCTGTTTTTTTTGATCCCGCTGTCACATTTCCGCCGGAAATCTGTGTATCGGGGTGAAGGCGTTCGGAACGCCGACATACGAAAGGAGGGATGACATGGAAGACCGTGCAATCGTCGCGCTGTTCTTCGCGCGGGACGGGGATGCCGTCGCCGAGGCGCAGTCCGCTTACGGGCGGTACTGTCACGCCGTGGCGAAGAACATCACGGGCTCCGATGAGGACGCCGAGGAATGCGTGAGCGATACGCTCCTCGCCGCATGGAATTCGATCCCGCCGATGCGGCCCGAATCGCTCCGCGGCTACCTCGGTAAGCTGACGCGCAACATCGCGATCAACCGGTGGGAGAAGTCCCGGGCGGCCAAGCGCGGGGGCGGGGAAGCGGACGCGGTCCTCGACGAGCTGGAGGACGTCTTCGGGACGGTCGAATCGGCGGAGGACGAGGCGATGCGCCATGCGCTGACGGAGGCGATCGACGCCTTTCTCGCATCCCTCGACGAGGAGAGACGCGCGCTGTTCGTGAGGCGGTACTGGTACGCGGAGAGCGTCGGGGAAATCGCCGCGCGCTTCGGGATCCGGGAGAACACTGCGTCCCAGATCCTCCGGCGCATCCGCAAAAAGCTGAAGGAATATCTGACAAGGGAGGGCTTTACGGTATGACGAAGACGGAAGCGTTCCGCCTGATCGGCGGGATCGATGAAAAATACGTCGAGGCGGCTGAGGACTGCGCGCCCCGGAAACTGAATCAGAAGAAGAAGGTGTATCTGCGCGTGCTCGCATCCGCGGCGGCGTGCCTCGTGCTGGCGGCGGGGATCCTCGCCGGAGGGATGCGCCTTGCCAAAGGATCGAACGAGATCCCGCTGAGCGGATCTTCCGCGGGCGTGACGGCGCGGTACATCGACAAGGCTCCCGTCAGATCGGGCGATGCGTCGCTCGTGTGGCTGGACGAGGATGAGATCTTCACGCGCTGGAACACGGCGATCTTCCGCGGCACCGTGACCGATGTGCAGAACATCGAGGTGGACTTTGGCGGCGCGAAGCGGTATCAGGCGATTGCGAAGGTCAGAGTTTCCCGGGTGATTCGCGGGCCTTTCGGAGAGGACGACGTCGTGCCGGTCCTGCTCCCCTCGACCGTCGGGGACGGCAGCTGGGCGGAGGACTGCGACATTATCGAAACGATCCGGGTGGGGATCGAAGGGATCTTCATGCCGATCGTCTACGACGACGAGAACAATTTCTTCGAGATGAACGGCGTGACGCTCGACAAGCGGGACCTCGCGCCGTGCGGGCTGGCCGACGGGATGCGCTGGACGTTCTTCGAGACGCCGCATCGGCTGATCTACGCCTCGTCCGCGTACCCGACGCTCGCCGCCCGCGCCGCGAAGACGCTCGACGAGGTGGAGGCGTTCATTTGGGAGAAAATCAAGTAAAGGGAAAGCGATCATCATTCCTTGCCCGCTCCCCGATATCGAAAAGTGCGTACCGGAAAGGTGCGCCTTTTCTTTCGCCTGAGCGCCGCGGAGTCCGCGGAGACACATGGCGGGCTCACTTCGCAAGTACGCGAAGAGCGGGTCGCTCATTTTGTCTGCGCACTATCGTTTGCGGGGATGTACTTGCTGAATCCATCGTTTTTTTCGCCTGCGCGGCTGGCGGACAAGAGGACCCTCGGGCCGGGCCCTCTTGTCAATCACCCGGCCCCAAAGGCGCGTTCCCCGCCTCTGGACTCCACCCCTGCCTCGGG
>JAFPWV010000155.1 GCA_017412675.1 Clostridia bacterium
CACTCATCTTGGGGAAGGCCCTGTTAATCCTCCGTGCGAAAGGCGAGATGGAACTTGTTCCATCCGCCGTGGGACCAGACGAAATGGAGCAACGGTACAGAATCGTCAAGGTACGCACGTTGAGGGGGCGGAGTCCAGAGGCGAGGAACCGCGCCTCTGGGAGCGGTGATTGACAAGAGGGCGGCTCCGGAGCCCTCTTGTCCGCCAGCCGCGCAGGCGAAAAAACGATGGATTCAGCGTGTACATCCCCGCAAACGATAGTGCGCAAGTTAAATGAGCGGCGCAGACAAAAGAAACGCCGTCAGCCGATTCGCTGTCAGCAACGAAAAAGATGGGCGCGGAAGGCTTTCCGTAAACTTTACCGAAAATTTACGCCTTCTCCGCTTTCTTTTATGAAATCTTGTTGATTTTTCCCGCGCGATGCGCTACAATATCCTCGTATATCCCTGACTTTTCCCCAATGAGGAATATCATGCGCCAGAAATTCCGCCGGATCCTTGCTTTCGTGATCGCCGCCGTCCTGATCCAGGGGCTCGCCCTCCTCTTCTTCACCCCCACCGGGATCGAGCGGCTCCTCTTTCTCCCGCTCCGCCTCCATGCGGAGAAATTCAAACCGGACAACAATGCCTACGCCGTCTATTACGACACCCGCGCGGATGTGGCCGCAGCCGATCTCATCGTCGTCGGCATCGATCCCCACATCGCGGAGTCCTACGACGCTCTCGGGCATTTTTCCCGCTATGTCAAGCAATATAACGATTTTTCCGCCGTCCTCATGCCTTTCACCCGCGCGCAGATCACCATCACGAGCTCGCTCATGAAGCAGACCGACGAGGAGAAATTCCGCAAGCGCATCCAGTCCCTGAACGAGAGCTACGGACTCTCCGCCGACTGCTGCGACTATCTCTCCGAGCTCTTCTACGTCAACACCACCATGTCCGCGGCGAAGAAATTCAACGTCGTCTCCTTCTCGGAGGAAGCCGAGGGAACGGATGCCTCCCGCCCCGCGCAGATCGCCGAGGCCTTTCGCGAGACCGAACGAAGCGCGCTCTGCGTCGTCGACATCGCTTTCCTCAAGGAAGAGGCGGACGAGCTTGCCAGCCTTCTCCCGGATGCCCGGATCCTGACGCTCGGGATGTATTACGACCGCGACACCGTCTCCCCGTGGACGCACGAGGCCATCACCTTCCCGGATTTCTCCGCGGGACCCGCCTGCTTCTTCGTGAAGAACAGCACGCTCAACCGGTATTACCGCTACTACCATTTCGTCACGGATCTCTTCGACGCCGAGCGCGAGGATCCCGTCGACGCCCGCTTCACCGACTATTTCTTCGTCATTGCGAACGGAACTCCCGCCACCCCCGGCGGAGAACTGGAGATCCCATGATCGTTTTGGAAGACCCGGAATTCGAGGCGTCCGTCTTTGCACAGGACTGCCCGCTCGCCGTTCCCGCAGAGATCACCGCGGAGGAGGACGGCGGGCTCACGCTGCTCGTCTACTCCTTCTGCGAAGAGATCGCGCGGGAATTCGAGGCGCGCTTCGCCGCGGATCCGCTCGGGGACGAAGCGATCGCATGGCTGCGGGATAAGCTCGGCGAAAAGATGCTCCCCCTCGGGTATGACGAGTGCGACATCGAGAGCTATCCGCTGTACGATTACCGCCCCGACCGGCTCGATTGCCATGCCGTGCTGCCCGGCTGCGAGATCATCGCGTCGCTCGACGGAGAGGGATGGGACGGCCTGCCTCTCGACGAGTTTGCCCTCGATCCCGCCGATCCCGCCGACCGGATGGCGGTGATGCGCGAGGACGGGAGGATCGTCTGTTATGCCGGGATCAACGACATCTCCGAGGAGAGCGGATGCGCGGAGCTGACGGTCGAATGCGAGGAAACATGGCGCAGACGCGGATACGGCGCTTCCTGCACGGCCCTGCTCGCCGAATACCTTCTGAACCTCGGAAAGCCCGTCCAGTATGTCACCTCGCATCTCAACGAGCCGTCGGTGAAGTGCGCCGAACGCGCCGGATTCGTCCGCCGCAAATCCCACTTTCCCTTCGTTTTCCGCAAATCCAACGTCGATGACGGCGAATTCTTCGATTTTACCTGATCGGGATCCGCTTCACCGCGTACCATTTACTTCTTCCTTCCTTACAGGTGCTCTATGGCGTATGATGCCGCAATGCTCCGCTTCGTCGTAAACGAGATCAACGAAAAGCTGACGGGCGGAAAAGTCGATAAGATCTACCAGCCGGGACATGACGAGGCCGTTTTCGTCATCCGCTGCGGGGGCGAGGAACACCGTCTCGACCTCTCCGCGGGCGGGAACGGCTCCCGCATGAACCTCACGTCCCTCAAACCGGAGAACCCCGCCACGCCGCCCATGTTCTGCATGATGCTGCGCAAACACTTCTCCGGGGCGCGCTTTGCAGGAGCCGAACAGCTCGGTTTCGAGCGCGCCGCCCGCCTCACCTTCGATACCCATGACGAGATGGGCTTCTCCACGCAGAAGCATCTCATCGTCGAGCTGATGGGGCGGTTCTCGAACATCATCATCACGAACGCGGAGGACAGGATCATCGGCCTCCTCAAGTCCGTCGATTTCACCACGAGCGAGCGGCGGCAGGTCCTCACCGGCATGACCTACGAGCTCCCGCCGAAGCAGGACAAGGAGGACCCGCTCTCCGAGAAGGTCGACGAGCGTTTTTTCAAAGCCCTCGCCGCGGCGGAGGATCCGGACCGGCCGGCGGAGAAGTTCCTCATGGCGCACTTCGCCGGACTCGCGCCCGTCATCGCCCGGGAGATCGCCTACCGCGCCGCCGGACGAACCGACGCCACCATGCGCGAGGCCTCCCGCGACCTCACGGAACAATTCTTCCGGATGATCGAACGCATCCGCAGCCTCGACGGCATCCCGACCATCGTGAAGGACGATACGGGCAAGCCGGTCGAATACGCCTTCACGGAGCTGAGGCAGTACGGCGGCCGGATGCACACGGAAACGGCGGAGAGCTACGGCGCGCTGATCGATCTGTACTACGGGGAGCGGAGCAGGGAGGAGAGGCTCCACCGCAAGGCCGGGGACATCTTCCGCCTCATCACGAACGCCGAAGCCCGCATCACCAAGAAAATGAATCTCCAGCGCGATGAGCTCGCGGCCTGCGACGACGGCGAGCGGTACAAGCTCTGGGGCGACCTCATCACGGCGAACATCTGGCAGCTCTCCCGCGGGATGACGGAATGCACGCTCCCGAACTGGTACGACGAGGCGGAGGGCGAGGTGACGATCCCGCTCGACAAGAGGCTCTCCCCGCAGGCGAACGCGCAGGTGTACTACAAGAAATACAACAAGTCGAAAACCGCGCGCGTCCATCTCACCGAACAGCTCGCGGCGGCGGAGGAGGAGCTCCGGTACGTCTACACGGTCCTCGATGTCCTGAGCCGCGCGGAAGGAGAACGGGAGCTCGGCGAGATCCGGGCGGAGCTCTGGCACAGCGGCTACGCGTCGAAGATGAAGAATTACACGGAGCACCGCGCCCAGACGCCGACCCTCGCCCGCTACCGCACCACGGACGGCCACACGGTCCTCTGCGGGCGCAACAACGTCTCGAACGACTATCTGACGACGAAGGCCGCGGCGCGCAGCGACTGGTGGTTCCATGTGAAGAACCAGCCGGGATCCCACGTCGTGCTCGAATGCTTCGAGGGGGAGAGCGATCCCCCAAAGGAAGCGTTCACCGAGGCGGCCGAGATCGCGGCCTACAATTCCAAGGCGCGGGGCGGCGTGATGATCCCCGTCGACTATACCCGCGTCGCAAAGGTCAAGAAGCCCGCAGGCGCGAAACCCGGATTCGTCATCTATACGACGAACTGGACCGCTTACGTCACCCCCGACGAGGAGCGGATCCTCGCGATGAAGCAGAAATAAACCCACGCAAAGGAGACGCATCATGGAGAAGAAAGTATTTGCATTCGACCTCGACGGCACGCTCACCGAGCACCGGACCTGGATCACCGACGAAAACCTCGCCGTCCTCGACGACCTCGCGGCAAGAGGGATCCGCGTCGTCATCGCCGGTGCGGGCCAGACCCGGCGGATCTTTGCGCAGATGCGCGAGCACCCGGTGGACATCATCGGCAATTACGGTCTCCAGTATGCCGAATACCGCGACGCCCTCGGCGATCTCGAAATCCTGCGCGATCTCCGGCTCCCCTGTGACCGGGAGTCCGTCGCCGAGCGGATCGAGCGGCTCCGCGGGATCATCGGCTTCACGGAGTATGTCGGCGGAAGCGTCGAATTCCATCCGTCGGGGTGCGTGACCTTCCCCCTGCTCGGGACCAAGGCCGATATCGCGGACAAGCTCCTCTTCGACCCCACCCGGGAAAAGAGGCGCGCGGTCTTCTCCGAGGTCGCCGCCATGTTCCCGGAATACACGGTCTTTGTGGGCGGTTCCTCGTCCTTCGACATGGCGCCGAAGCCGTACAACAAGGCCTATGCCCTCGACCTCTTCTGCAGCGAGGAGGGGTATGAACACCGCGATCTGACCTATTTCGGCGACGACTACGGCACGGGCGGGAATGACGAATGCGTCTATCTCTCCGACTTCGATTTCGTCCCGGTCGACAAATACATCCGTCTCCCGGAGATCGTCTCCGCCTATCTCGCGACCCTCTGAATTTTCTGACATCGGGGAATGACATCCATGAAGATCCTGGTTTTATCCTGCTCCACCGGCGAAGGGCACAATGCCGCCGCCCGCGCGCTGATCGAAGCGGCAGAGCTCCGCGGTGACCGGGCCGACCTGCGCGATCCCGTCTCCTTCGGCGGCGAGCGAGCAAGACGGGCGGTAGCCGGCGCGTACAACGGCATGATCCGGCGCACGCCCGTTCTCTTCGGCGCGGTCTACGGCATCGGCGACCTCGTCGACCGCACAAACCTGACCTCTCCCATCTATCTGGCGAACGCGCTCTATGCCGAAAAGCTCTCGCGCGAGATCGTGCGGGAGGGCTACGACGCCGTGATCTCCACCCATCTCTACGGCGCGGAGGCGATGACCGCGGTCCGGCGGCGCGAGGGGAATCCGATCCCCTCCTACTGCGTTCTGACGGACTATACCATCATCCCGTTCTTCACCGAGCCGGACGCCGACGCGCTCTTCCTCCCGCACGCGGACCTCATCGCCGAGGGGATCGAAAAGGGCGCGGCGCCCGAAAAGCTCATCCCGACGGGGATCCCGGTTTCGCCGCGGTTTCCCTCCCCCGTCAGCCGGGAGGAGGCGCGGGATCAGCTCGGCATCCCCCGGGAGGCGCGGGTCTATCTCTGCATGTCCGGCGGCGTCGGATGCGGGAACATGAACCGGCTCTGTCAGGAGCTGACGAAGGCGGAAGACGGCGGCGACTGGCGGGTCTATGTGCTCACCGGGCGCAACGCCGGGATGCGGGAGGCGATCGAGGAGCGGTTCCCCG
>JAFPWV010000156.1 GCA_017412675.1 Clostridia bacterium
CCGCAAACCGGCCGTTCGGTCTCATAGATCTGTTCCAACTCACACGGAGACTTTAGCAACTGATCTGTCTGATTTTCTGAATGCCTTGGTGTTTCCTTCATTTTCCGCTAGCTTGTTGCTATAAACAGCTCCATTCTCCTCTTAGAAAACCGAGACGAGGGCAGCGCCTTTAGCTTTTATGTTTCGGCCTTCTTCGCAGCCCGGATCAGTCGCTTTTTGGATTCCCGTGCGTTTTTGTCCAGAAGAGGTAGTCAAAGCCATGAGTGCTCCCGTGAAAGACGTCGACCGACGACTCCCGTTTCGTTCAGCCGCCGCACATAAGTCAGCGTCTCGTCGTAAAACGGCTCCCCGTCCTCGATATATGTATAGCGCGTCGCAGACTGGAGGAATCGCCGGCCCGGGCGGGACTCGTATAGGGTGGTAGCTCTCGAAAAGGACTGCAGCATCTTCATGGTCTCGGGTTCGAATCGAAAGACGAATGCTCATGCTGCCGGATAAGAATGGATGATGTACAAAAAGGCCCATCGGAAATCGACGGGCCTTTTGCAATGCTGCCGGCATGATCCGAAAAGACGAAGTGTCTCTCCGGTCAGCCTCAAATCATGAATGAGACGGTATTTGGTTCAGTATGCCATCGCACGCATTCTGACGTCCTCTGCGACGGTTTCCGCGGCACGTTCGAAGGAGTTGGCCGTGGAGGTCCTCTTCAGCCTTGCAAACCGCATCAGCATCGTCGCGACCTGCGCGCGGGTGGCTTCCGTCTTCGGGCTCAGGAGCGTGTCGCTGATACCCTTGATGACGCCGGCGCCGACCGCCCAGCGGAACGCGTCGAGCGCCCAGCCGGAGACGGTATGCGCGTCGGTAAAGGCTTCGAGGGAATCGTACGCGCTCGTGTCGATGCCGCGATGCTTCGCGTACCGGTACAGGATCGTGACGATCTGCTCGCGCGTGACCAGATCGTTCGGACCGAAGGTATCCGCGTCGTAGCCGGTGACGATCCCGTTCTCGGCAGCCCACGCGACCGCGTCGGCATACCATGTTCCGGGAACCACATCGTCAAACGCGGAGGCGGACCACGGGAGCGGTTCCCCTTCCAATCTCCAGAGCATCGTGACGATCATCGCGCGGGTGGTCTCCGTGTTCGGCGCGAAGGTGTTGGGACCGGTGCCGTTCATGATGCCGTTGTCGAGCGTCCATCGCACGCCTTCCTCGTACCACGCGCCGCTCGTCAGATCGTTGAAATCGATATAAGCGGGCGTGTCGGAAGTTATGGGGGCGGGTTCAGGTTCGGTCGTTTCGGCAGCCGGATTCTCCGTCTTTGTGGGCGTTGTATCCTTCTTTCCAGGAATGACCTGCGGGATATACGGGAAGCTCGCACTCGACGGCGTTCTCGGGTTCGTCACGCTGACGTCGACCGTCTTGATCGGCTGACCGTCCGTCCCGATCGGCGTCGCCGTCTTGACCTTTACGACGGCATCCGACGCAGCCGTACGGGACTTCACTTTGAATTTCAGCAGCGCGGCGTTGAACGCAGCAAACGCGCTGACCGGGACCGTGAGCGTCTTGGTGCGCGAATCATAACGCACGCCGTCCGGGAGAGAATCCTCGTCCAGCTCGAGCACGTCCTCGTCAAAGTCCAGCGTGAGCTCGACCGCTTCCAAGGCGTCTTCATCGGCAAGGTCTTCCGAAATCGTGACCGAAACCTCGGCCTGACTGCTGCCGTTCTGCACGACAGGCTTGTCCACCTCGACTTCGATCTCGCCGATCGTTCCTTCGACCGTCACCGGAATGCTCACGGTCTGACCGCTCGAAAGCATGGTCGCCGTCAGCGTGGTCGTGCCGGAGGAGATGCCGGTGACGTTGCCGTCCTTGTCCACCATGGCGACGGACGGGTCGTCCACCGTGTAGAGCACGCTCTCGGTATCCCGGATGAATGCGTTGGAATCGTAGTCCGCCTCCAGCTCGACAGTGTCGCCCGCCGCGAGGGTCGCGGGATTCCCGTCATTGAGCGAGAGATTCATCGGCGTCTTCATGTTGATGAAGAACTGATCAGTCGTTCTGTAGGGCCGGTCGCGCTCGTCCTCGACGATCGCCTGCACCGCGTCGTAGCCGCAGAGCCGGAAGACGGATGCGGGCAGTGTTACGGTTTTCTTCACGGTATGGCTTTCGCCTGCCGCGAGGCCGGAGATGTCCTCCTCGATGAGAAGGTCGTCGTCCATGCCGTAGTCCTCCTCGAGGTCGCCATAGAGCGCCTTGAGGTAGAGATCCGCGCGCATGCCGGCGGGAGCGGGAGCGTTGCCGGTGTTCGTGACCGTGTATTCCACGTCGAACGCGTCGCCGTTCTGCTCGAAGCGGTTCACGGTGATCTCATACTGCGGCGCGGTCTCGAAGGGCTCGGAGAAGGACTCGACAGGTTCTTCGTAGAAGCTGCCGTCTGCCTTTCTCTCGGAGATCACGGCCATGAAGCCGTATCCGTCCGCACCCTCCGCGGGAACCGTCCATTTGAAGTTGGTCTCCCTTGCGGTATTGACCTGGACGATCTCGTCCGAAAGGAACGAATGGATCGGTCCGCCGTCCTTCATGCCGTCTTTGACGACGTAGAATTCGACATCGCAGCCGTAAGCCGCCGTCAGACCGACGTTTTCCACGATCGCTTTCACGGTGATCTCATCGCCCGGGAGCGGGCTGTCGTCCGAGTATCCGAAGATCGTCGCTTCAAGGGATCCGACGGGGGCGCAGCGCGTGATCATCAGATCGCTTTCGGAGGGATAATACGGGGAACCCACGAAATAGGTCACTCCGTCGACTTCCTTCCATCCCGCTCGGCCGTCGATCACCATCTGCTCAAGCTCTTCCTGCGTATCCGCGAGGAGCATATCGTACTGATTGTGCACGATGATCAGGCCGCCATCGTCCGCAAGCGCAATGGACACGCCGTCGTGATACAGGTTGTCGCGGGTCAGGCGGTAGGGTTTCGACCAGCGCACGGGCTGGACGGTCCCGCCGCCGTTCGTTTCCGCGAGCGCTTCCTCCTTGATGCGCGCGGTGGCGAAGATCTCTACGCTGGTCTTGGAAACATCTTCGTCGATCGCTTCGTTGTAGACCTTGTCCAGCACGGTGTCGGTCCAGACGACGTAGAGGTTGTCGTCCGCGTCGGTGATGATCTGGTAATCCGTCACGTTCAGATCGCCGCTTGTCGTGGCCGAACCGAAATCCACCTTCTGGACGTCCAGCGTGTAGGCCGGATCGAGCGTGCCATCGTCGCGCAGCGCATACCGGAAGTTCAACTCGGAATACCCGTCGTAGTCTTCAAAGTTGTCATCCGATACCTTGGCGTTCAGAAGCTCGGAGATGTTCAGGTAGCGCAGACCGTCGTTGTTCTCGCGCCAGAAGAGCCATGTGCTCCCGCCCGAGCGGATGAGCTTCGGCTGGGCCACTTCAACCGCCTCGGTGTAATCGTAGATCTCGAAACCACTCTTCTGGCGGTCGGGAATGTTGATGTCGGACGAAGTGATTTCGCCCGCCACCTTGACGGGAACGTAGGTCTTGTGTTGCTTGAAATTGTAGAACTGGACGTAGAGCTCACGGTCCTCGGTGGTTTCCGCGTTGAAGTCCCGGTCCGCCGTGAAGGCGTAGGCCGCCAGTCCGTTGTAGCCGTTTGCGACCGTCAGATCGTAGATCGGCGGGTCGGTGAGACCATGGAACGAGGTCGCGAGGAAGCGCTGACCGCCGTACTGTTCGAGGAACTTCTTGATCGCCGCCTCGTTGCCGCCGAACGCTTTGCTCTCGTGATCGTACAGATGATCGCGCACCCAGCCGACCGGCGCCTCGTCCCCGTCCTCCTGCGTGCCGTTGTACAGCATGTAGCACATGACGGAGTATGTGCTGTCGGGATCGGCATAGGGGTTCACGTTGTCGATAAGCTTTTCGTCGAGGGATTCGTATTCCTTGGAATCCTGTGCGGTCTTGGTGTAGAGAACGATGTAGTCCTTCGTTTCCTCGTCCCAGACCACCTTCGGATCCGTATCCTCCCATTCGTCGTCCGTGAGCTGTACGATGGGTCCGAAGGTCCCGGAATCCTTATCGAACTCCGCGCAGTAGATGTCGAGGAGGTTGGAAAGCCGCGAGGGATCCTCTTCCAGCTCCATCTGCACGATCTCGTCGACGAAATCCGGACCGATCTTTTCCGTCAGCTCTCCGCGGACTTCTTCGATCAGACCTTCGTATTTCTCCGGATCGATGGAGGTCCACGCCACGATGACCTTGTCGCCCGCGTCTGCGAGGTAAGGTGCGGTATCGATGGTCATGTCGTCCTGCACGGTCTCGGGTTTGGTGAAATCGTTTGTATTCGCGTCGTAGATCGTCCACATCAGTTTCCCGGCCTGCAGACGGTCGCGGCTATTGTCGTCGTCGAGGAAGAACATGAGGTAGCGGTTATCACCGATGGATTGGATTTTCGGATTCGTCCCGGCGTAGGCGTTCTCCATGATGGTTCTGCTTTCGACGGGGGAGAACGCGCCCATCAGATCGCCGACCTCGTCTGCGACCCACCGGCTGTCCACATGATCACGGATATAGAACCGGTTCTGGTTCGTGTCGGCCTCCAGGTAGGCGAGACCTTGCCACACACCTGCCAGCCCTCCGGCACGGAGCCAGTTGATGAAGGTGACCATATCTTTATCGATGATCCCGTTATCATACGCGTAGTCCCGGATATCCTGCCAGAGATCCCGGATATCGTCCGCGTCGCCCAGACGATTGTCAACGAAATCCCAGTATTGCTTGATCAGATTCAGGGTATGGGTACGGGCCTCGCTCGACCCCTTGCCCTTGTTGATCTGCTTCTCCACGACCTGGATGCACTTCTGGCCGCGCTGGATCTCCTGCATATACTCGCCCCAGCCCGCGCTGAGCGGCAGAGGCCATGAATAGGAGAACACCGGAATTGTGATGAACATTAGATTGAGTTCTCCGAAGAACGTGACGTCGGTCGTCAGCCCCCATCCGGTGCCGATCTGGGGCAGCCACTCCGCCATCTGGTTGCTGTAGCCGAAATCCATGCCCAAGGTGACGCCGGCCCGTGCGCCGAAGATTTTATAGTAGCCGATGCCGAACGCCCCGGTAGCCTGAACCCTGCCTTTGAACTCAAAGGTGAAGCCGAAGTCCTGTCCTGAATGATGCTCCGCGCTCTCAAAGGCCTGGCGGGTCTTCTCCGGATCCGCACCGCGTCCGAAATAGACCTCGACGCTGCCCTGTGCCTCAAGGTTGTAGTAAATAGCCGGCGCGCCGGGGACCAAACCGTTGTAACCGGCGTTGATCCTCGCGCCGATGAAACCGCCCGCGCCCATGAAGACCATGTCCGTGGTCGTCTGCGGTTTGTCGCTGCCCGGCACGTACGTGTCGATGCACATATAGCCGTAATCGAGGTACAGGCCGACGTAAACAGCGAAGGTGAGATAACCGCCCACCCATTCCGACTGGTTCTGCCTCATGACTTCTTTGTCATAACTCCAGACGACCCTCTCAATATTTCCGACCACATTTCCCTCTGCTGCCGCTTCCGCGGAGCTGGCAAAAGAGCTCAGCTCTCTTGCATTTTTCCAGGACCGGTACGGGTCGACCATTCTCTGGTAATGGCCCATGAGTCCTTTGGTCGCCACCGCGGCCAGCTTGAACCGGACCGCGCCGTATGTGTTGTAGCTGATGTCGAAGAACATGGAGAACCCGATGCCCTTCAGCCGCGGGTCGCCTGCGCCTTTGCCCAGGTTTCCTTCTGCGCCCGCGATGAGGCCGTCGTCTTCCGGCGTGTACGGTTCAAAGTCACCGCCGCCCAGTTCGTCGACATCCTCCATGATCTCCGCCGCCGTGGTATCGCCCGACATCTTTCTGAGGAAGTTGAAGGAGCGGATCGCTGCGGTGATCTGGCCCATCCATGGGAACTGCCCGAAGCTGGCATGCGTATCGCCTCCCGCTCCGGTCTGCATGAAGGACTGGAAGTTGGTGATGTTGAACTCGAAGGTCTCGGGTTCATAGTCCTCCATCGTGAAGACGGAGACGCCGGTGGAAATGGGATCATAGACCATGTCCACGTCCCCGAGATCGGGATCGAAGCTGAACTTCTTGTCCGTCGTCAGTTGGACGTAGAGCACGTCGCCCGCCGTGTACTGATCGGGAGCGTCCGGCGTGAACTTCTCGATCGTAAGCTTGTATGCGTCGGTATCCTTGTCGTAGGTCACTTCTTTGCTGTCGAGGTTCCATTGTCCGTGGATCATCTTCGTGATCGGGTTCCGGAAGAAGAACGTCACGTCCTTGATATGCTCGAACAGGGTCTCGCTGCCGTAGGCGTAGGGCTGTCCGTCGGTTACATAGACGGAGATCTCCACCTTCTTGCCGGTCATCTCGAGCGCGGAGATGACGTCCGAAACCAGGGAATCCTGATAGACCCTGACGCCGGTGAAGCGTGCGCCGTTGGCCGACCACGAGGGGATCTCGGGGTACTGGCCCAATACGTTGATCGCGTCGTAGGTCTTCCACTCGCCGCTGTACGGATCAAAGCCGGACAGGGACGTTTTCTTCGCCCGCGTGGTCGGGAGCTTCACCTCCTGGATGCGCGAGGAGCCGTTGTAGGTCACGAGATACCGGAGGGTGGTCCCACCGACGAGGAGCTGCGGAGCAATGGTGAAGTCCCCGTTCGTGTCCGTAAGGCTGCCGTAAAGACCCGCCTGGACCGGCACGTTCTCCGCGATCTCGAAGAGATCCGAGTCTCCGCCGCCGGAGAGGATCATGCCATAGGAATACACCGTGCCGGACACTGCGTAATACGCGTGGTTCGACGCGGTCCGGTCGACGGTCAGCGTGACTTTGTTGTCCGCTGCGGCCACGCCCGTGCTCAGATAGAAGCACGTGCCGGAATACTGCTGGGAATCGCCCGGCAGGCTCCAGAGGGGAACGTCGGCGCTGTCAGCCGGGAAGGCATACAGCGAGAAGAGCTCGTTCGTGAGCACGTTCGCCGCGACACGGTAATGCCATGTCGTCCCGTCGAGCCACTTATCCTCCGTGTCGAAGATGCCGGAGGCGGTGTTGAAGTAAGCGAGGTCCTCGTCTTCCACGAGCACCGTGACCGCGTTTGCTGTTTCGGCAAAGGTCGGCTCGAAGACATAGTAATATCCCCTTGACGTGCCGTTGCGGCCGACGGTGCTCAGCTCGAAGCCCAGCGAGCCGTTGATGTAGTTTTCGCTGTCGCTGTCGTTGAGGAGCACACCGTTCTTGTGATCGAAAAGCTGATAGGACACGCCGGCAGGAGAGAGACCGCGCTGAACGCCTGCATCCGTCATTTCCGTGCGGAAGTTCAGCACGTCGCCCGCATGGAACTGGTAGACGCCGGGGAGGAGCTGGCCGTTCTCGCCGATGTCCGAGAGCTCTTTGCCGGCGCGGAACGCCTTCGCGGCCTGTCTGGTCGGGAAGAACGCGATGTAGTCGATATCGACTTCATCGCCCACATTCATGTTGCCGTCTCCGGATTTCCACATGGGGTCGAGCCGGAACCAGTTGATATTTCCGGACCACGTCGACATCGTCAGATCCGCGCCTTTATACGCGTTGGCAGTCGCGATGTTTTCCGCGGGGATGCTGATGATGTACGTATGCCACTCCTCGTCCTGCGCCAGATTGATGTGGACGCAGTCCTTGCCCCGGATATTCGTGTTGGAGCCGACGCAGGCAAACAGCTCGATGGCGTTCGCCTCGCACCGGTTTCTCGCCCGGACCTTTACCCACGCTATGTCGGCGGCATCCTCCACGGGTGTGTCGACGGAAATGCGCGGGTCTTTTGCACTTCCGTACGCTCGGAAGACGTAGTATCCGAAGCGATTGTCGCCGTACCCATCGGCCATGTGGTGCCAATCCAAATCACCGACGGCGTGCCCGAGCATAATTTTGTCCATCTCATAGCCTGCATTGAAGTCCCAGAGAAGGGTGGGCTTATTCGCGTTGTAGTCCTCGGCGCTGATCCCGTCGGCATACAGGGTCCCGTACGGGTTGTCCCGCACCTCGATCTCAACCTCCACATAGTCGAAGACGGGACGGACGGTGATGTTGCCTTCGGTTTTGGTATCGGTCGTCGTCCAGCGGATGTACCCGTCCTTCCCCAGCGAGTCGATCTGATCCTTCGTCAGCGTATAGGTGACGGAGGAGGAATCGGTGCCGCCGGACAGCGTGATCCGTCTCCAACTATCCGAATCCGCCTTCTTCACTTCGATGCCGACGAGCCGGACCTGGTCCGTCGACGCAATCTGGTTAAGGGTGAAGTCCTCGTTCATGTAGCGGCTGAACGTCCGGCGCAGGTTGTCGCCGACCGTGAAGCCGAGGTTTGCGACCCCGCCGCCCGCGAGAGGCAGGGGCTTGGGATCCTCCACCGTGAAGTTGAACTTTCTGAGGATCATCTGGACGCCTTCGATCCAGAGTCTCACGTGGCAGTCCCGAACCAAAGAGTAGTGGTTCTCATAGTTCCAGGTATAGATACTGGCCCATACCGATTCCTCCGCACCGCCGAAATACTGATCGTAGGTTTTCGTATCGGAGTTTCCGTCGGGAAGGCCCAGATCTACGTCCGAAAGGCTCTGATTCTGCTTATTATAGATGTCCACCCCGACCTTGGCGCTCGCCCAGTTCCGGTAGGTGTGATACGTCAGCCGGAACCCGTCGTAGGCATAACCGTCGAGCAGATAGAAGTCGATGCCGGCGTTCGTCTTGGTCTGGTCGTTCTTCGTCCGGGCGTAGAAACCGTAGTTGCTGCTGCGATATTCCGTCTCATGCCCGTAAGTCTTTTTGCAGCGGTCCTTCAGATTGATGAGATCGCTAAGGACCACGTCGTCGGCCATCAGCTCTGCCTCGGGATCGATCTCCGCCGCGGGGATGACGACATGGACCGTGGGCTTCACGATCGTGCAGGGAGAAGTCAGGAGCGTATTGAGGGTGACATAGAAGTCCTTCCGCTCCGCGCTCCGGGCCGCGGGCAGCTTGACGGTGCGCTCGGTGATACCCATCGGGAACCAGAGATCCGCCCCCACGCCGCCGTAGTCCGTGCCGGTTTCCGCCGAGCCGTCCCAGGAGGAGAGGTTCACGCCGACCATTTTGTTGATCGCGCCTTCGCGGACGACGGTGATATAGGCGTAGCCGTCCACGACTTCGATCTCGGTCTCCTTCATGCTGACGATTACGGGCTCGGGTTCGTCCTCATCGAAGATCGTCACGTCGGTCATGAGATGCTCGTCCGCGATCTCCGTGTTTTCCGAAGGATCGCGCAGGAGGATGAAGAGTTCGCTGTTGCCGTCGTTCCGTTCAGAATACTTCGGCGTCAGAACGAGGAATTTCGCTTCCTCACCCGCGTCGAAGTGCAAGCGGAATTCCTTGCCGGGATAGCACTCCTCGGCAAGAACGGCGGCGTCGTTCTCCTCTTCCCCGTCTTCCGCGGTCTCATCCGGGTAGAGGAGCGCGCTCAGGGACGCCATCCCCTGCCGGTCGGAGACAGTACCGGTGAAAGCATTGCGCGCTGCGCGCAGTTCTCCAGTTGCGCTGTCGCCGTAATCCACGTCGGCAGGATCGACCGGCTCCGCGCTCAGAGAGGGCGACGGGGCGTCCTCGTCTTCGATCGGGTTGCCGTTCTCGTCGAGCGGCGTCGCGGTGACGCGGCCGACGACGTTTTCATCGACGTCCACGATATCCATGCCGCCGTTCAGATAGATGATCTCGCCGAGCTGTTCTTCGGTGCCCTGTTCGACCTCGTCGATGGATTCGGTGTTCTGAACGAGATCCACGAGGGAGACATCACCGTATTCCATCACGGCGTCTGTCTTTTCCTTGTAGATCTCGAAGGTGTAGTTCTCGCCCCAATGGGACGTGAGGTCCACGACCTTGACGGTCACCTCCGCCTCTTCGCTCAGATCGCCGGTCCTCTGCACGGGAATATAGACTTTTTCCCGGCTGGTTTCATTGAGATAATAAGCGGACTGCGCAAAGAAGAAGTAGTTGCCCGCGTCCTTGAGCTCCGACGGGACCGAAAGCTCGATCTGCTCCGCCGGGTTGAGCGCGCGGTCAATCGCTTCCGCCGCAGAGGCAAGCGAAAGCTGAGCCATCTCCAGAATCATCAAAACGGAGAGCAGCGCTGCAAGGATCTTTTTTCCCGCTTTTTTCATGGATCGTGTACCTCACTCCATCGATTTGGGTGGTTTGCTGTTTTTCTGTTTGTGGGAGATTCGCGTTGTGGGATATTCGCGCCGATCAGCCGTTGTCTCTCAGATCTTTGTCAATCGGTTCCGGTTCGATGCGCGGAATGATCTCAAACGGGTCGCCGGCGCCGGAGACCTTTTCGAGATCGTCAAGGGAAAGCGCTTCCACTTCGCTCAGGGCCTTCTTCGCTTCCTCCACTGCCTTTTCCGCTACGATGACGGCTTCCTTCGCCTTCTGGGCGGCTTCCTTGATCTTCTTCTCGGGGGTTTCTGCAAGGTTTCTCATGTTTTTTCTCCTTTTCGGATAAAATTGATGATGTTGTTTATGCAGCCGTTCCGTCATCATGAGGGATCCGCCTGCTGTCTTGCCGCGAGTCCGGCGAAAATGCCGTTCTTCGCGATCAGTTCTTCATACGTCCCGTCTTCGGCGATCCTGCCGTCGGAGAGGACGATGATCCGGTCGCAGTTCCGGATGGTGGAAAGCCGGTGTGCGATCAAAATCCGGGTACATTTCAGCGCATCGAGCGCGTCCGAGATCTGCTTTTGCGTCCTGTTGTCCAGAGCGGACGTCGCTTCGTCGAACATCAGGATGTCCGGGGACGACGCGATCGCCCGCGCGATCATCAGACGCTGCTTCTGTCCGCCGGAGATACCGCCCTGCCCCTCCCCGATGATCGTCTTCATCCCGAGAGGCATGGCGCGGATATCGTCGGCGATCCCCGCGATCTGTGCCGCTTCCCACGCGCCTTCGAGGGTCAGGTCGGGAGCGGCGACGGCGATGTTCGAGAAGATGTCCCCTTCAAACAGACAGTCGTTCTGCGTCACCGTTCCGATGCGGCGGCGCAGGGACTGGGGATCAAGTTTCGCAAGGTCCCGCCCGTCGTAGAAGACCGCCCCCCTCTCCGGAACTTCAAATCCCAGGAGGAGACGCATGAGCGTGGATTTCCCGCAGCCAGACTTGCCGACGACGGCAATATATTCTCCCGCGCGGATCTTCAGGTTCACGCCGTTCAGGATCCAGGGCGATGCTTCATCGTAGCGGAAGCTCACGCCGGATAGTTCGACCGACCCCGACAGCTTCGTCACGCCGGTGCGGTTTTCGGAGATCTCCGGAACGGTTTTCAGGATCGGTTCCGCCATTTCGAGGATCGGCGGTATCTTCGCCGCGCTCTGGGCCACTGACGCCAGGGCTGCAAACGCGCCGGAGACCATGCCGTAGGCGGTGTTGAACGCGATGTATTCCGACGGGCTGACGCCGGACTTCACCGCCATCCCGTAGAGCACGATCGTCCCGATCAGGCCGACCGCGGTCATCAGGGCGCCGCCGACCGTCAGGAACAGCGGGGTGTTGTATGTCACGTCCGCCGTCTGCGCATACGATTTTGCCCATTTTGCGAACGCGCGCTTCTCCGCTCCCGCCATCCGGATCTTCTGCACGCCGGTGATCAGAGCGTAGCTGATGCCCGCGTCCTCCGCCTCCTTCTCGTTCTGCATCCTCGACCAGCGCATCCGGATGACCGCGCTCACGGCGGCAATGAGGATCATGGCGAGCAGGACCGCCAGCACGGGAAGGACCAGCTCGGGAGCAAAACGGAAGATCTGCGTCATATACAGAAGGGACAGGAGGGCGGACAGACCCGCGGAATAGACGGATCCGATGAGCAGCGAACAGAGCTTGTTGACCGCACCGAAGCGGTTTGCCAGCTCACCCGAAGAGAATTGTCGGAAAAACCGCACGGGCAGGGTGAGCAGCCGTACCATCATCGCCGATTCGAGGGACAGCGAGGTCTTCATCCATATCCGCTGGACGCCGAGTTCGCGCGCCACCCGGAACAGCAGCGCCGACGTATGCGCCGCCAGGAGGAAGACGCCCGCGCCGACGAGCATCGGGACCTTCCCGCTCTCATAGACGAATCCGGTCATCGCGTGCGTCACGGCCGGCAGAAGCAGTCCCACCAGCGATACGGCCGCCGTCAGGAACACGATGAGCGCGTGATCCCCGGCGGACAGGCAATCCTTCATATACAGGAACAGATCGGAGACGCCGAGCGCTCTCTGCGGAAGGGGACGGTAGAAGCAGAGCGCGTCCTCGCGGAAGCATTCCTCCGTTTTCCGCTTCACCAGCGTCCATCTGCCGCTCTCCGGATCCCGGACCCGGTACCCGCCGAAACGCCCCGGAAGGATCGCCGCGGCCGTTCCGTCGTCTTTGCGGTATCCGAGCATCGGGCCGTATGCCTCCCGGTGCCATCCCCGCTCCAGTCTGACCGCTCGCTGCATGATCCCGTGAGGGCGGAGACAGTATTCCATCCGTTCCTCCGCGTCCCGGATGCTGTCGGGAACGGCTGCGGGTTTGAGCCGATAGTATTTCAGGATATCGTCCAGGGCGGCCCGCTGGGATTCGTCCCGGTCCTGCATCCCGGCCCTCTTTTTCCCGAGGACGACAGATGCCATATCCAGAAGAGCATCCTCGAAGAGCTCCTGATCGTTCGCCTTTCTTTGGCAGATCTGTTCGTCAAACCAACCCATTTCCGCCTCCTCAGTCGCGTGCGATCAGATCGGCATAAACGCCGCCCTTCGCCATCAGTTCCGCATATGTCCCGCGCTCCGCGACCCGTCCCCGATCCAGAACGATGATCTCGTCGCAGTCGCGGACGGTGGACAGCCGGTGCGCGATCACGATGCAGGTGATCCCGCGGTCCTTCACCGCATTAACCAGCTCATATTCCGTCGCGGTGTCAAGGGCGGAGGTCGCTTCGTCGAGGATCAGGACGGAAGGATCCTGCGCCAGCACACGCGCGATCTCGATGCGCTGCCTCTGACCGCCGGAGAAATCGCGGCCGCCTTCTTCAATCTTCCCGTAAAATCCGCCGTCACGCGCCATGATGTCGTCGTAGATCTGCGCGTCGCGGGTGGCGAGGATTATCTCAAAATCCTCGATCGTGTCGTCCCACATCCGGATGTTGTCGGCGATCGTCCCCTCGAAGAGCGTGATCTCCTGATCCACCACGGCGACGGAGCCGGTGAAGACTGCCCGGTCGATGGCGCAAATCGGTCTGCCGTCGTAAAGGATCTCCCCGCTCCAGGGCTGATACAGTCCCGCAAGCAGGCGAGCCAGCGTCGATTTCCCGCACCCGGACGCGCCGACAAAAGCCACCCGGCTGCCGGGCTTCATGGACAGGGAAAAATCCTCGATCAAGGGGGGATCCAGGCGGGAATAGCCGAACGTCACATGCTTCATCTCGACCGTGCCGCCGAGCTTCGCGTAATCGCCTTCCTCCTCGGCGCACGAGAGAGCCGGATCCTCCGGATACTGCATCACGTCTTCCACGCGCTCCATCCCGCTCCGCATCTCCCCGATGGTCTGACCCGCGGAGATCAGCGTATCCGCAGGGACGGTAAAGGCAGACAGAAAGCCCTGAAAGGACAGGATCATACCGAGGGTGAACCGTCCCCGCATCGCCAGCCACACGCCGAGCGTGAGCACCGCCGCAGAGGCTGCCGCGTTCAGAAAGGCCGGGATCATGCCGAGATAGCAGTTCAGGCGGATGTATTTCCGGTTCTGCGCGTGGACGGAGGCCTGATACCCCGCCCATTTGCGGAAGAAGCCGCGCTCCGCGCCGTTGGCCTTGATCGTCTCCGCCATCCGGATCCCGGACACGGTCGCCGCCGCAAGCTGCCCGGAGTCCCGCATCCGGACCCGGGTGATGTTGATGCGTTTTTTCGAGATCATCCGGGAGACCGCCGTATTGAGCAGAACCGAGGCAAGGCCCACCAGCGCAAGCAGGACGCTGTAACGGAGCATGACGGCCAGATAAAAGACGATCATGACCGTGTTGACCGCAAGAGGCGCCAGCGTATGGATCAGCGTTCCCGCGATCTCCGCATTGATCTCCTGACGGGAAAGGACGTCCCCCGCGAGCCGCTCGGAGAAGAAGGTCATCGGCAGTCGGAGCACCTTCCACATATAGGAGCTGTTCCCAACAGCCGCCAGTCTGCCGTTGAGCTTCAATGCCCAGATCGAACGGATCCACGCGACAGCGGTTTCGAGGATCGCCGAAGCGCCGAGAAGAGCCAGGAACGGCATCAGCAGTTCCCTGTTCTCTCCGGTCAGCATCCGGTCCAGAAAGAAGCGGGAATAGGCGGGGTTGAGGATCCCGAACAGCGATCCCGCGGCAGCAGCCAGCGCTGCGAACAGAACGAACGCGCCTTCTCCGCGAAGCCTCTCCGCGGCAAAGCCGATCATGCTCTTCCTTTTCCCGGAGGGTACGAAGTCTTTGCCGGGCTCGATCGTCAGGACGACGCCGGTAAAGAAGCGTTCGACCTCTTCGATCGGCACGCGGAGCTCTCCCCGCGCAGGATCGTTGAGATACGCATGACCGCCGCGGAACCCGCAGAGCACCACGAAATGGCTCATGTCCCAGTGGAGGATGCAGGGAACGCCGATTTCCGAACGCAGCGCATCCGTTGTGCATCGGAAGCCGCGCGCTGTAAAGCCGTAGCTTTTCGCTGCCGCCAGAAGGTTTTTGGCGTTTGCGCCTCTGCGCGATACGCCGCAGTCATGCCGGGCTTCTTCCAGTGTGACCCATTTCCCGTAATATGCCGCCACCATGCAAAGACACGCCGCGCCGCATTCCGCCGCTTCCATCTGCATCACGACCGGGACTTTCGCGACACCCCGTTTCAGGGGCTTTTCCCGTATCTGTCTTTCCATCGCGCTCCCTCAGTTGAACAGCAGCTTCAGGATCTGCGTTCGCCGGTAATTCACCCGGACCGCGTATTCCCCGTCGGCGAGCGTGGTGTCCGCCAGCGCGAACAGGATGCCGTCTGCGTCCCTGCCGATGCTGACGATGGGGAACGATGCCCCTCCGGCCGTCACGTCCATGCCGGGCGTCACACGGATCGCGTCGTTCTCGTCGTCAAAGTGCACGGTCATGACGCCGTTTTCCACCTGCGCGGTCCCGTCGGCGAAGCTGTCAATATAGGCAAAGGAGGCCCAGATGAAAAAGCCGATCAGCAAAACGAGCACCGCTGCGAGAATGAGCCATGCCGGAAGATCGGCGACGCGCAGGATCTCCCCGAGCTGTCCCGGGGAATCGATGCGTTCCGATCCCTTCTTCTGAACCAGAGGTTCCCGCTCCATTGTCCGATCCTCCCATGCCTCAACTGTCGGGCGGAAAAGCGTATAGATTGCTCTCGCTTTCCCTTTCCGCTCCGGCATCAGTTTTCAATAACTGATAATGATATATTATATATGCCCGCAAAAAACGCCGCAAGCATTTTGGGAAAATCGGCCAATCCGAGGTGAAAATCGGCGAAAACTGGCTGTAAATTGCAGCGGAAATATGGTATAATGATAATATTGAAATATCCGTACTATGTGAGGGGACGCATGCCATGCTCATTGCTTTGGTAGACGACACGGCAAACGACCGCCGCTGTCTGGAACAGATCCTGAGAGAGTATGACGCGATCCACCGCATCGGCATGAGCTTCTGCCATTACGACAGCGGGGAGGCGTTTCTGCGCGATTTCCAGCCCTTCCGATTCGCCGTGGTTTTCATGGACGTCTACATGAGCGGCATGAGCGGCGTCGAAACGTCGGAGAAACTCAGAGAAAAAGACGCCGACACGATCCTCGTCTTCCTGACCACCAGCGATGAGCATCGCGCCGACGCGTTTTCCGTTTTTGCCTCTGCCTATCTGTCAAAGCCCTGCGCATCCGATCAGGTCTACCGCGTGCTCGACCACATATTCCGTCTCAATACCGAAAGCGAAGGCCGTTTCTCGTTTTCCTTCGACCGGAAAGACTACAGCCTCCGATTCTCGGAAATCGTATCGCTGGAAACGAGCGGCAACTACCTCGCCGTCACGGACACCAGCGGAAACGTATTCCGGACACGCATGACCTTCTCCGCGGCGGAAAGCCGTCTGGACAGCCGGTTCCTCACGCTCATGAAGGGGATCATCGTCAACATGGATCACATCTCCAATATGTCGGAAATGCTCTGCCTGATGAAGAGCGGCGCGTCGTTTCCTCTTCATGTCAAGAACCAGAAGGACCTCAGGCAGAAATGGCTGAATTACAAATTTGCGAAGATCCGGGAAGAAACGGCATCGGAGGATTCTCATGTACATTGATTGTCTGCTGTCCTATCTCGTCACCGTTCCCTCCGCCGTGCTGTGCTTTTTCCCGATGAAGGATCAGCTAAAATACAGCCGCCGGAAAACCCTGCTGATCGCCGGGACGGTGGGGTTCGTCACGCTTGCCGTCTCGTCGTTCCTGATATGGCGGTATCAGCTGTATGCCAACGATCTGCTTGTCCCGATCCTTTCGATTTTCTTTGTCTCCTATCAGTTCTGTCTCAATGCCAAGCCCTGGAAGTCGCTGGCCGTGTTCAGCGCAGCCGTCGCCCTGATGTCGATCATCGGCAATATGGCGGCCTGCTTCGATTCCTACCTGCAATTCACAGCCGGAACGGAGAGCGGTTCGCGCGCCTCGATGATCTTCCAGCTGATCGTGAGCACGGTGGTCACCCTGCTCCTCGCAAAGCCGTACCGGGAACGCGGAAGCATGATCGTCAACCGGACCGAGCAGCCTCGCGTCTGGTACACGACGCTGCTGTTCTCCGCCGCGGTGTTTGCCGTCAACATGCTGCTTCTTCCGATCGAACGCGAAAAAGCCTATGAAGAAATTCGCATCCTGTATCTGGAGCTCATCCTCATCGCGCTGCTGTTCCTGTGGCTGCTCATGCAGATCATCTTCTATTTCATCGTCTCCGGCCTTCTGAGCATGGCGGACACGGAAAAGCGAAACCGGTTTCTCGAGATGCAGCAGATGCAGTTCGCCTCCCAGCAGCGGTACATGAAGGATTCGGAGAAGGTCCGCCACGATTTTCGGCACAGCATCCGGACGCTGGCAGAGCTCTATGATTCCGGCAACATGGACGCGGTGGGAAAATACCTGCACGAATACATCGAGGCGATGCCCGTCAGCGAGATCACGCCGTACTGCGAGAACACCGCGGTCAACGCCATCCTGAATTATTACGCGCACGTTGCTCAGCAGAACGGGATCGACTTTACGCTGAAGATCCGTCTGCCCGCCGGTCTCGCGGTATCCGACATGGACCTGTGCAACATGATCGGGAATATTCTCGAAAACGCGGTCATTGCCTGCCAGAAGGCGGAAGAGCGGACGATCCAGCTTTCCGTGATTGCGGAGGAGAACGCGCAGCTTTTCATCGTGGTCGTCAACGCCTTCGACGGCAAGGTGCGCATGAAGGACGGACGCTATCTCTCCACGGACCGCGACGGGAATGGGATCGGTCTCTCCTCCGTCATATCGACCGCGGAATCCTACGGCGGCGTCGCGCAGTTTTCTCATGAAGGAAAGCGCTTTTTCAGCAACGTGGCGATCCCGCTCCAGAGCTGACGGGACGTGCCGGACCCATGCCCGCAGACGTTCGGTTCCCTGTTCCGCTCATTCACATATTGTTTAATCTGATCGATGTATTCTGAAGCCGTCAGACGGCATCCGAAGCGCACGGGAAGCCCGCGGACGGAATCGGCGCGAAAACGTCGAGATGCCGACGAAAGGACATAAGAATATGGATTATCTGCATGACTCCCATCGCTCGATGTTTGCGAAGCTTCTGCCTTCCGCCATCGGAGCGATGCTCAGCGAGACGGTGGCGTCCCTGATTGACACGATCATTTTAAGCCACTATCTCGGCCCGGATATGCTTTCGACCATCAGCATCTGTATGCCGATCTATATGTTCGTCAATACGCTTTCCATGCTGATCGTATCCGGCGGCGCGACCCTCTTCGCCCAGTCCCTCGGCCGGGAAGACCGGGAAGACGCGCAGCGCTACTATACCTGCAGCATCGTACTGATGGTGCTCTGCGGCGCGGTGCTGACCGTGACCGGACTGGTCTTTACGGAGCCGATCATGACCCTTCTCGGTGCCTCGGGGTCGGTCCTCGCGCCTACGGTCCTGTACGGCAGAGTGCTGTTTGCGTTCATGATCCCGCTCTGCCTATATCAGCAGCTGATGGTCTATGTCCGTTTCGACGGCGCGCCCATCCTCTCCCTGATCTCCACCGTTGTCTGCGCCGTTGTCAATCTTGTGCTGGACGTGCTGTTCGTCGGCGTGTTTGAGTGGGGCCCGGGAGGAGCGGCGCTGGCGACCTGCCTTGCCTACACCGTCGCCATGCTCATCAACGCCGCACACCTTCTGCAGAAAAACAACGGTCTGATCTTCCGCCGCCGCAGCATGGGCAAAGCGCGTATCGGGCGGGTCCTGAAAACCGGAATCCCCCTGTCCGTCACCCAGCTCGGGATGGCGGTCGGTACATCGCTCTTCAACATCCGCATCATGGAAGTCGGCGGCCCGATGCATCTGGACGTGTACGGCGTGATCACCCAGCTCTCCGTTGTGGCCATGGCGCTCTACGAGGGCATCGCCCAGGCCTGTCAGCCCATCCTCGCCGCGTGCTTCGGAGCAGGAGACCGGAAACGGACGGCCCAGACCATCCGCTACGGTTTTGTCATGGAGATCATCGCCATGACCTTTGCGACGGTGGCATATATCTTTGGCGCCGGATTCGTGGCGAACCTCTTTTCGATGCGGGAAGCGGAAATCCACGCAGCAGCGGTCGGCGCGATCCGGATCTATGCGCTGTCCCTGTTGTTTACCGGCTTCAACACCATCATCATCTATCACTTCCAGGTCAAGGAGCGGGAGCTCCACGCGACCGGGATCTCGCTTCTTTCCGGCACGATCCTGCCCGTCGCCTTCCTGTATCTCTTGACGCTGCTCTTCAGCGTATCCGGCATCTGGTGGTGCTGGCTGATCGCGCAGGGACTCACCCTGATCCTGAGCGCAGTGCTCTATACCCGTGACAAAAGAATGGATTCCCATTAAGGAGGAATATATGAACGAAGATCGAATCTTGACATGGTGGCAGGAACGGCTCTCCGGGCTGGAGGTCGATGTGTGCCCTGCCGTCGACTTGCCGGACAACGAAGAAGGCGGCGCGTTTGCCTCTCTTTCCGTTGCCGCGCCGGACGCAGACCGCGATATTCTGACCGCGGCGTTTGCATATACGCTCGCAAAGTTCACCAGTCAGAACGAGAGCCTTTTCTGGATGCGCGAAGGGGAAACATGCTTCCCGTTTTACGTCTCCTTTGACGAAAACGTGCCGGCGGAGGAGTTCCGTGCCGCTGTGACCTCGCTGCGTGCGGAGGCGCTCGATCATCCCTTCTCCGACGAAGCGGCGCTTGCCTCCTCCCTCGGGTTGAACCGGGAACTTCTGTTGCCCTTCGACGCCGCTTTTGTGCCGGATCCCGCCGCGGAATGGAAGCTCTGCCTCCTCCCGTCCGACGGTATGCTCACGCTTTATTACCGGAAGAACTGGTATCTGCCCGAGAACATGCGCCGCCTCGCCGAAACGGTCGCGCGGGTCGCGAAGCAGTACCCCGGGATCGAACGCCTGCGGGATCTGACACTCATCGGCGCGGACGACATTGCCGTGCTTGCCTCCTTCCCCCATTGGGAATTTCCGCCGTCCGCCGAAAACGTTCCCCAAATCCTGAAGCGTGCCGCGGATCGTTATCCCGACAACATCGCCGTCGTTTACGAAGGGGACGCGCTGACCTACGCGCAGTTCGACAAGAAGACGGACGCCATCGCCGCCGCTCTCGCCGAAAAGGGGATCGGCAGGGGGGCCGTGGTTTCCACGCTGCTTCCCCGCTGCAAATGGATGCCCGTCGTCGCTGCAGCGATCCTCAAAACCGGCGCGGCCTATCAGCCCCTCGATCCGTCCTATCCGCCCGAGCGCCTGAACTTCATGGTCCGGGATTCCGGCGCGGCGCTGGTCATCGCGGACCGGGAGCTGCGGGATCTGATCGCGGAGTACGAAGGGCCGTTCCTCTATCTCGACGAACTTGATGCGCTTCCCGACGCAGCGCCGCTGAACCGTGAGATCCGCCCGGAAGACCCCTTCATCCTGCTCTACACCTCCGGGACCACCGGCACGCCCAAGGGCGTCATCCTCCATCACGGAAACCTGGTCAATTTCATCGACTGGTATGTGCCGAAATTCCGTCTGACGCCTGAGAGCCGCAGCGCAGCCTACGCCAGCTTCGGATTCGACGCGAATATGATGGATACCTATCCCACCCTCGCGGCGGGAGCCCAAATGCATATCCTGTCGGACGACGTGCGCTTCGATCTGCGGGCCATCAATCGCTATTTCAACGAAAACGGCATCACCCACGGCTTCATGACGACGCAGGTGGGCCGCCAGTTTGCGCTCATGACCGACTGCCGGACCCTCAAGATCATGTCGATGGGCGGCGAATCGCTGGTTCCCTTCGATCCGCCGGCGGACATGGAGATCTACAACCTGTACGGGCCGACGGAATGCACGGTCCTTTCCACGTCCTATCGGATGACGAGCGATTCCAAGCGGCTGCCCATCGGGATGCCCGTCAACAACACGAGGTTGTATGTGGCGGACAGCTTCCAGCGTCTTTTGCCGATCGGCGCGATGGGCGAGCTCCTCATCGCAGGCGCACAGGTCGGGACCGGGTACCTGAACCGCCCGGAAAAGACCGCCGAGGCCTTCATCGCCAATCCCTTCACTTCCGATCCTGCGTACGCCCGCCTTTACCGGACCGGCGACATCGTCCGCTGGGGGAACGACGGCAACATCGAATTCGTCGGCCGCCGCGACGGTCAGGTGAAGATCCGCGGCTTCCGGATCGAGATGACCGAGGTCGAACGCGTCCTGCGGGAGTTCCCCGGCATCACCGACGCGACCGTCGTCGCACGGGAAGCGCCCGCCGGAGGAAAGATGATCTGTGCCTATGTGGTGTCGCCAGACCCGGTGGACATCAAAGCGCTCGAACAGTTCATCCTGGAGCGCAAGCCTCCCTATATGGTGCCGGCGGTGACCATGCAGATCGAGAAGATCCCCTTGAACGTCAACGGCAAGGTGGACAAGCGGGCCCTGCCCGAGCCGGCGTTCGCCTCCGAAGACGAGGAATCCGGCCCCCGCGCGAGGACCGCTCTGGAAGAAAAGCTCTACGGGATCCTCTCGCCCATCGTCGGGACGGAGGACTTCCCGGTGGACAAACCGCTCGAGGACCTCGGGCTCACGAGTATCTCCGCCCTGATGCTGGCGGTGGATATCGAAGAGACCTTCGGCTACAGCCCCGACGTGGACATCCTCGCCCGCGGTTCCCTTCTGTCGATCGAAAACGAGATCGTCGAGCATTTCATGGTGACGCCCGCGGCAGATCAGGCGCCCGCCCGCGATTCGACAGGACCTTGGCCGCTGACCCAGACCCAGCTCGGCATCTACTCCGCCTGCATGATCGATCCGGACAACGACGCGTATCAGCTGCCGTTCTTGTTCCGGCTGTCCCCCGACACGGACACCGAACGCCTGTGCCGTGCGGTCGATGCGACGATTACGGCCCATCCGGCGCTCCTCTGCCGCATCCTGCCGGACCGGGAATCCACCGCCATCATGGTCATGTCCGAGGACGAGTTCCGCGCCGAAACGGAAGAGATCTCGGAAGAAGCGCTGGCGGCCCGCATGAAGGAGCACGTCCCGTTTGATTTTGCGAACAAGCCGCTCTGCCGCGCGAAGGTCTATCGGACCGAGGATGCGGTCTATCTCTACATCAACTTCCACCACATCGTTTTCGACGGGACGTCGCTCGTCGTGTTCATGGAGGACCTTGAAAAAGCCTTCCTCGGCGAGACGCTGGAGACGGAAAAGTATTCCGCCTTCAATCTTGCGCTCGACGAACGTGCGGCGCGCGCCAGCCAGGCCTATGCCGACGCCCGTGCCTATTATGACAGCGTATTCGACGGCGTGGACGTCAACAGTCTGCCGGATCCCGACTTCCCCGGCGGAGAGCCCGAACCGGAGCACGCCCGCAAGCTCCTTCTCGGCGACGGCATGGCCGAACGTGTACAAAAGTGGTGCGGCGACCTGAAGGTGACGGAGAACGCGTTCTTCACCTTTGCGTTCGCCTATACGCTCGCGAAGGTCACCGGTCAGGACGAAGCCCTGTTCTGCAATATCTACAACGGCCGCAGCGATCCACGTACCTTCCGCACGGTGGGGATGCTCGTGAAAACCTATCCCTTCCACATCCGCTTCTCCGGCGGGGACAAGCCCGCAGATCTGGTCCGCGAAACCGCGCGCCGCATCCGCGATCTGACCGCCAACGACCTGTATTCCTTCGCGGAGGTCAGCCGCGCCTACGGCATCAGGCCGGACATCCTCTTCGCCTTCCAGGGCAGCGCGTTCAATGAATTCACCGTTGCGGGACAGCGGACGAAGAGCCTCGCGCAGTCCCTCGACAGCATCCAGGCGCCTCTTTCCGTGGATGTGTTCCTCGAGGACGGAGCCTATTCCCTGAACGCGGAGTACGATCCGGAACGCTATACCGGCGGCATGATCCGCACCTTCCTCGAACTCTTCGCGCAGACGGCACGTCAGCTTCTCGAAGCGCCCTCGCTCGACGTCGTCAACCTGATGAACGACGCAGCGCAGGCGACGCTCGATGCCGCCAACGACACCGACTGGCCCGTCGAATATCGCCCCGTCCATTGCCTCATGGAGGGATCCGCCGCGGCGACGCCCGACCGGCTTGCCGTGATCACGCCCTCTCAGAAATGGACCTACGCGGAGCTGAACGAAAAGGCGAACCGCGTCGCACACGTCCTGATCGATCTCGGGGTGCGTCCGGACCGGATCGCCGCGCTGATGCTGCCGCGCTGTGCGGAAGTCTATGCCGTGCGCCAGGGGATCCTGAAAGCGGGCGGCGCGTTCCTGTCCATCGATCCCGAATACCCCGACGACCGCGTGGAGGTCATGGCGGAGGATTCGGAAGCGGTCGTGCTGGTGACGAACAGGACGCTGGCAAAAGAGCGTGCAGCGTTCCTCGCGTCGCTGTCCTGCCGCGTCGTCGCAGTGGAGGACCTCTTGGAGGATCCGCGGACTGACAACCCGGACGTGTGGGTTCCCTCCGACGCGCTGGCCTACTCCATCTTCACCTCCGGTTCCACCGGCAAGCCCAAGGGCGTGATGCTGACGCAGGGAAATCTGGTGAACTTCGTAAACGCCAACCCGAAAAACAAAGAGATCCTCGGGTACACGGAGCGGGCGCATGTTTCGCTGGCGCTGGCCGCCATCACCTTCGACGTATCCATCATGGAAGAATTCATCCCCCTCGCAAACGGCATGACCATCTGCATGGCCACGGAGGAGGAGATCCACAATCCGGCGGCGCTTGCCTCTCTGATGACGGAAAACGACGTCGACATGATGACCTGCACGCCGTCTTTCCTGACGAACTGCATCGGCCTCTCCGTGATGAAGCCCGCGCTCGAAAGAGTCGCTTCCTATGACTTCGGCGCGGAAGCCTTCCCGGCGGCGCTGTTCGACAAGATCCGCGCCATCAATCCGGACGCGTACATCATGAACGGCTATGGTCCCACCGAGGCGACCATCAGCTGCACGATGGACGCCGTCACAAGGCCGAACGTCATCACCATCGGTCAGCCCGCAAGCAATGTGAAAGCCTATATCCTCGATGCAACCGGCCATATCCTGCCTCCTCTGGTTTCCGGCGAGCTCGTCATTGCAGGTGCCGGCGTGGGACGCGGCTACATCAAGCGGGACGATCTGACGAAGGAGAAATTCATCACCATTGAAAATCTGCCCGCCTACCGGACGGGAGACATCGCGGCGTGGACGGCGGACGGGAAGATCCGCTTCAAGGGCCGCACGGACAACCAGGTCAAGCTGCGCGGCCTCCGGGTGGAGCTCGGCGAGATCGAGAGTGCGATCAACGCCTGCGACGGCGTGCTGACGAGCATCGTCATCATGACGGGCGAGGAGAACAACAAGTTCCTGGCCGGCTACTATACCGCGAGCCGCGAGATCAGCCCCGCGGAGCTGAAGGCGGAGATCTCGAAGACGCTGACCGCGTACATGGTGCCTGGCGTGCTGATGCAGCTCGAACGGATGCCGCTGACCGCCAACGGCAAGATCGACAAGAAGAAGCTGCCGCAGGTGGAATACACGCCGGACGAAGGAGACTACGTCGCTCCCGCCAATGCCGCGGAGGAGGATTTCTGCGGCTGGTTCGCGGAACTCTTGAACATGGAACGCGTCAGCGCGGAGGGCAACTTCTTCGAGCTCGGCGGCACTTCCCTCTCCGCCGCAGTCATTGCCCTGAACGCCGCCGACCTTGGTTATCCCATCGTCTATGCCGACATCTTCAAAGCCCAGACACCGCGCGCTCTGGCTGCACTTGCGACCGGAGCGGAACCCGCGCAGCCTGCGGACGCCGGCGAAGACGACCTGAAACGCTTCGACTACACGAAGCTGAACCTCGGGCACAACATCGAGGAAAACCTGCCCGGTCTGACGCGGTCTTCCGTCGGGAATCTGCTTCTCACCGGCGCGACCGGCTTCCTCGGCATCCATCTGCTGCACGAATATCTCGAAAACAGTCAGGGGAATGTGATCTGCCTGCTGCGCGGACAAGAGCCGGAAAAGCATCTGAAAACGCTTTACTTCTACTATTTCGACGAGGCGCTCGATCCGTTCTTTGCCAGCGGACGCGTCCGGGTCATTCAGGGGGACATCACCGACCGCGCTTCCCTCGAAGCCGCGAAATCCCTGCCATTCGATACGCTCATCAACTGCGCGGCGCTGGTCAAGCATTTCGTCTGGGACGACAGCCTCGAGAAGATCAACTTCCGGGGCGTCGAAAACCTCATCGCTCTGTGCGAAGAAACCGGCAAGCGTCTGATCCAGACCTCCACCGTCAGCGTGGCGGGCGAAGGGATCGACGGTCAGCCTCCGCGGGATTGGGTCCTGACGGAGAACGCGCTTTACAACGGCCAGCTTCTTGAAAATCAATATGCGCTGACGAAATTCAAAGCGGAAAGAGCGGTTCTGGAGGCGGTCGGACGCGGCGTGGACGCAAAGATCATGCGGCTCGGCAACCTGATGGGACGCGCTTCGGACGGCGAATTCCAGGTGAACTTCCGCAGCAACGCGTTCATCCGCTCGCTGGCAAGCTACAAGGCCATCGGAGCCGTTCCCTATTCCGCGATGAACGCGGGGACCGATTTTTCCGAAATCGACATGACTGCCCGCGCCATCCTGCTCCTCTCCGGAACCGAACGGGACTTTACCGTGTTCCATCCCATGAACAACCACACGGTCACATACGCCGACATCGTGTATGCCATGCGGGAATACGGCTTCTCCATGGATATGCTGGAGGATGACGAATTCGAGAAACGCAGGGCGGCTGCGGGCGATGCGTCCGGCGCATTGGTCGCCTATGAAAGCCACGAAGGCAGCGTCCGCCGCTACGAACTCGGTGCGGACTGCGGCTTCACGACGTCCGCGCTGTATCGACTGGGCTTCAAGTGGCCGGTATCCGGTGAAAAGTACATCGTTCAGATGATCAAAGCGCTGGACGAGCTCACCATGTTTGAAAAATGATGCAGTCCGCTCGGCCGCACACACCAAATCAGGAGGTAGAGACATGACCATTGAAAAAAACGTATGCGAGAACACAGCCGAAATCAAGCTGATCGGCTGGCTCGACACCCAGACCGCCCCGGAACTTGACGGGGAAATCAAGTCCCTCGGAGAGGAGATCACCGCTCTGACGCTCGATATGGAGAAACTCGAATACATCTCTTCCGCGGGTCTGCGCCTGATCGTCGCCGCTTATAAGAAAATGAACGGGGCGCTGACACTCCGGAACGTATCCGGCGAGATCATGAGCGTCATCAAGATGACCGGGCTTGACAAGCGGATCGTCATCGAATGAAAAAACGATCCATCCGGCAATGGATCACGCTGTGCTTCTCCGTGATCCTCGGCCTCTCCGTTGCGGTGACGGCGGCGTGGAACTATTACCACACCTACTCCCGCAGCGTCGAAGAGAGCAGAAAGGCAGCAGAATGCTGCGCGAGCCTCGTCCGGTATTCCCTCGACTCGTGGGACATCGACGCCCTGATGCACGCGTCCGACGACGAGCAGTACCGGCAGGAGCGGAGCACGCTGCGGGCGCTTTCTCGGAGCTTTGACTTTGAATATCTGTATATCTACACCGTAGACCCGGAGACAGAGGTCCGTCATTTCCTCTTCTGCGTCGCCAGCGACGACGACAAGGAAAACGTCGTGCTGCGCGAGCGGTATCTCGGCGCGGTGGCCGACGAACCGCTCGACAAATGGGAAAAAGCGCTGCTCGCCGGGGAACGCGAGATGCAGATGGGCAAGGTTTCCACGCAGTACGGCGACGACATCACCTGGCTCGTGCCGTATACGGAAGGGGACGGCCCTCTGCTTGCCGTGATCGGGATGGACCACAGCATCGCGGTGGAGAACGCGAAGATCCTGAAGGACTTCCTCTTCGCGCTCATCCCCGTCGTGCTGTCGCTGACGATGGGTCTGTTGGTCCTGCTGATCCTGCTGCGGCGGCGGATCCTGCGGCCGATCCACGCGCTGTCGGAGAGCATGAGCCGCTTTGCCCGGGACAGCAGCGTGAAACCCGAACCGATCGGGATCCGCACACAGGATGAGATCGGGGAGATCGCCGCTTCCTACGAGAAAATGACAAGCGACATCGTCGTGTATGTCAACAACATCGAAGCCCTGACCAAGGAACGCGTCGAGGCAAATGTTCAGCTCGACGTCGCCAGACGTATCCAGTACGGTCTGGTGCCGGAGAAAACGAAGCTCAGCGGAGACGGCTTCAGCCTTTACGCCGTCACTCAGCCCGCCAAAGCGGTCGGCGGAGATTTCTACGACTGCTTCCTGCGGGACGGGAACACGGTATGCGCGGTGCTGGGCGACGTGTCCGGCAAGGGAGTCTCCGCCGCGATCTTCATGGCCATGGCGAAAACCATGATCCACGAAAAGCTGCTGCTGGGACTCAGCCCCTCGGAAACGCTGAATCAGGTCAACGACGCGCTCTGCGACCAGAACCCGGAGGGATTGTTCGCCACGGCTTTTGCGGTCGTGTTCGATCCGAGATCCGGCAAGGTGCAGTACGCCAACGCCGGCCATACCCCGCCCATCCTGATCGGGGAGGAAAGCCGCTTTCTCCGCCCGGACTGCGGCTTCGCGCTCGGTCTCTTCGAGGACGCGGGGATCCTTGAGGATTCGCTGGAACTTCGGCCCGGAGAAGGGCTCCTTCTCTACACGGACGGCGTGACGGAAGCGGTCGGTCCTCAGCGCTCCCTCTTCGGCGAGGCCCGCCTGCTCGAAGCGCTCAAGCACTTCCGCACCTCCGCGGATGCCGCTGAGGAATCGGTCCGGACGCTCAAAGAGGCCGTCGACCGCTTCACGGCGGGAAACGAGCCGTTCGACGACACCGCGATCCTCGCCCTGTTCCGCCTCGCGGAGAGGGTCTGGAAAAATGTTCCGGTGGACCTCTCCTCCTTCAGCGAAATGAAAAAAGCCGTCTTCGCAGCGCTCGGCGAAACCGCTCAAGCCCGGAAGGTCCTTTTGGTCTGCGACGAGATGCTCGCCAATATCGTCAATTATTCCGGTGCGACCGATCTGGCGTTCTGCTGCGAAAAGGACGGGGATATGCTCCGGATCGGCTTCTCCGACAACGGCAGGCCCTTTGATCCGACCAACCCGCCGGACGATGAAAAGGAATTCGATCTGCTCGACGGCGGCGGAATGGGTTTGGGCATCGTCCTGGCGACCGCCGATTCCGTGGAGTACGAAAGAAAAGACGATCGAAACGTGTCGATCCTCTGTTTCGATCTGTAATCAACGGAGGGGTTCTCCGGTCCGGGTGGCCAGCGCTGTCTGCCGGTACGATTCGGGCAGGAACCGTCCTGTGAATCAATGGTTCCCACAGTCGGGAGAAAAACGTCATGTCAATCATCATCAATGTCAGGGAATGCTTCCCTGTCCGGGATTCCGGAGATCTTGCGGGGGTCATCGCGTTCGTGCATTCCCACCTGCAAAAGCTGAACATCAAGAAGAAGCTCTTGCAGAAAGCGGAGCTGCTGACCGAAGAAACCGTCGTGATGTTCAGAAAGCACGCCCCGCAAGACGCGCGGCTGTCGGTACAGATCCGCCGTTTTCTGGGCGATGTCGTCATCCATCTTTCCATGCCGGGCGCGGAATTCGATCCGTTCTCCGGTGTTCGTGATGAGGCGGAGGACGAGCTGTCGGAAGACGCCATTCGCGCCATCCTGCTGCGTTCACACGGGGAGAAATTCAAGTACAGACACAAGAACGGCGTCAACAGCGCAAGGATCCTGACGGGGCAGTCTGAGCAGCAATCGAATACCGTCACCTTTCTTGCCATCGTCTGCGGCCTTCTCTGCGGCATCCTGTTCAAGCTCGTCCTTCCTCCGCCCGCCCTGGACGCCTTGTCGGGCTATCTGTTCGATCCGATCCGGACGATTTTCATGAATGCATTGAAGATCGTGATCGCACCGGTCATATTCTTCTCGATCGTCACCTGCTTTTCGCAGTTCCGCAGTCTTGCCGATTTCGGGAAGCTCGGCGCAAAAGTGGTCGGCATGTACTTTTTGACAACGGTTTTCGCCATCGCCATCGGCATCGGGGTGTTTTCGCTGATCAGCCCTGGGGAGTGGGGCTTTGCCCTGTCAGAAAGCGTCGAGGCGGCGCCCGTGACGATGGAAACGGATGTTGCCTACGGGATCCTTCCGATGCTGGTGGATATCGTGCCGTCAAATTTCCTTTCTCCCTTTCTGGAATCGAATACGCTCCAGCTCATTTTCCTCGCCGTACTGTGCGGGATCGCCGTCGGCATGATCGGTCAGTATTCCTCCGTGCTGATCCAGCTGTTTCAAGCCTGCAACAGCCTGTTTTTGACGATCACCTCCATGATCGCCAAGTTCATCCCGGTCGCGGTGTTCGCGTCCATCGTACTGATGGTCGTCGATCTGGGCGGGGATTCCCTGCTCTCCGTACTGGGCGCCGCGTTGACAGAGATCTTCGCCCTCTTCCTGATGCTGTGTCTGTACGGGCTTTTGATCCTGCTGATGGGCAAGCTGAATCCCCTGACATATTACAAAAAGATCCGCGAAGGCATGCTCACCAGTTTTTCTCTCTCGTCCAGCTCCGCCGCGATGCCGACAAATCTCCGCATCTGCACGGAAAAGCTCGGGATCTCGCCGAAGGTGGCAGCCTTCTCCATCCCGCTCGGCGCGACCATCAACATGGACGGATTCTGCATTTACCTGTGCGTGATGTGCCTGTTTCTAGCCAAAGCGTATGGCGTGTCTGTTTCGGCTTCCGCCCTTTCTTCCATGATCGTCACGATCATCCTGCTGTCACTGGGCGCACCCGGTGTTCCCGGAGCCGGACTCCTCTGCGTGGGCATCGTGCTGAAATCCGTTCACGTTCCGATCGAAGCGTTGGGATTGATCATCGCCGTCACGCCGATTCTCGATATGTTCATCACGATGTCCAACACGACCGGCGATATGACGGCGGCATTGATCGTGGCAAAGAGCGAAGCCCTCTTGGATACCGATATTTATAACAAAGGCGATGCATGAGGTGTGCGCGCGGAACCGTAAAAGAAGCCGGAGTACCGAAACCAAACAGAGACGGAAAGACCAACGAAAAACGACCGGGCAACACGAAAAAGTTGTCCGGCCGCTCTTTTCTGCACCGCTCCAAATTGTACGGACAGCACAAAAAAGCAAATAAGTGAAATCAAGCGACGAACTGATTCCGGAATTCCACCGAAGTCAGTTTTGTCTTGAGCTGAATCCGATCGTAGTTATAGAAGTAAATGTAATCGTCAATCAGCGCGGTCGCCTCGGCGAAAGATCGGGGTTTGACGCGGTAAAGGCATTCTGTCTTGAGTATCGAGAAGAAATTTTCAGCCAAAGCGTTGTCATACGGGTTCCCACGTCTTGACATCGACGGGGAAATGTGGTATGATTTAGTCAGGTTGAAATACTCCTGCGAGAGGTATTGAAACCCCTGGTCACTGTGGAGGGCGAGTCCATCAGTGACCTTTTCCTTTGCCTTCGCACCCCGGCCCGGCATCTTGTCCGTGTCCTTCGAGAGGACAAAAGCGCTGCTCAAAGCTTCTTTCCCCGGATCACCATGGAGAGAGGAAAACCGCTGTAATCGATTGCAGCAAATCCTCCGCTGATGTCATCCTCAAACTCCTGCAACCCGGTAATCACGATCCCGTTGGTGCACATCCCGGAGATGATCTCCGACATCGAATGGGTAAAATCGGTGAAGGTCTTTGAGGGATAGCTCTTCTGCGTCATATAGTACATACCGCCGTTGCTGGTCCATGTATGCTCGAAATAGGAGAACCGGCACTCCAGCCTGTGCGCGGGATCAAATCCTTCATCGTCTTCCGAAGCAAGCATATTCGTACACGGATGCTGTTCATGGATCACCATGACCGCTCCCGGCTTCATGCATTTTGCAGCAACGGCAAAGAAGCGGTTCAGATCATCAAACCAGCACAGAGCTCCGATCGTTATGATCACAACGTCAAACTGTTCCCTGAACCGATCGTCGATGTCATAGATATTTACAGCCTCAAAAACGCATGGAAGGGATAGCTCTTTTGCTTTTTCGTTGGCAAAGGCCACCTGATTCTCGGCAATGTCAAAACCGATCCCTTTTGCGGCCTTTCCGCTTTTTACCAGAGAAAGCAGTTCGCGTCCGTTGTTACAGCAGAACTGGCCGACAGTCATGCCCTCTGTGGGAATCTCCCTCAGAACATCCGCCATTTCTTTTTTGAAAAACGGGTAGTCTTCTTTCCGTATGCGCTCTGTGATATCTGCTCCCCAGGACGGATGCCTGTTTTCAAAAGCCTCTTCCCAAGCAGCCTTGTTCCCCTCGATATAGTCTTTCATGAAATCACCCTCTCCATGAACGCCTGCGGACAAGTTCCGCTACCGAGAAAGCGTCCACCTCGTCCCCATAATGACCGGGAAGTTCTCGCCCGGCAGTGCCTGATAATAGACCGTGAACAGGGATCCGTCCGCGCATTCTGCCGTGGCGGGGTACCCGAGATCGCAGAAGGTGTTCTTTGCGTCGATCACATAGTCCTCCGTCCATGTCTCCCCATAATCCCGGCTCACGACTGCGCGTTCGGTCTGCGGTCTGCTCTGCCGGTCGCAGTAGGAGAGGATCAGCGCGCCGGAGGTGTGAAGCAGAAGATGGGGAGGAAGCCCGCGGATCCCGATGAACTTCGGCTCGCTCCATGTCATGCCGCCGTCGTCGGAATAGGTCGTATAGCAGGTCTCGGTCGGGATCATCGGACGTCCGACTCGGAGCGCACCGAACAGTCTGCCGTTCGGAAGCTCGACGACATGGGGTTCGTGGAAGTAAAACCACTCGTGCTCCGCGGGAAGGGGAATCGTCCCTCTCTGTTCCCACGTCCGGCCCCAGTCCGAGCTGACATAACAGCGGACCTTCTGCGTGCCGTCTTCGCCGGCCTCAAATTCCTTCCCGAGATAGACGGCGCGGTTCCCCGACAGCCGGTTCGGCCCATGAGGCGCGGTCATCGGCAACCGGATCGGATCGCTCCACGTGAAGCCGTAATCGTCGGAGAGCATGACGTAGGATCCGGGCTTCTGATCCTCCGGCTTCATGTAGCGGTACACGTTCATCAGCCCGAGAATCGTTTCCCGGTCCTCGATCCCGACCGCCGAAAACCCCGGATTCTTCGGGTAGGAATCGTCCGTCCGCTCAGAAAACCATGTGGCGATCATGTGCCCTCCGCCGAGGGAGACGATGCCGGTGTCGCGGTCGTCCAGACGGGAATCGTTGAGAATGATCGGCTTCGACCACTTGTGCCCGTCGTCGAAGGAAACGAACATCGCGTTCTTCCCGGACGGGTCGACGTGCTGGATGCGGAACGAGGATGCCGTAACGTACATGGTCCCCGCTCGTCCCGGCAGATCGACGGCCAGCCGTTGTACTTGAAGATCGACGCCGGATTGCGCCAGATCACGGTCTGAGGCGCGTCGATTCGGATTTCTTTCATGTTGCCACCACCTTCTGCTTTGTCCGTGTATTATCCTTCCGCAATTTCCACGATATCATAGAGATCCGTCCGCGGGATCCGAACGACTGCCCGGCCGTCCTTCCAGTCAAAGTCAAGTTCCTTTCCTTCCGGGCGGAGGATGAGCGCGGCGGGCTTCTTTTCCGCTGCGACGGAGAGCGTGATGTCCAGAACCGGCGGGATGAAGTCCTCCGTCGCGATCTGCTGGCTGGCGTGGTTTCCGTTGGCGTTCACGAGCTGAACGAACCGTTTCCCGTCCTTGACGAGGATGCCGACCTCGAGCATCCCGATCGCGCCGAGGATCTTCACGGAGGGGGAATACAGCCGTCTGGCGAGCGCGCGGATCAGATCCCGGAAGATGTACTGCGCGCAGGCTCCGTACTGCGTCCCGATGTCGGCGGCGATCATGGCGATCTTTCCTTTGCCCCACGGGAAGACGACCGCTCCGGGGAGATCCGCATCCCGTTCCGCGTCCCCGATCCAGCCGACGGTCTCCGCGCCCGGAACCGAAATCGCATGCGCGTCTTTCAGAATGCACGTGAATTCGTGATCGATCGTCAGCCAGCGCTGCTGTTCCGCCCTTTCGTCGGAATCGATTTTTACGGGAAGAACGTCCGCGAAGAACCGGCAGGTGAAAGGGCCGGTCAGAAGAAGGCTTCCTCCGTTCTCCGCATAGGACAGCAGTTCCGCTTTCATGGCGTCGTCAAGACCGTATTTCAGCTCGGGAACCGCGATCAGACCGTAGTCCGAGCAGTTTCCGCGAAGCGTGTGCTCGCAGGCGATCTCCACCGGCTGTCCGGCGTCGCAGAACAGGGAGGTGAGCCCAACGGTCCTTTCGTATCCGGTGCGTCCCCAGAGATTGCCGTGTTCCAGCGCTCGGTCATGGGTGGACAGAAGAATGACCGCGTTGTGCTCGCTCTTTCCGCGGAAGCAGTACGGTTCCCGCGCACGGACGAAATCCGCGACCGGCTTCATCCGGCGGATCTGTTCCATGCGGGGAGAGCCGTCCTTATACTGCGTGATATAGTTCTGGAATCCGCCGCCGACCGAGAGGACCGCCGCAGCTTCCTGCATGATCTGAACGGGATGCTTCGGAACGCCGGAGAGTCTCAGAGGCCCGAAGGACGAGCGGAAATTCCACGCCATGAGGTCCCATGTGCACCTCTGCTGCGCAATGGCCCGGCCGGCATACCGCGCGACGTTGAAGGAATTGCCGGGGTTGAAGTCGCCGGAGAGAAAATCCACGTTTGAGGAAACCGGCTCCGGCATGTGGTCGGTGTACGCCCAGTTGGACGCGATCTGAAAATCCGGGAAGTCCGCGTGGACCGCATCCACATAATACCGGACATATCTGCGGAAAAGCTCGCGGCAGAATTCCCGGTAATCCTCGAAGTACGGATCTCCAGGAGCGGTCGGCAATTTGCCCGCAAGGTCGATCCCCGTCTCCTTTTCAAACGCCGCAACCGTATCCGGGTGGTAGTCGACGCAGGTCCCCCAGCATTCGCCGTCCACCCATACGCCGTCCGCTCCGTATTTCCCGGCAAGTTCTTTGAGCTGCGGGATCAGGAGCATGTCGGCGTAATGCCCGGCCGTTCTTGCGACGCTCCCGGACGGATTGCTCGCCGCGTCCACGACCGCTTCCTCTGGATGATGCGCGCAGAAGCGGTGGTCGATCACGCCGGAATAATGCAGGTACAGCGCAACCCCCTCCTCTTTCGTGACCTTTCTCCAGAGCGCCAGGGTGTCGAAAGCGAATTCCGGCATGGCGTTTTCAAGCGCCGTGGGATAGGAAACCCAGCCGGGATGTCCCTTGCAGTCGATCTGGATGAAATCCGGGCGGATCAGCCGACAGATCTCCCGGATATCTTCCTCCCGCAGAGTTGCTCCGACAACGAGCCCCGGAGCCGGGCTGGCGTGAAAGTCAAAGTGCAGGCCGAACGCGCTTTCCGATCTTCTCTTCATGTGAAATCCTTCCCTTCCGTTGTCCTCTCGGTTGATCCGCAGCGACATAATCTCTTTTCATATTATACCATATTCCGGAAGACGGTACAAGTTGTTTTGCGGAATCCACAAACAGGATTGGGGGTTTTTCCCCGATTGCGGTCCCACGCCGCGGAAACTGTTGAATTCTCTCGATATGTGTGATATAATACTTCCAGAGGCAAGAACCGATCAAAAAAGGAATCGGAGGTCAAAATGAAAAGCATCCTTCGTTTTACGGCGATCCTGTTGATCATCGTTTCCATCACATCGTGCGCAGCGCTCCCTGCAGCCGATGAGAATTCGCAATCTCCGGAAATCGCCGCCGATCCCCAAACGGATGGACAGGACGTGATCGCGGAACCTGAAGAAACCCGACCTCACCATCAGGTGCCCGATCTTGATTTTGACGGATCGACCTTTACGGTCGCTTATCCGATGTGGGCGGGATACGCCTATTACTTTTTCGCCGACGAACAAACCGGGGACGGAATGAACGACGCGATCTTTGAGCGTAAAATCCGTGTCGAAGATGCCCTCCGCGTTTCCATCGGTCAGGTTGATACCGGTTATATCGCCGAGGTCGTCGAAGCAATCAAGCGGTCCGTCCAGGCCGGGGACGATGCCTATCAGCTGGGGCTGTTCCATTGCATCCAGGGGATCGAGGAACTGGCTGCGGGCAATTTCCTCTATAATCTGGACGAGATGCCCTACATCGATCTGTCCGCCGACTGGTGGAACCAAAAGCAGATGGATACGCTCCGGCTCGGGAAGAAAACCATATACGGCGTCTCCGACTATATGATCCCCGCCCCGTACTGCCTCTACTTCAACAAAGATTTGATAAACCGCTTCCAGCTTGATAATCCGTATGAACTTGTCTACAACGGTGACTGGACGCTGGATCGCTATCTCGAGCTGTCCCGAGCCATCACACAGGATCAAAACGGAAACGGAGTTTTTGAGGACGCAGACTTTGCGGGCATGGTTGCGAATGATGCCTCCTGCTATACCAGTTTTGTTCCGGGCTGCGGCCAGTTCACGACGAGCGTGGATGAAGAAGGAAAGATCTTCCTTGATTTTTATACGGATAAAATGATCTCCATCGTCGAGAAATTCGGCGCAGTTGTCGTTGATCCCGGAGTCATTCAGGTACCGGGAGCGGTCGGCGGTGTTGAACTGTTCAAAAACGGCAACATCCTGTTTGATTTGGGTTCCATCGCCGGCGCAGTGAATTTCCGGGACACCGATTTTGACCTCGGCATCCTCCCGTTCCCCAAATACGATGAACAGCAAAGCAGCTATATCTCCCTGGATTGGGGCGGGCTGATGGGCGTCCCCTCCACAATTCAGAATCCAGAGATGACCGGCGCCGTCATTGAACTCCTTGCGTACGAAAGCAAAGACACGGTCATACCGGCTTATTACGACGTCCTGCTTGCGGGAAAGCTGGCTCGGGACACGGATACGGTCGCCATGATGGACATTCTCTTCGATACGATCGCGTATGAAGTCGGGGGGAATTACTTCGGTTTTTCCAACGGTTTTAACGCCCTCTTCTATACGCTCGGCAGCAATGTGGTCGGGAACAAGAACACGGATTTTGCTTCCTTCTACAAACAAAACGAAAAAATGGCGCAGGCCACCATCAGAAGTTTTTATAAAAAGCTTGAAAAGAATGAATAGTGTCCGTTGGTCTTGACGAGAAGCATGTTCTCACAGCGCAGGACACGAGGTTTTGCCGACGGACGGAAAACAGCCATGAAAGAAAGGCGGAGAGAAAAATGGAAAAAACAGGTCAAAAACCCTCGGGAGCAAAGAAGGCGGGGAAAGTACTTCTCATTCTCGCCGCAGTCATCCTCGGTGTGCTGCTGATCCTGACCGCGGCCGTGGCGCTTTGGCTTCCTGCCGCCATCATGACGGGGGAGCGTCAGACGCTTGAGGAGGCTTTCGCGTGGCAGTCGGAACACTATGACACTTCCTTCTATGAAGGGCTGAAAAAGACGGCATACACCGTTTCCGCGGACGACGGGTACCTCTTGCACGTGGAGCTGCTCGAAAACCCGGAAGCGTCGCCGAAGTATGTGATCATCTCCCACGGATATACGGACAACCGGATGGGTTCCCTGAAGTATGTGCCGACCTACCTGGAACTCGGATTCAACTGCATCCTCTACGATCTGAGGGGACACGGGGAAAATGAGTCTGATTTCACGACCTACGGGATCCGGGAAGGCGCGGATCTGAACTGCTTGATCGCGGATACCCGGAGCAGATATCCCGATTTGACGGTTCTCGGCCTCCACGGGGAGTCCCTCGGTGCCGCCACGACCGTCTCCTGCCTGAAATACCGGCCGACGGTGGATTTTGCCGTGGCGGACTGCGGGTTTTCCGATATCAAGGCGGTCCTCAAGGACGGATACCGGAGTACGGGCGGACCGGCCTTCCTGATCGATCTCGCCGATCTGGGGGCGCGGATCAGGTACGGGTATGCCATCGGGGACATGCGGCCGATCGATTCCCTCGATGAGAACGAGATCCCGATCCTGTTCATCCACGGGGAGGAAGACCGGTTCATCCTCCCGAAGAACTCCGAAGAAATGGCGGCGCGGACGAAAGGACATACGAAAGTGCGTCTGATCCCGGGAGCGGGTCACGCCGAATCCGTCCTGACCGATCCCGCGCTGTATCTGGAGACTGTCCGGGATTTCTTGAGCGACCTGAAGTAACGCCCCGAAAGGAGGACGATCCTCTTCATCTTCCCGCCGGGGCCGTCGATCGTGATTTCACCGGATCCCCGCTCCGATCCGTTTTGCCTCGTCCGTGTCGTTCATCGCCGCGCCGAGGCTTTTCCAATGCAGCCAGCTGTCGAGGTTGCGGTACCAGTCCAGCATGTGGTCGATGGGCGAGCCGCCGGAGGTCATGAGCAGGACGGTCTCCTTCGGGCCTCCCGCGCTGTCATTCACGACGGGCGCGTACAGGCGGTCGATGGCGGTCTTGAGCGTTCCCGTGATGTCCCACCAGTAGACGGGCGAAGCGAATACGATCACGTCCGCGTCCCGGAAGGCGGGATAGATCTCGTTCATGTCGTCCCGCTGGACGCAGGGCTCGGCGCTGCCCTTCTCTTTTCTCTTGCATCCGCCGCAGTTGAGGCAGCCGCGGACGGTCATGGTCTGGAGGTAAAACTCCGTGATTTGGTTCCCGTTCGCGGCGGCCGCGTCGGAAAAGGCTTGGATCATGGCGGCGGTGTTGCCGTTTCTCTTTCCCGCGCCATTGAAAATGACGATGTTTTTCATGACAGGTCCTCCGAGAAAATTCAGTGATTGTTTACCCAGTTCCATTATACATAAAACCGGGTCGGATGTCAACCGGGACTTGCTTTTCGGGGTATTCGGGTGTATAATAGAGCCGGTATCCGTTCCCGTTTGTCGGGAGATCGCCATATCGCAGCTCAGGGGGATCATCGATATCGATACGAAAACAGGAGGTAATCTTTGATGTACGACTTTCCGAATTGTGTCCCCTGCCCTTCCCCAGAGACAAGTCACGCCATCGAGCTGGACAAGTGGGATATTCCGGGACAGAAGCGGTATTACCGGGATCTGCGGGCCCTTGCCGACGACCGCAGGATCCTGCGCAATCCCCACAAGGGATGGTACTGGCACTACATCGACAACGGCTATCCCCGCCCGAATTACCGCGCGGAACACGATCCCGCGGATCATCTTGAGGATTTCCCCGGCCTGAACCACCTGTATCTCCGCTTCGATTGGGGCGACATCGAGAAGGAAGAGGGCGTTTACGACTGGTCCTATATCGACGCCATCATGGAAGAGTGGAGCCGCTACGACTACCGGTTCGGTTTGCGCCTCGTGACCTACGAAGGCGACGGATCCATTCCCTTTGCCACTCCCGAATATGTCTACAAAGCGGGCGCGAGGTGCTATTCCCTGCCCGGGAACCGCCTCGAACCGGATTACGGCGACCCGATCTTTCTCGAAAAGCTCTCCCGCTTCATGGAAGAGGCTGGACGGAAGTTCAACGACAATCCGCTCGTCGAACTCGTTGACGTAGGGTCCTTCGGCACCTGGGGAGAGGGTCACACCGGCAACGGAAGCGATATCGTGTATCCGTCCGACGTCATCAAGCAGCACATCGATCTGCATGTGAAAAACTTCCCGGACAAGTTCGTGCTCCTGAACGACGACCACATCAACCACCGCTGGAGCCGCGGACGCGAAGAAAACCTCGAACTGATCGACTACGCCGCCGCGCTGGGACTCGGCCTGGATGACGACTCCGTCTGCGTCCGGTACTACGCGGAGAATTGCGGCTACAATACCCTGCGCACGCCGTGGCTCTTCGACCGCTTTTCCCCGAACGCGCCGATCGTGCTGGAATTCGAGCACTATCATGCCGTGGCGCCGGAGATCTTCAAAAACGGCTATCCCTTCCTGGATGCGATGCAGAGGACACATGCCACCTTTGCCGGATTCCACGGGTATCCACGGCCCTGGCTGAAACGGGAACCCTGGCTGACGGAATACGCCGCGAACCGGCTGGGGTACTGGTTCTTCCTCGAAGGGATCGAGCTTCCTCCGCTGATGGCGGGCGTGAAAAACCGGATCAGGCTGTATTTTGCCAACCGCGGATTTGCCGCCTCCTATCGGAAATACGACCTGAAACTGCGCCTGACCGGTGAGAACGGCACCCATACGGAAACGCTGGAAACCGACTGCCGGAAATGGGTTCCGGGAGAAGTGACCGCAGAAGACACCGTCGTCCGTCCGGAAATCCTGGCGGGATCCTACGGCGTTGAGATCGCGCTCTTTGAAGGCGAACGTCCCATCGAGCTTGCCCTGAAGCAAGACCTCAGGAAGGAAGACGGCTTCTATCGGATCGGGAAAACGAAGGTCCGGTGAATCAAACCCGGCGGACTGTTTGCAGAATATCCGTCATGAGGAGGTACGATGATGAAGTTTCCCTTTTCCATGTGGAACTACAACCGATTTGAGGATTTCGGACATGTGGGAGACACGGACATGGCTGAGCTCGCCGTCTGGAACCGCTGCGGTCTGACGGTCCCCTGTCTTCCGCGGATTTCCTGCCAAGAGACCGACCCTGCCGTCCTCGTTCCCCTGCTTGACCGCGCCGGTTCCCTCGGGATGAAGCTGATCGCGCACATCGGCGAATTGACCTATCCCGGCGTCATCCGTTTCGGCGAGGACCGATACCGCGCGCTTTGCAGAGAAGTCTATGCGAAGATACGCCACCCCGCCCTGTTCGGACTTTTCATCGGGGACGAACCGAACGGCGCAGACTCGTTTTCCTCCTGCATCACGGCGATGCGCATCCAGCGGGAGGAAATGCCGGAGCTCTCCCCCTGGGTGAATTTTCACACGGACATGGACGCCGTGGATCCCACGGAATTCGGCGGGCTCACTTTCCGCGAATGGCTGAAAAAAGCGGCACACGAAGCGGACTTCCGGATCTTCAGCTACGGCCATTACGGACAGGTGGCCGGTGAAGGGGGGATCGATTCCTATTTCCGCAATCTGAAAGCCCTCTCCGAAGCCGCCGACGCGGCAGGGGTTGAACTCTGGAATACGCAGCTTTCGAGCGCGCACCATGTGTTCCCCGTCCCGACGGAGTATCAATTCCTCTGGCAGATCACCACGGCGGCTGCATGCGGCTCCCGCGGCGTCGTTTGGTTCCGGTTTTATGACCGGCTGGCAGGTCCGAACTACCACGGATCGCCCGTGGATGAATACGGGAATCTTACGGAGCAGTACTTCCGTCTCCTGCGTTGTCAGCGCAGGTTCAACGATCACTGGGGCGAGACGATCATGGGACTGCGCCATGAAAAAACATACCTCAATCCTTCCCGCGGAGGCTATCCGGCGTTCGGTCCGGGATGTCATCCGCTGATCGAGCGGATCGATGCCAATGCCCCCGCCGTCATCTCGTTCTTCCGGGATGAGGAAGGGACAGAACATCTCGTGCTCGTAAACGCATCCCAGACGAAGGACGGCGTGTACAAGATATTCTTTGACAGGGAACGTGTTCTGCTGGAAGAGCTTCTGTACAACGGCGCGGATCAAAGCCCGTACGAATACGGAAACACAGATGCCGGCTGGGACGGTCTATGGCTCTATCCCGGCCAGATGGCGATTTACAGGATCACCGAAAAGCGCCTTTGAAGAAACAGCCGGACGCAGCCGGAGTGTTCCGTCAGGCCGGCAGGTGCGGACGGCAAACGGAGGAAGACGGTTCCGCGAAACGATCGGGCACGGCATCGACGGCGGGCGTGTCGGCAAAAGAAAAGGCGCACCTTTTCAGGTACGCACAATTCCAGCTTGGTGAATGGGGCTGTCGCGTGAACTCCAAGAAACGGAGAGATGCGACAGCCGTTCTCTTTCCATAGCGCTATCGGCGTTCTTTTTCTCCTTTATCGAGGAGAAAAAGAACCAAAAAGAGGAACTCTCTGGAAGGCTTGGGTGTTCCGCACTCTGCGGAGTGCGGGTCAGGGCGCTGCCCTCGACACTCGGGATGCTTCGCATCCCGGGACGCCATTTTGGAAAAGGCGGGCGAAAACTTTTGCCCTATTTGCGACAACCCGTTTTCCTGTCTCCGTGGACCTCGGAGCGTCCGCTCAGTATTCCGCCTTGATCTGCGCCAGGGCGTACGGTGCGATCCTGGCGGATATGGCAGTCCCGTTTACCGCGCAATCGCCGATCCGGCGGCCGCAGAGATCGGTGAGATACGCCGCCCTGACCGGGATGCCCGTGTCCACTTCGATGATCCCGGGCTCCGCCGACACGGAGTAGAACCGCGCCGAAAACGTATTCCCTTCCGCTGTGAGCGCGGAGAACACCGCCGTGTCGGACACGACCTTCATCAGCGTCCCTGCCGCCGGGAGCGTTCCCTTGTGCGAGCCGGTCGACACCGCCGTCATGGGACGGTATGCCGCGACCGCCGCCGCCTCCCGCTTCACCGGGCAGTCCGGGAACAGTCCGATCGTCAGGCCGATCTCGTGGATGCCGCGCTCCGGATACGGATCCGGGCTCGTGGCCGTGTTGATGAGGGTCGAGAGCATCGTCGCGCACCCGTTCTCGGTCTTGCAGCGGAAACCGTATTTTGAATCCGTCACGATGGCCATGACGCTGCCCTTCCCCGCTTCCGCATCTGCCGCCGCGTAGGAGAGGCCGGGACGATCCCAGTCCGCAGCATCGCGCAGGGCGACACCGCCCGGGACGTTGTAGAAGAACTTCTCCGCCTTAAGGGAAGTCGGGAGCTCGTATGCCAGCACGGGAACGGTTTCCCCTCCGACCTCGGACCAGTCGACGCGCAGATTCAGCTTCAGGGCCTTCGCGCCGCGATCAAGCGTGTATTCCGCGCGTATGCTCGAGGAGCGGATCTTCGCTTCAAAGGAGAATCCCTGACGCAGAGGACCGCCGCCGGTGCCGCGAATGTTCGTCACGCCCGTGACCGCGGTCTTCTTAAGGTGCGTGCCGATGTTCCACGCGTTGGAGTTGTGCCGGTTTGTGTCGATCACTTCGACGGCCGCGCGTCTGCCTTCGGCGAGCAGCTCCGCGCCGGTCTCCTTGTCGATGAAGGACACCATCTCGCCCGTGGCGTAGTCGAATTCCGCGCGCACGAGCCCGTTGTCAAGGACATAGTTGCGGCTCGGGTGGGAGACGTGCGCGGCTTGCAGGTAGACGGGATAATCGCCCATCTCGTCCTGTCCGAGCACGACCGTCGCGTAGGAGAATGCCGGGACCGCGAGCTGCACGAGGAAGCGGAAGTACTTGTGGTCCCAGTACTGCTGGAGCGAGCCATCGAGCTTCTGGAACGGGAGCGGATTGCCCGCAGCGTCCGTGACCTTGAGATATCGCAGATCGCCCGTCCAGTCCCAGACGGTGATCTCGACGGGTTCGTCGCGGTCCGCCGCCGTGGAGTTGAAGACGTTCCAGATGCGCGTCAGGCCCTGACCCCGCTCGTCGACCGCGCGCCCGCTGAACCGCTCGATGTTGTAGCCCGCGCCGGCGCCTTCGCTCTGGGAGGCCGGATCGGGGATGACGGTGACGGCGGAGGTGTCGATCGCCGCGGAGAGTTTTGCGAGGGCGAAGGAGGTTTCGGTATTGGCGGTTGCAAGCGCGTCCTGGAAGAGGCCCATCGCATGCTCACGGCTGTCCTGCACGCACGATCCCGTGAGGATGTCGTGGAAGTGGGTGAAGAGCGTCTTCTGCCAGGCGTGCTCAAAGGCGGAGGAACGCATATCCGCGCCGGTTTTGATGTGCGCGAGAGACGCGAAGATCTCCGCTTCGCTGAGGGCGTTTTCCGCGCGGCGGTTCCCTCTCTTGATGCGGCTCTGTGTCGTGTAGCAGCCCTCGAAGAGGAAGTTGAGCTCGTGTTCGACGAGGGGTAGGCGGTCGCGGACGGCTTCGGCTTCATGGAAGAATTCACGCACGGTGCCGAACTTGATTGTCGGGAAGACGGGCCACGTCATCATCTCATAGCCGCGTTCCACGTCGCGCCTCGTCGGTCCGCCTCCGTGGTCGCCGACGCCGTAGACGACGAGCCCGGTCTTGAAGCCGCCGGAGCGCGCCGAAATATCGAAGATCGCCTGCGCGGGCTTCGGGGTGATGCCGCTGTTGTACCAGTGCTGTTCGCGGTAGTTGATCATCTCTTTCCCGGACGGGGCCTTCCAGCGGTAGAGCGCAAGGTTCTCGCCCAGTCCGCGGCAGTGGTAGTAGTACTTCACGCCGCCGAAGCCGTCGATCTCCGGCAGGTTCGGGGAGTGTCCGAAAGTGTCGGGGGAGAAATCGATCTCGAGGCTGTCCGGATCGACGCCCCAGTTCTCTGCGAGGTATTTCTTGGAATACGCGATGTGTCGGAGCAGGGATTCGGTGTTCGGCATGTTCTTGTCGGTCTCGACCCACGCGGAGGACGTGATCTCCCAGCGTCCCTCGTCGATGCGGGCCTTGATCCGATCGTGCAGCTGAGGCGCGTA
>JAFPWV010000157.1 GCA_017412675.1 Clostridia bacterium
CGCCCGCAATGTATGCCTCGAGCGGGATGATGTTGATGACGGAGACGCCGTCGTCCTCTTTCGTCACGACGCGACGGAACGCGAAGACGCCGTCATAGATGTTCCCGCTCGGCGCAGTCAGATAGGTGTTGCCGTTCCGGTCTTCCCTGGCCGCAACGCCGAGCTCGGTCTCTCCGCCACAGTCATATTCAAAGAGGATCGTCCGGTCATCGGGATCGAAAACCGTCACGGCGGTGTCCGTCGGTCCGGTGATGTTCATCCTGCGGCGCGGGAAGAACGATTCAAGCTCGTCGAGGGCTTCCTCCGCTTCATCCTCCGAGGAAAAGTCACCGATGCGGAGCATATAATAGCCGTCGATGTAAGCGGGGATGAGATCGTAACCCATGCGGTTGATCGACCGTTCGTTGTCGTCGATCAGGTCCTCGAGGTCTTCCCGGTCACAGTCCCAGCAGTCGATCTCGAGGTGATAGCCTCCGATATCGGTATCGCGGTCACGGGAAGCGACGGAATAGGTCCCGCGCGATTCGGTGAGATTGGCATCGGACGCGCAGACGATCGTCCCTGCCGGGAGGCTCCACAGCTCCTCGAAGCGACGATCCCCGTCGAGCTCCTGCGATCCGAGAAGGAAACCGCGCTCGGAGGAGACGGCATATCCGGTCGTCATGGTCGAACCGTATGTGATACCCACACTTATCAGAACATCCCCGCTGGCTTTGAGCGAGGATGTGTCGAGAACTTCGGTTTGTTCCGCCGGCGCGTCAGCGTGGATCGCGGAGGCGAGGATCATGATGGTGTAGTAAGCCATGCCGAGCACCATCAGGACCGCCAGGAAGATGGCGATGATGCGCACGACGAGCTTTTTCTTTTCTTCCCGGGTTCTTTTTTTTGCGTTATCCTTTGACAATGGAGTATTCCCCCCTGACCATGATGAATACGGAATCGGATGCCGCGAGGATTCCCCGTCCGTCCGCGCGCGGAATCAGACAGGTGTGGTTCTTCGTAAGCGCCTGACCGTTATAGATTTCGTAACCGTTCGTTGTATCGGCGAGACCCTGGGTGGGATCGGGCGCGATGCAGACGGCATATCCAGCGCGGAGAATGACTTCGCAGGAAGCGTTGGCGTAGAGCGCGTCGCCGTTCGAGAGCTGGACCACCTCATACGCCGTGGAGGGCGCTGGGGCCGGCTCCGTCACGGTAACGGGCTCCGGCTGCGTGACCGGTGCGGTCTGTTCTGCGGGCTGGGATGAAGCGAGCTTATCGCTGATCTCGGCGATCTTGGCGTTGATGCGCTCGTCAACCGCTTCGAGGATCTCTTTTTTAAAGTTGTTCGTGAGGTAATTCAGGGTGACGATCGGGTTGGTGGAGCTGTCGTACCCTGCCGCCGCGGCAATCACGCCCGTCGATACGACCAGAGCGAGCGTCACCGCGAGGAGGATGGCTGTTTTTCGTTTCATGGGTTTCGTGCGACCTTTCGTGGATTCACAGAACTCGAACAATCTGATTATACACGAGAAGGCACATAAATGCAAGAGAAACGAGGAGAAATCCCGCAAAATTTACATTCCGTTCGTTTTATTGGGGGATTTCTCCAGCCGTTTCACGGGATCAGACAAGCGGGACCTGTTCCGCGGGCTTTTCGATCGCAATGCCCGTCGCGGGGATCTTGTTCTTCCGGCAGCGCGGGAACTTTGCGGCCTCTTCTCCGGTGAGGACGTCCGTGATCCGGATGCCTGCCTTCATGTTGAAGAGGATGACGCCCGAGGAGGAGCGCGTCGTCTTCTGCGGAATGAGCGCGGAGGAGAACAGGATCCCCTTATCCACGCTGTTCTTCATGAGAATATCAAAGGGCTCTCCGGCTTTTTCAAAGAGGATCGCCGCGATGGGAGATGCATCGGAGTAGGCCGCGGTGAGCTTTTTCCGGTTGGTCTTCGTCTCGTAAGCGTTCGCGGGAATCTTCACGCCCTTGCCGTTCTCGAAGAGGAAGATGAAGCTGTCGTCCGGGCTGTATTCCGTCAGCGCCTTCATCATCACGGGCCGCTCGCCGTCGTCGAAGCCGAGCTTTGCCGCGATGTAATCGCCGAGCGCGGACGCTTTGACAGGCTCGAAATCAGCCGTCTTGGCCTTGTAAACCTGCGCGCGGTCGGTGAAGAAGAGGAGATCGGAGACGTTCTCCGTGTCCTCCGCGTTCGTCACCTCGTCGCCGTCCTTCAGCTTCTGCTCGTCCGCCCGCATCAGGGACTGACGGGTGATCTTCTTGAAATATCCTTCCTTCGTGAGGACCACATAAGCTGCGTAGTTCTCGACGCCGTCGTCTTCCTCGATGACCGGATCGTTCGAGTCGGTGATGATGTCGGTCTTGCGCGGCATCCCGTACTTCTTCTTGATGGCGGCGAGCTGTCGCGCGATGAGTTCCTTCACCTTGATGTCGTCCGCGATGATCGCTTCGAGGTCGGCAATCTCCTTCTGCAGATCCGCGATTTCCTTGATCCGCTCGAGGATGTATTCGCGGTTGAGATGGCGCAGCTTGATTTCGGCGATGTACTCCGCCTGGATCTCGTCGATGGAGAAGCCTGCCATCAGGCGCGGCACGACTTCCGATTCCTTTGCCGTTTCCCGCACGATTTTGATCGCTTTGTCGATGTCGAGCAGGATCTTGCCGAGGCCGCGGAGCAGGTGAAGCTTATCCTTCTTCTTGGCGAGATCGTAGGAAAGCTCGCGCCGCACGCAGCCCATGCGGAACTTGATCCATTCCCCGAGGATATCTCTCACACCGAGCTGCCGCGGAGAACCGTCGATCAGGACGGTGAAGTTGCAGCCGAAGCTGTCCTCCAGCGTTGTCTGCTGAAAGAGCTTCTGCATCAGGACTTCCGGATCGGTGCCGCGCTTGACGTCGATCGTCAGCTTGAAGCCCGAGAGGTCGATCTCGTCGCGGACGTCGCCGATCTCCTTGAACTTCCCTTCCTTGAGCAGGTCCGTGATCCGCTTGATGATGACCTCTACGGCCGTGGAATACGGGATCTCCGTGATCTCGATGAGGCTGTTCGACTTGTCGAAACGCCAGCGGGCGCGCATCCGGAAGGAGCCCTGTCCGGTTTCATAGATCTGCCGCATCTGGTCGCGGTCATAAAGGATCGATCCGCCGCCGGAGAAATCGGGCGCCTTGATGATGTCGAGCAGCTTCTCCACGGAAGTCTTCGGATTCTTGAGAAGCGCGATCGTCCCGTCGCAGATCTCCCCGAGATTGAAGGAGCAGATCTGCGATGCGAGGCCGACGGCGATGCCGAGATTCGGGGAGACGAGGATGTTCGGGAAGGACGTCGGGAGGAGCGCCGGCTCGGTCTGCGTGTTGTCGTAGTTCGGGACCATATCGACAGCGTCTTTTTCGATCCCGCCGAAGATCTCCGCAGAAAACGGTTCGAGCTTGACCTCGGGATAACGGGGTGCCGCGGGAGCCATGTCCCGGCTGTAATGCTTGCCGAACGCGCCTTTCGAGTCGATGAACGGATGCAGGAGCGTTTCGTTGTCCCGCGTCAGACGGACGAGCGTGTCATAGATCGCCATGTCACCGTGCGGATTGAGCTGCATCGTACGGCCGACGACATTGGAACACTTCGTCCGGGGAGAGGAAGAATTGAGCAGCCCCATCTTGTACATCGTGTAGAGCAGCTTCCGGTGGGACGGCTTGAAACCGTCGATTTCCGGGATCGCGCGGGACACGATAACGCTCATCGCATAGGGCATGTAGTTCTTCTCGATGGTATCGACGATCTGCTGATCGCGGACCTCTGCGGTCACGACGGGTGCATCGGCTTCTTTCTTTTTTCTTGGCATGTTTTCCTCAGTAAATCAAAGTGATCTCGTCACCGCATGGATGACAAATTCCGCGAAAATGGAATTCGCCCAGGCGAACCATGCGCGTGTAAAGAGTTCCGGGTCGTCTTTGTGGAATCCCTCGTGCATCAGGCCGCGCCCCGCCGTGGTGGTCTCGAACAGATCGAGGATGCGGTTGATCTCGCCGTCGTCCTGGGAGGTCAGCCCCTGCATGGCAAGGGAGACGTGCCAGATATAGTCCTTCGGCGTGTGCGGGGATCCGATGCCCTCCGCCGCCTTCCCCATGAAATAGTACGGGTTCTTCTTCGAGAGGATGAAGGCGCGGGTGTTCTGATAGATCTCGTCGTCCGGCTTGCAGTAGCCGAGATACGGGATCGAGAGCAGACTCGGGACGTTCGCGTCGTCCATGAGGGTGTAGTGACCGAGGCCGTCCGTCTCGTAGGCGTACATCTTGCCGAAATCGGGATCTTCGACGATGCCGTAGGTCTGAATGCCGTGATCGATCTCGTCACGCAGCTTTTCGGCGCGTGCGGCAAGAGCGTTGTCGTGCCATACCTCTTTCGCCATCTCTGACATATAACCGAGGATGACGACCGCGAACATTTCGGAGGGGATGAGATAGTGGTAGGTGCAGCTGTCGTCGCTCGGACGGAAGCCGGACCACGTCATGCCGGTATAGGCGACGGGCGAGCCGTGACCGTCGTGGGAGAGCGTGTCGGTCGGCGGGCAGTTGGTGCGGCGGAAATAATACTTCGAGTTTTCCGCGTGACGCTGTTCGCGCTCGAAGGTGTCGAGGATCGTGACGCAGGCCGCCTTGAAGTTGTCGTCGAGGTGATCCGTGTTCTCCGCGGCCTTCCAGAAATGATAGGCGAGATTGACCGGATAGCATAGCGAATCGACTTCATACTTGCGCTCCCATGCCATCGGATTGCGGAACTCGGTATCGTCGCGGAACTGCCATTGGGTGATGTGATCCCCCGTCCGGTTGAAGGCATTGGCGTAAGGGTCGTTCTTGATGCAGATCGCCTGACGCTTCACGAGGCCGTCGACCAGCAGACGGACCTGCGGATCGGCCTTCGTCAGCGGGAGATAATGCCGCACCTGCGCGGACGAATCGCGGAGCCACATCGCCGGAATGTCGCCGGTGATGACGAAGACGCCGTTCTCGTCAGGGGTGACGGTGGTCTCGATGGTGTTGAGGTAGGTCGCCGGGAACATCTCCGCGATGAGGGGACGTCCCATGCCGATGAGCTTCTTCTGGATGTCGGCGACAAATTCGTTCATGCTTTCGGTAATGAGAGACATAGCTTCCTCCGTTGTTCGGATGATTTATCCGGGTTCTCCCGGTTTGACGATCCGGCCCCCTGCGGCACGGATGATGCGGTTGTAATAGGCGAGCGTTTCCCCGACCGGCGGCGGCAGCTCGGCGAAAACCGTTTCGAGTTCCGCTTCGTCCGCACGGCGCAGCAGCGAGAAGAGCCGTCTTGACGCTTCCCTGGCGTCTCCGCGCGGACCGGTGAGCAGCGCCAGCCCGCCGGAGAAGGAGCCTGCATCCTCGTTGGCGGAAAGCACGCCGTATCTCCCGCCCGCATGTTCCTTCACATAGCGGACGAAAACGTCATGCGGTGCGTCGACCAGGATGAGATCGGCGCGCGGTGCATAGTGCTTGTACTTCATGCCGGGCGATTCGGGTTTGACGCCGTCCGCGAGCGCGGGTTCGATCACGGCGGGCGAGATATGCACCGTCCCACACACGTCGCCGAGCATTTCCGCCGTGACGGCGCCGGGCCGCAGGATCGTGCAGGCATCGTCCCCGTCGAGACGGATCACCGTCGATTCGAGGCCGATCTCGCAGGGCCCTCCGTCGAGGATCATGTCGATCCGGCCGTCCATGTCCGAGAGCACATGCTCGGCGGTCGTCGGGGACGGTGCGCCGGAACGGTTCGCGCTCGGAGCGGCAATGGGATGACCGGACACTTCGATCAGGCGATGCGCCACGGGATTCGACGGGCATCGGACCGCTACGGTATCCCCTCCCGCCGTCACGGTGTCGGGAATGGACGTCTTCTTTTTCAACACGACGGTGAGCGGGCCGGGCATGAATCGCTTGGCGAGCGCGCGGTAAAGCTCGTTCGGATAGGCGATCCGCTCGGTGTCTTCCGGATAGGCGACGTGTACGATCAGCGGATTGTCGGACGGCCTTCCCTTCGCCGCATAGATCTTCTTCGCGGAGTCTTCGAGCAGCGCGCTCCCCGCAAGGCCGTAGACCGTCTCGGTCGGGATCGCGACGAGGCCGCCCCGCCGGATGACCTCCGCCGCCCGCGCGATGACGATTTCATCGGCTGCGGCGTCCCCCGTGATTTTCAGGTATTCCGTGTTCATTTCGCGCTCTCTCACGTCGGATCACCGCCGTTCTTCAGTTTCTCGGCCGTATCTGCGGTGGCGAGCGCGTCGATCATGCCGTCGATGTTGCCGTTGAGGAAAGTTTCGATCGAATAGAGCGTCAGCCCGATCCGATGGTCCGTCACGCGTCCCTGCGGAAAATTATAGGTCCGGATGCGCTCGCTGCGGTCCCCGGTCCCGACCTGTGAACGCCGCTCGCTTGCGATCTTGTCGCTCTGTTCCCGACTCTTGAGGTCGAAGAGCTTCGCGCGGAGCAGCTTCATCGCCTTGTCCCGGTTCTTGTACTGGCTCCGCTCGTCCTGACATTCGATCACGATCCCGGTCGGCTTGTGAAGGAGCCGGATCGCGGATTCCGTCTTGTTGACGTGCTGACCGCCCGCGCCGGAGGATTTGATCGTCTCGATCTCGAGGTCCCCTGGATCGATTTCGACCTCCACATCCTCCGCTTCGGGCAGGACGGCGACGGTCGCGGTCGAGGTGTGAATGCGCCCGGAGGATTCCGTCTCCGGCACGCGCTGGACACGGTGGACGCCGCTCTCATACTTGAAGCGGGAATACGCGCCCTGCCCCGTCACGAGGAAGGTGATTTCGCGGAACCCGCCGAGACCCGTCTCGTTGACGGACACGACTTCCGTTTTGAACCGGCGCGCGTCCGCGTACATCGTGTACATGCGGTAGAGGACCCCGGCGAAAAGCGCGGCTTCGTCTCCACCTGCTCCGGCCCGGATCTCCACGACGACGTTCTTGTCGTCAAGCGGATCCTTCGGCAGAAGAAGGATCTTGAGCGCTTCCTCCGCCTTTGCCGCCGCTTCTCTTCCCGCCTTGTATTCTTCGTCGGCGAGCGCGAGCAGATCGGGATCCGATTCGCTGTCGAGGATCGCGCGCGCATCCGCCGCATCCGATACGGCTTTTTTATATTCGCGGAACTTCTCAATCACGGGGGCGAGCGTCGCGTGCTCTTTCAAGAGAGCGGTATAGCGCTCGATATCCGCTGTGACGGCGGGATTCGCAAGATCCTCTTCGATCCGCAGAAACCGCTCTTCCGCTTCGTTCAGTCTTTCATGCATCTTCTCGTCATTCCTTGTGATCGGACATTTTGGATCGGAGAGCTCCGATGAAATCGGAAACTTCCCGCGCGCGCTGCCGGATGAGGGCGAAATCCCCCCGCTCGATCGCATCGGTCGGCGCGATGAACGATCCGCCGCAGCAGCTGACATAGTGCAGAGCGAGATAATCCGCCGCGTTTGCGAGCGTGACGCCGCCGGTCGGCATGAAGGAGAGGTTCCCGTAAGGCGCGTGGAGTGCCTTGAGCATTTTCATACCGCCGGCAGCCTCCGCGGGAAAGAATTTCAGCGTTTCAAATCCCGCCGCCATGGCAGCCTCGATCTCCGTAGGCGTCATGATGCCCGGAATGAACGGCATGCCGCGCCGGACGGATTCGCAGGCGATCTCCGGACGGAATCCGGGGGATACGCCGAACCCGGCGCCTGCGTCGATCGCTTCGTTCAGCGCTTCCGGGGTGAGGACCGTTCCGGCGCCGACGAACATTTCGGGGACCGTGCGTCTCATCCAGCGGATCGTGTCGGCTGCGGCACTCGTGCGGAACGTGATCTCCGCCGCAAGGAGGCCGCCGTCAGCCAATGCTTTTGCGAGCGCCGGCGCGTCCGATGCAGATTCGATGCGGACGACGGGAACGATCCCGGTTTGTCTGAGTTGGTCGAGAGGATGATTCATGCCTTCTCCTGTATTCATGAAAACGATACCCCGGCACGAAACCGCACCGGAATATCGGATTCTTATGTCTTGCCCGTTTACTTGCAGAACGCCGCAAAGGCCTTGTGGGCTTCGTAGAGGTCGGATTTCGAGATGATCTCGAACGGCGCGTGCATGGAGATCACCGGGACGCCGATGTCGACGGTCTCGATGTTGTGATCCGCGATGTACATGGCGACCGTTCCGCCGCCGCCCTGATCGACCCGGCCGAGCTCCGCGGTCTGCCAGACAACGCCGGCATCGTCAAAGATCTTGCGCACGCACGCGACAAGCTCCGCGGACGCGTCGTTGGTGCCGCCCTTTCCGCCGGAGCCGGTGTATTTCGAGAGGCCGACGCCGCAATGCAGAAGCGAAGAGTTGCGCTTTTCGTAGACCTCTGGATAGTTCGGATCGAAGCAAGCCGTCACGTCGGCGGAAAGACACTTCGAGTGATTGCGCACGACGTTCGGGTTCCCGCCGAGTTCCTTCGCAAGTTCATCGATCAGATCCGAAAGGAGCACGCACTGCATCCCGCTGATCCCGACGGAGCCGATCTCTTCCTTGTCGGCGAGGACTGCCATGCAGGTGTGCGGGCTGTTCTCCGCTTCGATCAGAGAGGTGAGGGCGGGATAGGAGCAGACGCGGTCATCATGGCCGTAGCCGCCGATGAGCCAGCGGTCAAGACCGACGTCGACGGCGTTCTGCGCGGGGACGATCGAAAGCTCCGCGCTCATGAAATCGGCTTCGGTGATGCCGTATTTCTCGTTGAGGAGGATCATGATGTTGAGCTTGACCTTTTCGTCCGCGGGCGTCAGCTTGCCGTCCTCTTCAAAGAAGGGGGAGGAGCCGAGCATGACGTTCAGACCTTCGCCGGTGAACGCCTGTCCGAGGGCGCGGCCGTTCTGATCCTTTGCGAGGTGCGGGAGGAGGTCGGAAATGCAGAGAACGGGATCGCCCGCTTCGTCGCCGATACGGACTTCAACGGTCTCGCCGTCCGATTTCGTCACGACACCGTGGAGCGCGAGCGGGATCGTCACCCACTGATACTTGCGGATGCCGCCGTAATAATGCGTCTTGAAATACGCGACGCCGTCGTTTTCATAGAGCGGATGCTGCTTGAGGTCGAGACGGGGCGAATCGATGTGCGCCGCGCAGATCCGGACGCCGTTTTCGATGGACTCCGTGCCGACATGGATCGCAAAAAGGCTCTTTCCGCGGTTATTGAGATACAGACGGTCGCCCGCTTTGATCGGATCGCCGACTCTGTAAGGACGGTAACCCGCATCCTCGAGCAGCTTTGCGGATGCCTTCACGGCTTCGCGCTCGGTCTTGGAGTCATCGAGCCATTTCATATAGCCGACGGCATAGTTCTTCGCCGCGCCGAGCTCTTCGGCCGTTTTCGTCTCAAATGCGCTCTTTTTCTTGTAAAAAAGCTCGTCCTTCAGGATCTGTCCTCTCGTTTTGTCGCTCATGGTTCTATTTCCTTTCGATTCCCCGGTCGGGGATGATTTCCATGTCAGTTTCCGGCGTAATACAGCTTGCGGTACATCTCGGCGCTTTTGAGGATCCGCTTCACAAAGGAAGCCGTCGCGTCGTCCGGGATCGTCTTCAGATACCCCGCGGAATCGACGAGAGCGTCGACCTTCTCCCATTCATCGACCACCGCCTGCCCCGCTTCATACGCCGCAAGCGCGGGGATCCATGCGCCGTTTTCCGTGTAGAGATAGGAGAGGATGTAGACGCCGCAGCGGATGTTCGTCTCGGGGTCGTATAGGAGCCCCGGTCCGAGATTTTCCTTCGTGATGCCGTTCAGCCATTCGAGCATGTCCGGATGGATCTGGAAAAGCCCGATGCGCCCGTTGTCGGAGACCTTGTTGCTCTGAAAGCCGCTCTCTTCCTTGATGACAGCGTAGAGCATGTATTCCGGTACGCCGTATGCCGCGGAATAGTTCTCGACGATCCCGGTGAATTCCCTCGGATGATTCTTCCGATCAAGGATCTCGCCGACGATCTGGTAGCCGTACCCGATGAAGAGCGCAGACACCAGGATGATGATGATGACGGTGCTGCGGCGGACCGCTGTTCTGAATTTCATCGGTCCTCCTCCCCGCTCTCCTCGCCGTTCTCTTCGGCTTCGGCGGTTTTCTCGTATTCTTCTTCCCGAACGGCAAAGAGCGCGTCGGCCGCCCGCTCCACCCGCCGGATCAGCTCGTCCTTCGGGCAGTCATCGTTGACGATCACTTCATCCGCGCGCGCTTCGAGCTCCGAGTAGGGCTTCTGCGCCGCGAGCCTGCGAAGGGCGTCTTCCTCGGTGATCCCGTCGCGCTTCATGATGCGGCGGACCAGGATCTCCTCGGGAGCCGTTACGCAGATGACCCGCTCACATTCCGCGTCAAAACCGCTCTCAAAGAGAAGCGGCGCATCGATGAGGACGATGGGAAATCCTTCTTCATACAGCGCATTGGCCTGACGGCGCGTTTCATCGAGAATGAAGCGGTGGGTGATGCGGTTGAGGTCGTCGAGGGCGTCCGTGTCCCCGCAGAACACCAGCGCGCGCATGGCAGCCCGGTCGAGCGATCCGTCGGAGGATACGATCCCGTCCCCGAACCGGTCGCGGAGAGCCAGCATACAGGGCGAGAGCGCATCCGTCGGTCCGGTCATCTCGCGGTAAACGGCGTCGGTGTCGACGGAGGGAATGCCGTGGCAGGCGAAAAGCGCGGAAACATAGCCCTTGCCCGCTCCGCTCCTTCCGCAGAGGCCAACCAGCATCACACCTTTTTTCTTCATCCGACCTACACTCCGCAAAATGCCATAGTATGATTATTTTATCACATTTCCTTCCGTATTTCAACAGCAATTTGTGAATAAGGAAAAGGAACTTTCGTTTTGCGTGAAAGCTCCTTTTCTCTTTTGGCTGCGTTATTTCACGAGCTCGCAGAATTCGTCGATCTGCTCCGCGATGGATTTCAGCCCCGATTCCCAGAAGGAACGGTCGGTGAGATCGATCCCGGCGATCTTCGCGGTGTCTTCCACGTCGTTCACCGAGGTCGCCCAGAGCATTTTCTTATATGTCGGGACGAATGCCGCCCCTTCTTCCCGGTACTTCGCGTAGAGTCCGCGCGCGAACAGACCGCCGAACGCGTAGGGGAAATTGTAGAAGCTGAGATCCCCGCTGTAATAATGCCCCTTGCAGAGCCACATATACGGATGGAGGGTTTCCGGATCGAGACCGTCGCCGTATGCCTTCTTCTGCGCGTTGAGCATCAGCTCGCAGAGCCTGTCTGCATTCATGAATTCCTCGGAGCGGTTCTCGAAGACCGCCGTCTCGAAGAGATAGCGGGAGTAGATGTCGCAGATGATCTGGCAGGCGTCCATGATCTGGCTCTCGAGCAGATTCAGGCGTTCCTCGCGGCTTGCTGCCATGGCAAGGGACGCCGCACCGGCTACGACCTCGTTGAACGTGGAGGCCGTTTCGGCAACGGGCATCGAGTAGTCCTGATTGAGGAGCGAATGCGGGAATACCTGCTGGTCGTGGAACGAGTGTCCGAGCTCATGCGCAAGGGTGATGACATCGCTGAACGAACCGTCGAAGTTCGTGAGTACGCGGCTCTGCTTCGCCGTCGGGACGCCGCAGTCAAACGCACCGCCGACCTTGCCTTCCCGCGGCCAGAAGTCGATCCAGTTCTCGTCAAAGGCCCGCGCGATCATGCCGGCGAGATCACAGTCGAACGGCTCGAAGAAGGAGAGGAGCGTCTCTTTCGTCTCTGGGATCGTGAACTTGCGGTCGCTCTTCCCCATCGGCGCGAAGAGGTCGTACCACGGCAGTCCGTTCTTGTGTCCGAGTGCCTTCGCCTTCGCGCGGAGATACTTCCAGAACACCGGAAGATATTCCTCCATCGCCGAAATCAGCGCGTCGAGCGTCTCCCGCTTCATCCGGGAATCCTTGAGCGCACGATCGAGCGGCGAATCGTACCCGCGAAGGGCGCATTCGTTGATCATCTGCAGCTTGATCGAATTGAGAGAGAACGCGACTGCCTCCCGGATCGGCTCGTAGCACGCGAGCTCCGCGTCGTATGCATCCTTGCGCACCGTCGGATCGGGATCGTAGGCGAGATTTCGCACGGCGGAGAGCGGGATGTCCTCGCCGCGGTAATGCGCTTTGACGCCGCTCGTCAGCGCGGAATGCAGATCCTCCCACGCAGAGGAGCCGGAGATCTTCATCTTGGCCATGAGCGCTTCCTCGGCGTCGGAGAGCAGATAACGGCTGTCCTCGCGCAGCTTCTTCAAAAGATAGGCGTATTCACCGAAATCGCTGTCGATCTGCGCATCGAGATCATCGAAGTTCGCAATGAGACGGCGGATCTTCGCGTCGGACGCGGCGGTCTCGCTGAATTTGTCCATCAGCCTGCCCATTATGCTCGCAGCCTCGACGCAGTTCGTGTCGGCGGAATACCGCAGCGAGCTGTAAATATAGAGCTTCGAGGACACGGTGGAGAGCTTCTCCGAGAGCTCGAGATATTCTTCGAGGAGGAAACGGTGCGGCAGGTTTTCCGCTTTTGCGGCAAGCGCGATCGTCTCCGCGATGAGTTCGTCTGCGGTCTTCCGATCGTCGTCGAGCGCGGGATCGTCAAAACCGGCATACAGGATCGAGAGGTCCCATTCGTTGGCCATGGTTCAAAAATCTCCTTTTCTGTTTTTCGGACACATTATACCATGAGCGCGGAGAGATTGCAAGGGTCTTGCGCGATTTCAGGCTTTTACGTACTTGATGAAATAATAGATCACGTATCCCCAGCTCATCGCCCCGTGCAGGATCGCCCAGCCGATGGACTGCCATTTCACGTAAGAGATCACCATCGCCAGCGCGCAGCCGAAGCCGATCCCGTGAGAGGATGCCTTTTCGATCGTCTTGGTTGTGTTGTGGTTGTGAATGACCGTCGTCTTCCGTTCATAGCCGTAGACGATCTCCTCGATCGTGACGCCGAGTGCGTCCGCAATCCGGTGGAGAGTGTCGATGTCAGGTTCCGTCTTGCCGAGCTCCCAGTTGGAAACGGCCTGCCGCGTGACGCTGAGTTTTTCCGCGAGCGCTTCCTGGCTGATGCCCGCTTTCTCGCGATAATGCCGGATGTTGTTTCCTACGGTTGCCATAAGTTCCTCGTTTCTCTCCGGCAGCGCACCGGAGCGGTTGTTTTCGGGAAAATGATACCACATTTTGCGTCGTTTTGCAAGCAATAAATCCTTGCGGCACGCCATGGAAGCGAAGCATTGCGGCCGGCAACGGGACGTTGCGCTCCGCGCCGCAAAGATTTCCTCCGAAAACACTTGCATTTTTGCTGCAAATGTGATATAATATGATCGCATCGCACGGATGCCTCACGGGGACGTAAAGGTTTCGACGGGGATTTTGAAGTGTGATAAGCGGGTAGAGCTCGGGGTAACTCTTTAAAAGGCTCCAAACTAAATTAAACGCTAACGACGAATTAGCAATCGCTGCCTGACAAAGGCGGCTGTCCGTCCGGGGAGTGCTGCGGCCCCGGAATGTCCCGCAAGGGAGTGCGTCCTACCTGACCACGGCATCATTTCAGCGGCGAACGTGAACGGTGAGTTTGCCTTTGTAACCGTCATGCACTAAACGGCTACCGACCTGCGTACCCTGATCGCCGGGGACGTGGGCGGGAAACACAAAAGACGATCTGCACCCGGAGAAAGTCACGCGGATTGGTTTTCGGACGCGGGTTCGACTCCCGCCGTCTCCATAAAATAAAAGGGCCACAGGCCCTTTTGTTTATGGAGACGGTTGGTCAGGAGATAGCCGCCCGACTTGCGAAGCAAGTCGGGGGTTCGACTCCCACCGGGAGAGGCCACAGGCCCTTTTGTTTTTATAGAGACGGTTGGTCAGGAAAACCCGCAAAAAGCCGCGGCTTTTCGACCGTTCACACAGGGTCGGATCCGTCAGATTTGATCTCCCCGAACGGGAATTCGATTCCCGGCATGGCTCTGACTCTCTCCTCAAACGCACGGAATCGTTCGGTCCCGCGGTACGGATCGAGCACGGAGGTTTCCCGAAGCCATTCCAGAAGATTGTTCCGGTCCATGTGCGTATGATGCAGGTCGTGATGGTAAACCACTTCGTCGAGATACGGATTCCCTTCATACCGGTAATCGCCGAGCGGGAGGTTGTCCTCCGTTTCCGCGGAGCGATACCAGAGATCGAGCCAGCGGTACATCTCTTCTTCCCGACCGAGTTTCGCCGTGTAATAGACGAGGTCCTGGTACAGAGCTATATAAACATACTCTACCCAGAGATGCACGCCGTTCGGATGCACGAGATCGAGGATCTTCAAGGCTGTTTTGCAGGCTTCGATATAGGCGTCCTCCGAGGGGAAATCGTGATCTTGAGCGATGATCGCCCAGCAGCAGCCTTCCGCATAGTACCTCAGCAGCGTCTGGTTGTGAAAACGGTGCTGATCTCCGCGGATACCCGCCATGAGTTCCCCTTTCAAGGTCCCCCAATCCCCGCCTCGCTCCGCGTTTTTCAAAGCGTTTTCCGTATCCCCCATGAGGTTGTATAGGAATCCGAGTCGGTTAACCGCAGTGGAACGGAGCTTCTGATCCGTAGAGGTGTCGAGGAGCTTTTCGTAGAGCTCCGCAGCATGCCGGCTGTTTTCCTGACATTCCGTGGACTCTGCCAATTCAAACAAGCATGCGTCGCTGTTCGGGTATCGCGCATACATGGCTTTCCACAGCGCGACGGCTTCGTCGTTCGTGGTCTCCGGAAGGTCGGCTATGCGCTTCGTCTCTGCGATCTCGCGCTCTATAGCGTCCGGTTCGATGCCGAAGAGTACGTCTGCCGAGACGCCGAAGACCGCGGTCAGGGGAATCACCTGTGAAATGTCCGGCGCCGTCGTCTCGTTTTCCCATTTGGAGACAGCCTGCGATGAGACGTTCAGCCGTGCGGCAAGCTCCTCCTGCGTCATGTTCCGCTCGCGGCGGAGTTTTCGAATATTCTGTCCGATGGTAGTCATATTGTTCTCTCCTTTTCTGATTGGTGGATTTCCGGTACCGTTGCCATCATGATACCAAATCCCGGTATCGATGTCCACCGATCCGTTTGAGAGATTTTTACAACCGCCGGGTGGATTCAGTCGTCCTATTGTTCCGACTAATCGTGCGATTCCTTTGCGCGGTCGATCTCGCGGCCGGCGTCGGACTTGTCCAAAAGCATTTTCCTCATGATCTTGTGGCCGTTCGGCGTCTCCCCGATCGGACGGAACCCGTATTTTTCGTACAGCGCGATATGCCCGCCGTAGTTTTCGGTGACCGCTTCCGGCGATTCCCTCAGCGGATATGCCTCGACGAATTCGCAGCCAGACGCTCCGGCATCCTCGATGACGCGCGAGAGAAGCGTTGCGGCGACGTGACGGCCTCTATGCGCGGGAGCCACTTCAAAGCAGAAAACGGACATGGCTTTTTCCTCCGTCTCCGGCAGTTCACCCCCGATGATCCAGCGGACGCCGAAGCACTTCCGCGAAGCGTTCCGGTCATTCGCGCTGCACCAGCCGACGACGGTATCGCCTTCATACGCGAGATATCCGCAGAGCGTGCCTTCCCGGATGTATCGGATCGCGGCTTCACGCCGGACTGCCGGATTCTCCATGCCTTCTTCGGAGCAGTTATCCTTCCCGCAGAAGGCAGCGCAGTAGCAGCGGAATCCCCACTCCTGCTCCGGCAGAGCCGTCTCGAAGAAAGTGAGGAAATCGTCAAGCCGTTCCGGAGAAAGCGGCACAACGGTCAGGCGGGAACTGACGTCCGTTTCCATGTTCACTCCTCCCACCGCCCGCTCTTCGTGCTTGATTTCGTCGCGCGGTCGATCTCGCGTCCGGCGTCGGCTTTGGCGTCGGATTCCCGCTTGTCCCAGAGTTTCTTGCCCTTGCAGAGCCCGATCTCCATCTTCACGTTCGAGCCGGAGAAATAGAGCGAGAGCGGCACGAGCGTGTAGCTGTCCCTCGTGACATACTGGCTGAGCTTCAGGATCTCTTTTTTGTGCATCAGGAGCTTTTTGTCCCGCATCGGCTCGCGGTTGAAAATATTCCCCTTTTCATAGGGCGAGATATGCACCCCGATGGCGTAGAGTTCCCCGTCCCGCACGCGGCAGTAGGAATCCTTGAGGTTCACCTGCCCCATCCGCACACTCTTCACTTCCGTGCCGTAGAGTGCGATCCCGGCTTCGTAGGTATCTTCGACAAAATAATCGTGCCGCGCCTTGCGATTCACAGCGATGATCTTCTTCCCCGTTTTCTTTTCAGGCATACTTGATTCCTTCCTTCGTTTCCGTCTGCCGCTATCATATCATAAAACGGCGGCGTTTGCAAGAGCGGCGCGCACAGGAAATCGAAAAGAGCGCGGTTTTCGTGTATTCCGCGCTCTCTTTTCCCGATATCCGTTATTCCCCGAGCTTCATGTACCCGTCGCGGATCCATCCGAGCTTACGCATGATCTCCGTAAAGAGGAGGGACAGGACGGCGGGCAGGATCACGCAGAGGACGGCAATCCCGGTCCAGACGCGCGCTGAGGTCCCGGACGCGGCTACGATCCCGATCGGACCGACGAGGCCGCAGGTCCCCATACCGGCTGAAACGCCCGTACATTCGAGCTTGAAAACGAGCGTCGAGAGCGGACCGCAGATCGCGGAGGCCAGCGTCGGCGGCAGCCAGATCTGCGGATGGTGACAGATATTCCCCATTTGGAGCATCGACGTGCCGAGGCCCTGCGAAACGAGACCGCCCCAGCGGTTTTCCCGGAAAGAGCAGACCGCGAAGCCCACCATCTGACAGCAGCATCCCACAGCGGCGGCTCCTCCCGCGATTCCGGAGATCGCGATCATCGCGCAGAGCGCAGCGGAGGAGATCGGCAGGGTCAGGACCATCCCGACGACGACCGAAACGACGATGCCCATGAGGAGCGGGCGGTATTCGGTCGCGGTGTTCACGAAGTAGCCGAGCCAGTACATCAGCCACGCGACGCCGGGGGAGACGAGCTTTGCGACGAGCACGCCGGAGAGGATCGTCACGGACGGCGTCACGAGGATATCGACCTTCGTTTTCTTCGAGACGAGCATCCCGATCTCCGCCGCCACGATGACGGCCACGAACGCGCCTGCGGGACCGGCTGTGACGTTGAAGTCCCCGATCGCCGTGCCGAGGCTGTACCCCGCGTAGCCGACCGTCGCGCAGGAAAAGACGACCATCGGATGCGCCTTCATCGAGAGCGCGACCGCAACGCCGATCGCCATGCCGGATGAGGCTGCCGCGAAGATGTTGATGTCGGTGAACAGCGTGAGGCCGGTGTATTTCCCGAGCGTCGAGAAGATCGTCCCGATGAGGAGCGACGCGAAAAGGCCCTGCGCCATCGCGCCCATCGCGTCGATGAAGTATTTTTTCAGGTATTTGCGGATCGTATTTCCCATGAGCCGCCTCCGAATCCTTATTCTATCACAATTATACCACGAATCCCGCCGCGCTTCCATAGACGGATTGCAAGGATTTTTCGAGCATTCCCGCGATTTTTTATTCAATCGGACACGGTTATGCCCTTGCATTCCGGCCGGCGATGTGTTATCATGAAAAAAACGCAAGGATGGCAATGACATGACGAAAACAAATGCGATGCGCCAGCTGGAAAGCGCGGGGATCCCCTTCGAGGTCGGCGAATATGAAGTCGACGAGGACGACCTCTCCGGCGTTCATGCGGCGGACAAGATGGGGCTCGACCCGGACCGGGTCTTCAAGACGCTCGTCTGCCGGGACGACCGCGGAGGGTACGAGGTCTTCATCATCCCCGTGGCTTACGAGCTGAACCTCAAGAAATGCGCCGTTGCCGCACACATGAAGCGCGTGGAGATGATCCATGTGAAGGAGCTTCTCCCGCTCACCGGTTATATCCGCGGCGGATGCTCCCCCATCGGGATGAAGAAGAAATTCCCGACGTGGATCGACGAATGCGCGCTGCTGTGCGAAAAGATCTATGTGAGCGCGGGCATGAGAGGGCTCCAGCTCATCATAGACCCGGAAGCCCTCTGCCGGTTCGTCGAAGGAGAGTTCGCCGACCTGATTTCGTAATTATTTCTTTTCGAGGATGCGGACCGCCGTCTCCCCGTCGTACTCGTCCATCAGAACCGCCACGATCTCATCCTTTGAGGTCGGGATGTTCTTTCCGACGAAGTCCGGGCGGATCGGCAGCTCGCGGTGACCGCGGTCGATGAGGACGGCGAGCTGGATCACGGACGGCCTTCCCGCGGAAAAGACCGCTTCGATCGCCGCGCGCGCCGTGCGTCCCGTGTAGATCACGTCGTCCACGAGGATGACGGTTTTCTCCCGCACATCCGCCGGGAACGACGAAGAGGACGCCGCGGGCAATTCGACCGTCTCCATGAGATCGTCCCGGTAAAGCGTGATGTCGATTTCCCCGACCGGGACCTCGGTCCCCTCGAACCGCTTGATATTCTCCGCGAGGATCCTCGCAATGGGCACGCCGCGCCGTTTGATGCCGAGCAGAACGATGCGCTCCGCGCCTTTGTTTTTTTCGATGATCTCGTGGGTCATCCGGGCGAGGGACCGGCGCACCGCCGCCTCATCCATGAGTTCCGATTTAACTTTCATCCGTCGATACCTCAGAGCGTGATCTCCGCACGCTTCCCTGCCGTCTCGACCGCCACGGTGCAGCGCTCCGCCGTCTTTCGGATGGCGGCAAGCAGCTTTCCGTGATATGCACGGCAGGCGGGCTCGGTGTAGATGTGCTCGTCCTGGGGATCTCCGGAGCCCGTTCCGAGGACCTCGCCGCCCTCTGCGCTCACGAGGATCTCGTCGTCGGCGCACCATGCGGGATTGCCTTCCCTGTCGCAGAGTTCGATCCCGACGTACGCGATCGCACCGGCTTTGAGCCCGTCATGTGCGTCTGACGCGAGGCGGATCGTCTCCCATTCCCCGGTCGTGACGAGGTGGTCGCACCCGACCTCGATCCCGCCGCGGTAACACTTCGCCGTGATCTCGCCGGGCGCATAAACCGCCTCGTATTTCGCGGTTCCGCGGTCATCCGGCACCTTCTTTCCGAGCGAGACGCCGTTCACGAAGAGTTCGACTTCATCGGCGAGCGAGAAGACGAAAACGTCCGTCGGCTTCCCTTCTTCGCCCGGGAAGGTCCATGTGCGTTCCGCGGCATAGAAGCCCCAGCTCGAAATCAGGTATTTTTCTCCGTGATGCGCGGGATCGCCGACTGCCATGGTGACAGCGTCCTTTTTCCAGAGCGCGTTCCGGTAATAGCCGGCAAGCCGCTTCTGTCCCGTGATATCGAAATCGCCGCAGTTTGCGAAGTGCGCCGGCCAGTTCGTCAGGCCGTAGCCCGAGCCCTCCTTGCCGTATTCGATATGTCCGAGCCCCGTCTCGCCGAAATAATCCCACGCGGTCCAGACAAATTCCCCGATGAAGCGCGGGTCGCTGTCGAGACGCTTTTTGCCGAGCGCCGCTTCGAGCGGGAAGGATTCGGTCATCGCGATCAGTCGATCCGGGAATCTCTGCTCATCCTTGTCCAGCCGGTCGAAGAGATAGTTGTACCCCGAGACGTCGAGCAGATCGGCGATCGGTGCGGTGAGAGACGCCCAGAGATCGAGCTCTTCGGCGCCTTTTCCCCATTCCTCGCGGCATTTCTGCTCGAGCGGCCAGTTGTCCCAGAACGTGCAGAAGGCGTGCGTCACGGGACGGGTGGGGTCGAGCGAACGGATCAGATCGAGGATCCCCTTGTGGGTATGATACCCGTCGGAGGTGCCGTTTTTCTCGGGGATCTCGTTGCCCGTCGACCAGAGGACGACTGACGGATGATTCCGGTCGCGCAGGACCATCGCGCGGGTGTCTTCTTCCCAGTATCCGTCGTACCAGAGGTGGTAGTCGAAGTCCTTCTTCCCGACACGCCAGCAGTCGAAGATCTCGTCGATCACCATCATGCCAAGCCGGTCGCAGACATCGAGCAGAACGGCGGACGGCGGGTTGTGCGCGGTGCGGATGGCGTTGAAGCCGTTCTCCTTCAAGATGCGGATC
>JAFPWV010000158.1 GCA_017412675.1 Clostridia bacterium
CACCCGCATCCCGCAGTTCCTCGTGCTCACGGCGATGAACCTCATCTTCATCCCGCTCCTCTGGAAGCTCTGCGGATCGCTGAAAAAACATGTAAAACTCTGAGGCGTGCCATGACCTACGAAGAAGCGCTCGCATACATCCATTCGGTAGACTGGAAGGGCAGCCGTCCCGGACTCGGGCGGATCTCGGTCCTCACCGAACGGCTCGGCCATCCCGAAGACAGCCTCCGTTTTCTCCATATCGCGGGGACCAACGGCAAGGGATCGACCTCGGCGATGCTCGCGTCCGTGCTCCGGTCTGCGGGATACCGCGTCGGTCTCTTCACCTCGCCCTATGTGGAACGCTTCAACGAGCGGATCATGCTCGACGGCGAGCCGATCTCCGACGAAGACCTCGCGCGCGATACGGAGACCGTGAAGAACGCCGCGGAGGGCATGGAAGACGCGCCGACCGAGTTTGAGCTCATCACGGCCGTCGCTTTCGTGTACTATCAGCGCGTCGGATGCGATTTCGTCGTCCTCGAATGCGGCCTCGGCGGGCGCTGGGACGCGACGAACGTGATCCGCACGAGCATCCTCTCCGTCATCACGGGCATTGCCCTTGACCATTGCGCCGTCCTCGGCGATACCACGGCAAAGATCGCCGCGGAAAAGGCCGGGATCATCAAGCCGGGCATCCCGGTACTCTTCGGAGAGGGAGACGGCGACGCGGAGACGGTGATCCGGGAGAAGGCCGAAGAACAGGGCAGCGCCTATACCAGAACTGATTTTTCGAGAATCTCCGAGATCCGTCCGGGGCTCGACGGCACCGCCTTCCGCTTTGGCGAACGGGAGGTGACGATCCGGCTCCCCGGCCTCTATCAGACCCGCAACGCCGCGACGGTCCTCACGGCGATCGATCTGCTCCGTGCGTCAGGCATTGCGATCCCCGAGGACGCGGTGACCGACGGGCTCGCCCGGGCGCGCTGGAAGGCGAGATTCGAGATCCTATCGCGCGATCCGCTGGTGATCTACGACGGTGCGCACAATCCGCAGGGGATCGCCGGCGCGGTCGAGAACATCCGCACGATCCTCTCGCCCCTGACCGAGGACGGGCGCGTGACGCTCCTCATGGGCGTCATGGCGGACAAGGACCACGACAAAATGATCGCGATGCTCGCGCCGCTGGCCGTCCATGTGACAACGGTGACGCCCGCCAACGCCCGTTCGCTCGACAGCGCGGAAGCTGCGCGTGAATTCGCCGCGCACGGGACGGCAGCGATCTCCTTTGACTGCCTCGAAGACGGCGTCCGGTACGCGATGGCGGTTGCCGAAAACGAAGGACGCCCGCTCGTCTGCCTCGGTTCGCTTTACATGTACGCGGACGTGAAGCGGGCGATCCGATCCGAATGATCCTGAATATCAAAAACACGGTGGGAGGCCGCATGAAAAAAAGACTTCTCCTGCTGCTTCCCGCGCTGTGCGTGCTGCTCACGTCCTGCGCGCTCTTGGACCGGCTGGGATTTGACACTTATGATTATATGAGCGAACCCGTTCTGCGCTCCGTACCGGAGGACGGGGAAGAGGCCGCGCAGCTCGCCGACCTTCTCGGGATCCTGATCACGGATTCCGAACAGCTCCCGACGTTCGAGCACATGGGAGACGCGATCCGGGAATACCGCGACGCCGTCCTGACCTCGATGCTGAAAGCGAGCTATATGAAGTATTCCGGCAACACCGCGCTCATCCGGAAGGCGGAGCAGGCATACCCGGAATACCACATCACGCAGATCATCCCCGAGGGGGAATTCGAGGCGACAATGTACCGCTGCTTCGGCGGCGACGTCAAGATCACCCACAAGAGCGGCGAGCGGTTTTACTACCTGCCGAAGGTGAACGCCTATATCTCGCCCGTCATGCCCGAGGACTCCGGCCTCCGCATACACATCATCACCGTCGATGAGACCGCCCGAACCTGGCGTGTCCGTTTCCGGGTCCTGCCGGAGGGGGGGAAGGCGACCCGCGATACCGTCACCTATTTCGCGCTCGTCATCAAGCGGGAGGACGGGACGCTCTACATCAAGAAGCTCCTCACGGCGGAAAACGTCGACCATCCGAAGAGCGGATTCTTCCGCAAAAAAGAGTCATAACGTCAAAAAACTGCGAAGGCAAACCGTTCTCCGCAGTTTTCTTTATTTCATTCGCAGTTCACGCAGCCATGTTTCCCGTGACGGCGCGTTCGGTCTTCGGGTGCTTTTTCAGGTACCACACGAGCAGGGTGCCGAGGATCCCGCACGCGATCACTTCGCCGATGCCGATCTGGACGAACAGAAGCGGATACATGCTCCAGTCCATTTCCGGGAAGAAGAGGATCAGAACGGCCGGGATGATGAAGGCGTTCGCAAGGATCGTCGGGATGGACGCGAGGTAGGGCGTCTTGCGGATGGCGTACGCGATCAGCACGCCGATGAGCGTTGCAAGGGTCCCGAAGAGGATGTCGAACGGGTTGCCGCTGCCGAACAGCAGGTTTGTGATGAGGCATCCGAGCGTCACGCCCGGGACGGCCGCAAAGGTGAAGACCGGGAGCACGCAGAGCGCTTCGGAGATGCGGCATTGGATCGCGCCGGAGCAGAGCCCGAGGAGCTGGGAGACCCACGAGAGCGCGACGTACATGGCGGCGATCATGGCCGCGGTGGCGAGGAATTTTGTTTTCTGATTCATGAGATGTCCTTTCAGAGGACAAAAAGCCGCAGGGCGAACAAAAGCCCCGCGGGTCTGTCCGTAGTTTTGTTTTAGGTGAGGATGGTCACGAACTCACCGTATTCGGTTTGCACATCTGATATTATACCAGACGGCCCTGGATTTGTAAAGAGCGTTCCGCACTTCCGCGTGAAGAAATCCGCCCGGAAAAGGACGGATTTTCTGTCTATTTTGCCGCGATGACGTAGGTGTTGCCCCAGTTCGCCCGGATCCCGATCTCGGTGAAGCCGCCCGCACGGAGCGCCTCGGTTTCATGCGCGGCGGTGAGCGGCGTGTCGAAGTGATAGAATTCGTCGTCCTCGATCCCTTCCTCTGCCTTTCTCCGTGCCAGCTCCGCGAAGCACCGCTCCTCCCATGCTTCATCCGGCGCGAGGTAGTCCGTCAGAACGAAGATCCCTCCGGGCTTGAGCGCGTCCTTCAGCTTGCGGTAGAGCGGGATCTTCTGCTCCTTCGTGAAGTGGTGCAGGGACATGACCGAGACCGCCGCATCGTAGAGCGCCGTGCCGAACGGTTCGTCGAAATAGGAGCCGAGGATCACCTCGATGTTCTTGTCCGCGTGCTTTTGGAGGAGTTCTTCCGTCAGCTTGTCGGCAAGATCGATCCCCGTCACCGACGCCGTCGGGTTGAGCGGGAAGTAGGCGTCGAGCTCCAGTCCCGTCCCGCAGCCGAGGTCGAGGATCTCCGCGCGCGGATCCTTCGGCAGAAGCGACGCGGTGACATTGTAAAGCTCCTCTCCGCCGTCGACATATTTCTTCTGGTGCTCCTCATATCCGTCGATCCGGTTGTTGAAGAAGTCACCCATTTTTTCCAGATGTCCGTTGCTCATGTTCTCCCTCCCTCTCAGTTTTTCAGGGACTGCATCGGCGCCGGGATGCGTCCGCCGCGGGAGATGAATTTCTCCGAGCTGCGGTCGTTGTGCAGCGCCATGATCGGGCCGGAGCCGAAGAGTCCGCCGAATTCGAGTTCCTCGCCGGCCTTCCGTCCGATCGCCGGGATGACGCGCACCGCCGTGGTCTTGGAATTGATCATCCCGATCGCCGCTTCGTCCGCGATGATCGCCGCGATGGTCGATGGAGGCGTGTCGCCCGGGATGACGATCATGTCGAGTCCGACGGAGCAGACCGCCGTCATCGCTTCGAGCTTCTCGACGGTGAGGTCCCCGGAGCGCGCCGCGTCGATCATGCCCGCGTCCTCGGACACCGGGATGAACGCGCCGGACAGTCCGCCGACGTGCGAGGAGGCCATCACGCCGCCCTTCTTGACCGCGTCGTTGAGAAGCGCGAGCGCAGCCGTCGTCCCATGTGCGCCGCAGACCTCGATGCCCATCTCCTCGATGATGTGCGCGACGGAATCTCCGACCGCGGGCGTCGGCGCGAGGGAAAGGTCGACGATCCCGAACGGAACGCCCAGCCTCCGGCATGCCTCGCCGCCCACGAGCTGTCCCATCCGCGTGATCTTGAACGCCGTCTTCTTGATGACGTCCGCCACCTCGGTCAGATCGCCGTCCGGGCACTTTGCGAGCGCGGAACGGACCGCACCGGGCCCGGATACACCGACGTTGATCTCACAGTCCGGTTCGCCGACGCCGTGGAATGCGCCCGCCATGAACGGATTGTCCTCCGGCGCGTTGCAGAAGACCACGATCTTCGCAGCCCCCATGCAGTTTGCGTCCCTGGTCGCCTTCGCCGCGTCGAGGATCACCTGACCCATCTGTCCGACCGCGTCCATGTTGATCCCGGCCTTCGTCGAGCCGATGTTGACCGAGGAGCAGACCCGCTCGGTCCGGGAGAGGGCCTCCGGGATCGACGCGATGAGCTCCCGCTCGCCGGCCGCGAATCCCTTCTGCACGAGCGCGGAATACCCGCCGACGAAGTTCACGCCGACCGCCTTCGCAGCCCGGTCGAGCGTCAGGGCATATTCGACCGGATCGCCGCCCGAGACCGCCGCGAGCATCGATACGGGCGTCACGGACAGCCGTTTATTGATGATCGGGATGCCGTACATCTTCTCGATCTCATCCCCCACCGGAACGAGACGCTCCGCGAGGCGGCAGATCTTGTCGTACACCTTCCGGCACGCGGCCGACAGATCGCTGTCCGCGCAGGAGAGGAGGGAAATGCCCATCGTGATCGTCCGGATGTCCAGATTCTCGTTGTCGATCATGCGGATGGTTTCCAGAATGTCGGTGGTGTTGAACATGTCTTCCTCCTCAGATGTGGTGCATCGCGTTGAAGATGTCCTCGTGCATGGTGTGGATCTTCATCCCGATCCGCTCGCCGAGCGCGCTGAGATCGTCCTGCAGGGCGGAGAAGTCCTTCGTCAGATCGGAGATCTCGAGCACCATCACCATGGAGAACATCTCCGAGAGGACGGCCTGCGAGACGTCGAGAATATTGGCATTGTGTTCGGCGCAGACGGCGGATACCTTTGCGAGGATCCCGACGGCGTCCCGGCCGACGACGGTAACGACAGCTTTCATGTTGATTGCTCCTTGGGTTTGTTTGGGATGCCCTATTATAGCATATCGGATCGGGAAAATCAAGGCCAACAAAAGGACCGCCGCGGGAAAACGGCAGTCCTTCCTTGGGTTGCTGCGGAATCAGTCTCCGTACATCTTGTTGATCTGCTTCGGCGCGTTCTTCGTGAGGGATTTTTCGATCTTCTTGAACGCCGAGGCAATGTTGACGTTGTTGGCGTCGAGCTGCTTGCGGAACAGATAGGGGAGGTCGGTCAGCGCGCCGGAGAACTCGAATGCAAGGTCGAACGCGCGGCCTTCCATGATGATGTCGACCATTTCGGCGGTCTCGGGCTCGCTTGAATACTTGCCCTTGAGAGCGGTATCGTAATAGATCGGATAGACCTTCTTGTAGCTCTCGGCGCAGAGGGCCTCATAGATGACGGAGGCGTAGTCGAGGTCGTTGTACACGGTCAGCGGGAGGCCGAAAGCCGTGAACTTGTCGTCCGCGTTGGTGTAGTACTTCTGCTGGGCTTCATCCCACTTCGGCCACGGAACGATGGAATACGGATCCTCCATCGTGCGTAGGACGTTGTATGCGGTGTAGAAGCGCAGCGGAGCGAACACGAGCTTGGCGTTGAGGAAGTAGGTCTCTTCGTCGTACTGGTTGGGGTACTTATAGAAGCCCTCGTTGTTGTAGTGCAGGCCGATCATCTTTTCCATGATGGCGACGGTCTTGTCGGTCATGAACGTGATCTGAATGCCCTCGTCCGTCACCTGGGTCATGGGCTGATCGAACGCGGAGAGCCAGACGTCGGTGGGGTTCGTGAGCTGATATCCGAAGCCGTAGATGTCGTTCGCGTCCTTCTTGCCGTCACCGTTCTTGTCCTGGTGCATCGGCGTGATCAGATCGATGAAGTAGTCGATGGTCCATTCGCCCGCTTTGACCTTGTCATAGAGCGTCGAGGACTGATAGCCGTAGTCTTCGAGAAGCGGGATGTTGAAGAAGTAGGCGTAGGTGTACGTCATCGACGTGATCGCGAGGTCGGAGCAGATCGCGAAGAGCTTGCCGTAGATCGTGCAGTTGTCGTTCGCGAGCTGGTTGTGCCACGGCTGGGAGAGATCGACGTTCGGGACCTCGCGCCAGTTCAGAAGGGAGCCCGCGGAAATGGGCGTCGCGGCGAGGTAGTTGTAGAAGCCGACGAGCTGATAGTCGTTGCTGCCGGAGGTCACGAGGGTGTTGACGTAGGACTGCGGATCGGCGTCCGTGTCGCATTCGATCTTGATCGCGAAGCGGTCCTCTACAAGGACGTTCCGGTTGTAGACCGCGTCGTTGCAGGCGTCGCCGTTGAGATCGTCCACGATGATCTCGTCCTTCTTGATGATGCGTCCGCCGTAACCGTCCGCCGTGGTGAGCACGCGGTAGGTCTTGCCGTTGAAGGTGATTTCCGGAAGGTTGTCCGGGATGAGCTGACGCCGCTCGTAGTCGGTCATCTTTTCCTCGTCGATGGGCTCAGCCGTCACGGCAGCCGGAACGTTCGAGGCCGACGCGGGATCCTTCCCGCCGGATGCGGCGTTGTTGCTGCACGCAAGGAGCGTCGGCGCGATCATCAGCGCAGCCAGCAGCAGGGCAAGTGCTTTCTTCATGTGGATGATCCTTTCATTCTGGAACGATATTCCTTAATATATCTTATTATATCATGCGCCGCGCCTGCCCGTCAACATACAGAATCAACAAAGTTCGGAGGCGGGCTTCGGTATTATGGTCAATGATGATAATCCCGCAGCATCAGGGAGTACTCATCATAGAGATCGCGGTATTTCCGGTAGACCTTCTCCTTGATCTTCCCCTCGTTCCAGAGCGCTTCGCACCGTTCCCCGAGCTTCACCCGGGCGGCCTGCGCCGTGCTCTTGTAGTTGTTTTCGAGATTGGCCCGGAGCTCGGCGAGGATCCCTTCGAGTTCCCGCTCTCCCGCGGATTTGAACCAGAGCATGCCGTCCTCCTTACCGCCTGTTCACCGCTTTCCCCGTGGCGCAGGGAAGGGAGACATGGCCGTTTTCATCCGGGAAGGGCGTGAGCGTGTCGTCCCGCACCGCGTCCCGGTCGGTTTTCTTCGTGAAGTCCGGCAGCTCGATCGTTTTGCCGTCCTGCATGCAGCTGCGCCAGCCGAGGATCCCGACCGCCGACATGAGCGCGCCGCGGTAGACGTTGAAGAACGGTTCCGGACCGCCGCGGAGGTATTCGAGGAAGTTGTACACCGTCCAGAAATCCCCGCCGCCGTGTCCTGCGCGCTCCGCCAGCTCGGCATTGGCCGGCCATGCGGGTGCGTATGTCGACGACGCCTGCCGTCCCTCGGGCACGAGCCAATGGTGATACGTCACGTTCACCTGAGAACCGAGCGTCCGTCCCGTCTCGCAGCTGCCGTTCTCCCCGACGAATCGGTATCCGCTCGGAGATCCCATCGCCGTGCAGCCCGTGAACCGGAAGAGCGCGCCGCCGTCGGTGATGCAGTTCATCATGGCGAACGCGTCGTAATTGTGCCGAAAATCGTCGTACTGTTCCAACACGTCCGAGTGCACCGCGAACGCATTGACCTTCACCGGCATCTGTCCGGTGACGTGCATGAGCGGGCCGAGCGTGTGGGTGACGTAGTACGTCCGCGGGAGCCAGGCGCGCCAATGGTATTTCCCAGGCGTCAGGACGGCGAGCTCTTCGCGCGGGCAGGTGTGGTTGTATTCACCTTCCGCGTAGAGGATCCGTCCGAGCGTCCCCTCGTCGGCGAGCCGTTTCATTTCGAGCAGCGCGGCGGAGAAGGGATAGTTCTCGGCGATCATGTATTTCGTCCCCGTGCGCTCCGCCGTCTCCACCAGCTTCACGCATTCCGCGAGCGTCGGGGCCGAGGTGCATTCGGAAAAGACGGCGATCCCGCGCTCCATTGCCGGGACGGCGCACTTTGCGTGCTCATGGAAATAGTTGCAGAGGAACACGGCGTCGATGCCGGAATCGAGCAGCTCTTCATAGTCCCGGCAGGCTTTCGCGCCCGGGCAGCGTTCGAGAGCGGCTTTCAGCTTGTCCTCGTTCCTTTCGCAGAGCGCGGCGATTTCGACGCCGTCGAAGCCGGAAAGGATCGGCAGAAAGCTCGCGCCGCGCCAGAGTCCGTAAATGCCGATGCGGATGGTTTTCATAAGGTCCTCCTGATCTCAGAATCAAAAACGGGGAAGGGAGCCGCTCGGACTCCTTTCCCCTTCCTGCTGTTCAATATCCGTACTGCGAGGTCCGCTTGGTCCCGCCGATGTAGTCCCTCTCGAGGTTCAGATAGCCGTTTTCCATGCGGAAGATGCGGTCCGCGTGCTCGGCGATCGAAAGGTCGTGCGTGACCATGATGAGGGTCTGGCCCATATCCTCTCTCGTCTTGAGGAGCAGCTTCAGCACTTCGTCCGCGTTGGCACGGTCGAGGTTGCCGGTCGGCTCGTCCGCGAAGAGGATGTCGGGCATGTTGATCATCGCGCGGGCGATCGCGACGCGCTGCTGCTGACCGCCGGAAAGCTCGGACGGCAGGTGGTTGAGACGCTCCGTGAGCTGCAGGGTCTCGACGAGGCGGCGCAGGGTCTCCTGATAGGACAGCTCGGGCTTGTTGCACATCATCGTCGGGATGAGGATGTTTTCCAGCGCGGTGAACTGCGGAATCAGGTTGTGCCGCTGGAAGACGAATCCCATGTTGACGCCGCGGAACCGGCTCAGCTCGTCAGAGGACATTTTCGTGATGTCCTGTCCGCGGATGAGCACGCGCCCGGCGTCGCAGGAGTCGAGTCCCGCGCAAATATGCAGGAACGTGGACTTACCGGAGCCGGAGGTACCGATGATCGCGACGAATTCGCCGGGCTCCACCTTGATGGAGGCACGGTTGACGGCGGTGATGACGGTGTCGTACTGCTTGTACTGCTTGATGACGGATTCCGTCTGGAGCATATATTCAGGCGCAGTGTTTGCCATGTTGATCGAATTTCCTTTCTGTGATGACACGGATTTGTGGGAGGCGGTCCGCGTCTTTATTCGTCCGCGCCGAATTCCTTGCCGGCGCCGCCGTTTTCGAGGGAATATCTGTTCTTATAATAGTTCTTGAAGGGCAGGTAGGTCGAGAGGAAGCCGCACGCCACCGACATGACGATGCTCGTGAGGATCGCGTACCACGGCATGTAGAAGACGTAGCGCACGTTCTCCTTCGTGAAGTACGGCATGATGACGTTGTAGATGTAGAAGAGCACATAGCTGCCCGCGTAGCTCAGGATGATCGCGGTGATGAAGGACATGACCGCCATGCATAAGCCGCCCTGCAGGTAGATCTGCCGGATCTCCTTCGCGACCGCGCCGAGGGACTGCAGGATGTTGAATTCGCGTTCTCTCTTCGTGTAGTACAGCGTCTGGGAGAAGAACCACACGAGCGGCGAGATGCACAGGATCAGCAGCGAGATCACGACGTAGAGTTCGTTGTAGTGCTTGTCCTTCGCGATCGCGTTCTCGAGGGTGATATCCCGGTTCGTCACCTTGACGTCACCGTAGTCGCGGCTCCATTCGCGGATGTTCCGGTAGAGATCGTTGACGCCGTCGACCGTGATGTCATGATCGACGTATACGTTGAAGGATGTCGCCTTCGGGGTCTTGCCGGTGATCTCCTTGTAGTTGTCGAGGTTCATGAAGATCGGGGTCGATCCGGACGGGATGTCGTAGATGACCGCGCCGATCGTGTAGGGCTTGTATTCAAAGTGGAAGTACTTGATCTGATTCTTGAGGAGCGCGCGGCCCGTCACATTCGTATCGACGGAGCGGATCTGCCCGGTCTTGACGCCGATCCAGATCGTGTCGCCGACGTCGAATTTGAACATCGGCACGTTCGAGACCGAGTCGCCGACGATGACGTAATTCGGATCGGAGATGCAGTTCAAGTCGCCCGCGTAATCGTAATCCTCGAGGATCTGGATCTGTTCGTCGGTCAGCGCGGTGTAGAGGACCTGGTTTGCGACGCGGACGCTCACGCCCTGCGGATCGAATTCCGTGCCCTCGTACTGGACGAGGTTCTTGAAGAGGCGGACGTCCTTCGTCTTCACGATGATGTGCGAGCCGATGTCCATGGCCTCCATCGAGTTGTCGTTGATCTCGACCGCCCGGACGCCCTCCATATCGTAGAGCTCACGGCTCATGATCTCGTCGTATTCAAAGCCGGAATTCTTGAGGTCTACTTCAAACTGCGGACGCGGGTAGTTGAGGTCCGTCGTGTAGATGTCCGCCATGTACAGACCCATGATGAACAGGGCGCAGAAGACGATCGCCGTGGTCAGAAGCTGGAGGTTGTACTTGCGGAAACGCCAGATCGAATAGAATTCGTACTTGGTCGGGAACTTCTCGCCGAAGATGTTGAAGGAGCGCATCGGGGAGGTGACGAGGTTGGAGTTGTCCTCGGTGATGATGAGCCCCATCGGGTCCTTCACCGACATGATCTTCATCGGCGTCCAGCAGGAGGCGAGGATGACCACGAGCGTGAAGAGGAAGGTCTTCAGGATCGACAGACCGTTGAAGAGGAAGCCGTAGCCCGACACGCGGTAGATCAGCCACGAGATCAGCGTCGAGACGCCGAGCGTGGGGAGGAAGGTCACGACGAAGATGACGAACAGCTCCCAGAACGCTGTCGAGAAGAGCATCTTGAAGTCCGCGCCGAAGGTCAGATAAATACCGTAGGTGAATTTATACTGGTTGATGCGGATGTTGTACAGCGACGTCAGGAGGAAGATACATACCGCGAGCAGGATCAGCGTGACGAAGATGAAGGTCACCGCGTTCGCCCGCTCGTTGTCCTCGAAGGTCATGAGCGAGGTCGTGGATTTGGTGAACGACGTCCCCTCCGCGCCGAGCGCCGCCAGTTCTTTTTCATAACTGCCCGTGAAGCGCTTGAGAGAGGCCTTCAGCTCGGGGAGGAACCGGAGATAGATGTCGTACCGCTTCTCGCCCGTGAAATGGTTCTCGTATTCCTCGGAGTCGACGATCTGGAAGATCACGTCGCTCTTGAACACCGCCCCGCGGTCCTCGATCAGATACCGCGCCTGGTCGGAGTTCAGGCCCTTCAGCACCATGTGGTAGTTGTATTCCTCCACGACGTGCTGATACTCCACGTTGTTGTTGTTGTCGTTCGACACCGTCATCATGCCGAAGAGCAGCTGATCGATGATGATCGCGATGAAAAAGGGAAGATACTGGGTGAAATTGAAGAACACGCTCTTCCACGCGATGGTGATACTTCGTTTTAAGTATTCAAATACTTTTTCCAAAGCGGAAAATCACTCCTGTCCTCTGTTTGATCCGCGCCGGGCGGTTCAATTTATTATTATACCATGAATCGCCCGAAATGGTATGACGATTTTGTGAACAAGTCCCGGATTGTCCTGCGCATCCGAACAAAATTCACTTCGTTTTTTTGGTGATATTGTCGGTTGTCGTTATTTTGTGAATGCGCCGGACGCCCGTTTCCATGTATCGAGGGCGCGCGGCATGTCGTCCTCGTCGTAGATCCCGTGCAGAAACATGTCGCCGCGGTAGCCGGAATCCCGGAGCAGCGCCGCCATATAGCCGAAATCCACGATCCCGAGGCCGGTGCCGCAGAAGTCGATGCCGTCCCCCGCGCGGATATCCTTTCCGTGCGCCGCGACGATGTCCGCCCCGTATGCCGCGAAGGCTTCGTCGAGGGTGCGCCGGGCGTTTTCCGGCTTCGCTTCTCCCCGGTGGAAGAGATTCGCGGCGTCGAGGATCATTTTGATCTTCGCCGATCCGACCTCGTCCATGAGCCGTCTGGCCTTCGCGGGCGTGTCGATCACGTTGGACGCCTCCGATTCGACGGCGAGCGTCACATCCGCCTTCTCCGCGAGCCGGGCGGCGCGGCTGACCGTTTCGAACATCGCGTTCCATGCCGCCGGCGTTCCGTTCTCGGGAGACGGGCGCCAGAGATGATCCGGGTTGCGCGATCCCGTGCAGAGGGAGAGGATCTGGCATCCGAGCGCCTTTGCCGCGTTGAGGTGAACGGCAAGACGGGCGAGCCCTTCCTCGCGGACGGCCGGATCGGGATGCGCCATGTTGAAGGTCGCGTTGATGACGCCGACGGGGAGGTCATATTTCTCCGAAGCGCGCGCGACGGCGGCGATCGTTTTGTCCGAGATCGTTCCTGGCAGCTCGAGCTGACCCGTCGGGGTGAAGTCCGACTCCGTCACGGAGGAAAAGGCGAACTGGACGCATTCAAATCCGAGCGCGCGGATCTTTGCGAACAGCTGATCTGCCGACAAAAGCGGCTGTTTTTCAAAATCGGTGGTGCAAACGCCGGTCTTCATGAAGATGCCTCCGCTTATCTGAGCGTTTCGATGGCCGCCGTCTCCACCGGGAAGGCTGCGCGGTACCGTGCGAGGAAGGCGTTGAAGCCCGCGATCTCCTCGTCGGTCGCCATCAGCGTGGAGGATTCGGCCCCGGCGAACACGCGGCGGTCGAGGAAGTCCGCCAGTCCTTCGCCCTCGTCCCGGTGGAGCATGTACGCCGCGAGGAGCGCCATGCCGTAGGGACCGCCGCTTTCCGCCGTCTTCATCACGGAGACGGGAACGCCTGCCGCCGCCGAGAGCATCCGCTGACCGGCGATCTCGGTCTTGAAGAACCCGCCGTGCCCGTAGAGCTTGTCGATGCGGAGCTTTTCCTCGTCCGTGAGGATGTCGAGCCCGATCTTGAGGGTCGCGAGCGCGGAAAGCAGGTGCGTGCGCATGAAGTTGGGAAGATTCATCCGGCTGTCGGGCTGACGCAGAAAGACGGGACGCCCTTCGTTGACGTCGGTGATTCCCTCGCCGGAGAAGTAGTTGTAGGAGAGAAGCCCGCCGCAGTCCGCATCCCCTTCGAGCGCGGAAAGCAGGAGCAGATCGTAGAGCGCGGGTTTCGAGATCTCCAGTCCGGCGCGCTTTGCGAACTCGCCGAAGAGCCCGATCCACGCGTTGATGTCGGACGTGCAGTTGTTGCAGTGGACCATCGCGACCGGGAGACCGTCCGGCGTCGTCACCATGTCGATCTCGCGGTGCATGCCGGGCAGATGATCGACGACGACCATCGCAAAATCGGACGTGCCGGCGGAGACATTGCCGGTGTAGAGCCGCACGGAATCGGTGGCGGTCATGCCGGTCCCCGCGTCGCCCTCGGGCGGACAGAAAGGGATCCCGGGCCTGAGATTGCCCGCCGGATCGAGGAACTTCGCGCCTTCCTCGGTGAGCACGCCCGCTTCCTCGCCCGCCGTCAGGACGGAGGGGAGAACGGACGACGCGGTCCACGGGAAGCCGTAGGGTTTCAGAAGCTCGTCGAACTTCTCGAGCATCGCGGCGTCGTAGTCGAGGGTCGCCGAATCGATCGGGAAGACGCCCGACGCTTCACCCACGCCGAGGACGCGGCGCCCGGTCAGCTTTTCATGCAGATAGCCCGCGACCGTTGTGATATGGTCGAGACGGGGGAGGTGCTGCTCGCCGTTCAGTACGGCCTGGTAGAGGTGCGCGACGCTCCACCGCTGGGGGATGTTGAATCCGAGGAGCGCGGTGAGCTTTTCCGCCGCCTCTCCGGTGATCGTGTTGCGCCATGTGCGGAAGGGAACGAGCAGATTGCCCGCCGCGTCGAACGCCATGTACCCGTGCATCATCCCGGAAACGCCGATCGCGCCGACCGAGGTGAGTGGTTCGCCGAATTTAGCCTTCACGTCCGCCGCGAGGTTCGCGTAGCAGTCGCGGATGCCCGTGTGGATGTCGTCGAGCGAATAGGTCCAGATCCCGTTTTCGAGGCGGTTTTCCCAGTCGTGGGAACCGGATGCGATGATCTTGAAGGTTTCGTCGAGGAGGACGCCCTTGATGCGGGTGGAACCGAGCTCGATCCCGAGGGTCGCGTTTTTAAAATCCATGGTAGATCCTTTCCTGTCAGAGCGATTTTTTCCTGATACCATTATGCCGTATTTTCCCCGATTTGTCAAGGCAAAGGAGCCAAAAACCGAAAAAAAGCCCATTTTGGGCCTTCTTTCGTTCATTTTGCATCGCCGCGGGAACACACGATGCGGTATCCGGCCGCCTCCACCCGGTGATCGAGGCATACGCGGCACTCCGCAGCTTCCTCGCCCGTGCAGATCTTGTTCTCGTACAGCTCGTATTTTTTCCGCACATCCTTCGGGGAGAGGTTCGGCATGATGACGTTTGCGCCCGCCTTGAGTCCCATCTCGCGTCCCTTCGGATGGATCGTGCCGAGGGCGGTCGTCGCCGGGATCAGCGCGCGCGGGAACATCAGCCGCAGGATCGCGAGGAGCCGCAGGGTCATCGACAGACTCCCGTTCGGCATGTCGCGGAAGGGGGTGTCGCGGTGCGTCAGATATGGCCCGATCCCGATCATGTGGGGCCTCAGCTCTTCGAGGAAGCGCAGGTCGCAGAGCAGGTTTTCCGTCGTCTGATACGGCGATCCGACCATCATCCCCGCGCCGACCTGATATCCGATCTCTTTCAGATCATAGAGGCAGCGCTTCCGGTTCTCGAGGCTCATCGATGCGGGATGCAGCTTGGCATAGTGGCCTCCGTCCGCCGTCTCGTGGCGCAGAAGATACCGGTTCGCGCCCGCGTCAAAATACGCCTGATAGCTCGCGCGGCTCTTTTCCCCCACGGAGAGGGTGATCGCACAGGACGGGAACCGCTCCCGGATCTGTGAGATGATCCCGCAGAGCCGCGCATCCGTGAAGAACGGGTCCTCGCCGCCCTGGAGCACGAAGGTCCGGTAGCCGAGGGCGAACCCCTCCGCGCAGCACGAGAGGATCTCCTCCTCCGTCAGCCGGTAGCGCGATACCTTCCCGTTGTCCCGCCGGATGCCGCAGTAATAGCAGTTGTTTTTGCAGAAGTTCGTGAATTCGATCAGACCGCGGATGTAGACGTCGATCCCGTAGACCTCGCGCCGCACCCGGTCCGCCTCCGAAAAGAGCAGGGCGTCAGCCCCGTCCGCCTCGTCCGCCGAGAGAAGCGCGAGAAAACCGTCGTCCGGGAGCGTGTGCTCCGCGGCGAGCGTACCGATGAGCGCGTGCGTGTCCATAACGACCTCCGATGGATCCGTGTTCTTGAAATTTCCGACCATACCCGTCGGTTTCTGCGGATATTATATCCCAATTCCGCTCCCTTGTCAAGGGATGCGCTTTTTTGGAGAACTTTTCGAGAACTTCGTCCGAATCTCTTGCAAAACGGGTGTAAAACGTTTATAATAATATGGGTTTTTATCCCGATGTTTCAAATCACGCAGATAGGATAATACGGGCTGCGGCCCTTCGGATACGACATGGTCTTTTCATCCGCCGTCTTTCTCTTCCTCTTCCTTCCCGCCGTCTGGATCCTGCACGCGCTGATCCCCGCGAAATATCTCCGCGCGCGCAACGTCCTGCTCGGGATCGCCAGCATCCTCTTCTATGCCTACGGCGAGCCGATCTACATCCTTCTGATGCTCGGCTCGGTGCTGATCAACTACGCCGCCGCCCTCCTCATCGCCTCCGCCGCGAAACAGGGAAGGGCCGGCCGCAGGAAAGCGTTCACGGTCCTCGCGGTGATCGTCAACCTCGGGATCCTCGGCTTCTTCAAGTATGTCCCGTGGCTGGTCTCGCTTGCAAACGCCCATACGCCCCTCTCCCTACCCGTCCCCGGCTTCACCATGCCGATCGGCATTTCGTTCTATACCTTCCAGATCCTCTCCTACGTCCTCGACGTCTCGAAGGGGACCGCGGACGCGCAGAGGAACTTCTTCAACCTCCTGCTCTACATCTCCTTCTTCCCGCAGCTCATCGCCGGGCCGATCGTCACCTACAACGAGATCTGCGAACAGCTCACCTGCCGCGAAGTCACGGCGGAGAAGACGGCCCGCGGGATCAAGCGCTTCCTCTTCGGGCTTTCGAAGAAGCTCCTCATCTCGAACACCGCCGCCGTGATCGCGGATGCCGCGTTCGGTGCCCCGGCGCTCACGACCTCCCTTGCCTGGGCAGGCGCCGTCGGGTACTGCATCCAGATCTATTTTGACTTCTCCGGCTACTCCGACATGGCCGTCGGGCTGGCTTCCCTCTTCGGCTTCCGGATCGGCGAGAACTTCAACTATCCCTATTCCGCCGTCAGCATCCGCGATTTCTGGAAGCGCTGGCATATTTCGCTCACCTCGTGGTTCCGCACCTACGTCTATTTTCCCCTCGGCGGGAACCGCAGGGGCGGCGCGCGCACGGTGCTCAACCGCTATATCGTCTTCTTCCTGACCGGCTTCTGGCACGGCGCGAACTTCACCTACATCCTCTGGGGTCTCTGGCACGGCACGCTCATGATGTTCGAGCGCGTGACGAACCTCAATCGCCTTGAGGAAAAGAAACCGCTCCGGCCTCTGCTCCGGCTCTATACGCTTCTCTCCGTCGCCGTGGGTTTCGTGATGTTCCGCGCCCCCTCCCTCACCGCGGGCTTCTCCTATCTCGGCGCGATGTTCACTTCCCGCCCCGGTACCTCCGGTCTCGGCGCGCTCCTCACCCCGTACGCCGTCGCCGCGATGCTCCTCGGGATCGTCCTCTCCATGCCGCTGCTGCCGAAGATCCGGGAACGCGCGGCGGCATCCGGACATGCCCTCGCATGGGACCGCGTCGAATACGTCCTCTGCGCGCCGCTCTTCGCCCTCTGCGTGATGACGCTCGCGTCCTCCTCGTTCAACCCCTTCATCTACTATATTTTCTGAGATACCGATATGACTGAAAAACGAAAGCATCTTCCCGCCGTCCTCTTCACCGCCGCCTTTTTCGCCCTCTGCGTCTTCTTTTCCCTCGGGATGCTCCTCCCGGGCGCGGCGGATGCAGCGGACAGCGGCGACATGCCCCGCCTCCTCGTCGACGGAAAGATCTCCGAGACCTACCGCGACGACTTCGAGGAGTGGTTCTCGAAGCATTTCGCCTACCGCGACATCCTTGTCGACGCCTTTTCCCTCCTGAAAGAAAAAGTCTTTCATACCGGAAACGATCAGGTGATCGTCGGGCGGGACGGCTTCCTCTTCTTCGCCGAAACGCTCCCGGACTACACGGGCTCCGATCCGATGACGGACGGGGAGCTCATCGCCGCGGCAGACGCCCTCAAAAACCTTTCGGATTACGCCGAAGAGCACGGCGCGGAATTCCTCTTCCTCTGCGCGCCGAACAAGAACACGATCTATCCCGAGAAAATGCCCCTCACCGTCGCCTCACGCGGGGAAGCGTCCTCGAATCTCGACCGTCTGCTGCCGCTGCTCGACGAGCGGGGCGTGAACTGTCTCGACGTGCGGCCCGCACTTCTCGCGGCGAAGGAAGAGCGGCTCGTCTATCATAAGCGCGATTCCCATTGGAACAACGAAGGCGCGCGGATCGCCGTGAAGGCCGTTCTGGAAGCCGCCGATATCCCGCTTGACCTCATCGGCACTCCTCTCACCGAGGTGACCCATGACTTCCGCGGTGACCTCGACTCCCTCCTGTATCCGAAGACGCCCCGGTACGACGACGAGTTCGTCCTGGAGCCGGAAGCGCATTACCGCACCGTCGCCGGTTCGTCGAGCCTGATGAGCCTCGATATTCAGACAATCTCCGACCTCGATCGAATCCCCGTCGAACAGCTGCTCATGTTCCGCGATTCCTTCGGCAGCGCCCTGATCCCGTATTTTGCATCCGTCTCCGGCAGCGCGCGCTTCCACCGGGCTCTCCCTTACCGCATCGATCTGCTCGAAGAGACGGCTTCCACCGCATCGCCGCGTCTCGTCGTCATCGAGATCGCCGAACGCAACCTAAAGAACCTGATCGGCTCGGACGCACGCATCGCCGGGTGACAAAAGGATTTCATCAGTTATGAAAAAACGCATTCCGATCCTTCTTCTCTCCGTCCTTCTGGCGGGCATGACGCTCGCCTTGTCTTCGTGCGCACGCGATCCCGGCGAGGTCGTGACGGGGACGGCGGAATCCGTGATGAACGCCCTGCATCTCGCGGATAAGGTGAATTTCCACACGGAAAGCTGGTACTTCGCCGAAAACCGCGTGTTCGAGCAGTACGATCCGGCGAAGGAGATGGGCATTCCCTTCGAGCGTGTCTCGGACATCGAAGCCGACGAGGACGCCGAGACCCTCTGGCAGCCGGAGCCCGTTCCAGAAGACGTTCCGGAGCCGAACATCACTGGATCGCGCGCGGCGGATGTGGGCAGCTTCCTCATGCGGGTCTACGATTCGATGACGCTCCACGCCTCCCCGGACGACGCCTCCGCCGTGAAGGACACCCTCTCTGCCGGAACGGTCGTGGAGCTGCGCGAGCGCGCGGATTCCCCGTGGGCCGAGATCTTCTCCGAGAGCGGCGAATCCCTCGGCTTTGCGAAGGACGGTTTTCTGCACGCGATCGGTGAAAACTGCGGCGTCTACGCGACCCTTCCGATCGAATACGGCCTTGCGAAGACCAATCAGGAAACCTATGTGCAGGCGTATTCCCACCTCGTCGATGTCCGCCAGTACTTCAACACCGTCGAGACCTACGCCGAGGACTTCTCGGATCTCGATCTCAGCAACGTAGACTTCGTCATCAGCATGAAGCTCTCGACCGACGGCACCTCCATCGGCGAATCGTTCTACCACCGGAACCTCTGCCTGCTCCAGTACGATCTGCTTCCCATGATGAAGGCGGCGGCGGAACGGTTCAAGCAGGACGGCTACACCATCATCATCTACGACGCTTACCGCCCGACCAGCGTGCAGCAGCGGTGGTTCGACGTCATCCGCGTGCACAAGTGGGTCGCGGACCCGAAGATCGGCATGGGCGGCGTTCATGACCGCGGCACGGCGGTGGATATCTCGCTGATCGATTCGGCGGGCCATCTTGTCGAAATGCCGACGCCGATGCACACCTTCACCGAGGCGAGCGACCGGCGCAGCACCATCATGTCCCAGACTGCGCGTGCCAACATGGACTACATGCTCGGCGTCATGCTCGAATGCGGCTTCACCTACATCCAGTCCGAATGGTGGCATTTCCAGGACGTCAACACGCTCTATTACCTGCCGACGGATCATCCCATCGATGATATCCCGCTGGCGGTCTTCGAGGATTGAGGGGAGGGAAGAGCATGAGAACCTTTGTGACCTCGGATAAGATGATCGACTATCCCGTCCCCCAGCTCACCTCCGAGAAGAAACGGACCGCCCCGGCCTTCGTGCTCCGCCTTCAGGTGACGAAACCGGCGGACCGCGCGGGGACGGACTACGCCTTTCTCGTCGCGCGCAACCTCAAGATCCAGCTCGAAAGCCTCACCGTCGCATACGGCTATACCTACCTCGATCCGGAGACGGGGGAACACCGCCAGACCTCCGGCGAGATCCGGTACGCGGACGCCGACATCAACCGCAGCAACTTCATCGTCTGCCGGATCAACGACGCCAACACCGTGCTCTCGAACGGCTTCCGGGTCCGCGTGACCGAAGCGGTCGGCGAGGACGGAACGAAATACGTCTTCGGAGACGGCGACTTCCTCGCGGACACCGAGAACGATCGTCCCCTGCGCTATTCCTACGCCGGGGAGAACGTTCCGGCCCCGAAGAGCGAAACGGCGCCCGCCCCGAAGAAGGAGAAGCAGAAAAAAGCGAAGAAGCCCGTCAGCCGGCTCGCGCACACCCTCATCGCGCTGGCAGCGGTCCTCGCGGGACTGCTCGTCGCCTGTCTGCTCGTCTTCGCCGTGTTCTTCGGCTTCCACTATATCATGTACAACTACCTGATGCCCGAGGCGGACGCGCTGGTGGTCGCCGGACGGCAGGACCTCGCCGAGGACTACGTCGACCGGTATCTTGCGAACAACTACTTCTTCCGCATGTACCGCGACGAGGTAACCGGAACGGTCGAGGACCTCGCGGAGGAAGGCAGGCTGAACGAAGCCTACGCCATCTCGAAGAACGCGCCCTTTGTCTCCCTCACGAACAAGGTGGCGGCCAAAGCGCTGGAAGACGCGCTCGCGCGGAAGGACTACCGGGAGGCCTACGCCTATGCCTCCTCCCTCGATGCGGACTACGCCGATCTCGTCGCCCGCTCCGCCGCCGCGCATCTTGCCGGTGATGACGGGAGCGAGTGGAACGAGGAGGCCGCGTCGGTCGCCATGAAGGCGAAGGATCCGGAGGTCTCGGATCTCGTGACGCACGATCTCGCGCTCTGGTACTGGAACCGGGGCGAAAAGGCGCACGCGAAAGCCGCGGTCCAAAAGATCGCGGATGAGAGCCTGCGCGCCGAATGGGAGGAGCTGTTCCGCCAGGAGGAGTTCGCCGCCGTCCTCGAAACGAAGGACACCGCCTATATCCTCGCGTATCTCGACGCGCATGAGAACGTCCCGGAGCGCGACGGCTTTCTCGCGGAATACCGCGGCAGGCGCTACGAGGAATACGTCGGGGCCGGGGAATGGCAGAAGGCATTCGCGTATGCCGCGGAATACGGCTTCGACACCGCGGAGCTCGTGAACGATCCGGCCATCGTCCGCGAAGCGCTCGGAGAGGCCTACTTCCTCCAGTCTCCCGCGCAGATGCGCCGCTATCACGCCGAGACCGTCTCCGCTGCCGACATGATCGTCTCCGTCCAGAACGGAAAGGTCAGCTGGGTCGACGGCGGCAAGGTCCTCTCCGTCTCGAACGCCGTTTCGGTTTCCGCCGGGGAATACGTCACGAGCATCCTTTTGAACGACGGCTCCGTCCGCGTCTATGCCAACCGCGCGGCGGGGAATGCGCTGACCGCCCCCTCCGCTTTCGAGACCGACTTCATCGCGGCGTCGCAGAAGCTGAAGAACGTCGTCGCCATGTCCTCCGGTGAGCGCCATACCGCTTATCTCCACGCCGACGGCACCGTCACGGTGATCGGCGAGAACGATTACGGCCAGGCGGACACTGCAAGATGGACCGGGATCGTCGCGATCGCCGCGGGACGTCGGTTCACGGCAGGGCTGAAAAGCGACGGTACGGTCGTGGCCTGCGGCTCGAACGCGTCGGGCCAATGCGATGTCGAGTGCTTCCGCAACGCCGTCGACATCCGCGCCTGCTCGCAGTCCCTCGTGATCCTCTTCCGTGACGGCACTCTCGCCGTGGCCGGGGACCGGAGCATGGGACTGGCCGACGCCGAAACGCTATCCGACGTCGAAGAGATCCGCGCCCGCCAGACCTCCCTCATCGCGCGCATGAAGGACGGGACCTTCCGGATGTGCGGCGGCCCTGCCGAGGGCTCGAACGGAAGCGTTTCGGAGTGGCGCGACGTTCTGGACTTCGCGGTCGGAGACGGGTTCGTCTGCCGCCAGTCGCTGTCCGGCTCCGTCTATTCAAACGGGGAAAACGTCCCCGTCAATCCGTGAACTCCCTCCATCCTTACCGAAAGGATTCAAGAACGCATGACAGATAAATCCGAAATCGCCGTGCCCGCGTGCGACGATTTGGAATGGACCCCGGAACCGTCTGAGATCTGGGAACCGGACGGGGACACGCATGAGGAGGCCGATCTGGAGCTCGAGCTGCTCGACGAGGCAGAGGCGGAAGCCGTGCTGCGCGAGCGCCGGAGCATCCCGGATAAGGTGCACAAGTTCCCGATCATCGTCTCCTCCGTCCTGCTCGTCCTCCTCGCCGCGGCGATCGTGACCGCCTGTGTCCTCGCGCACGGCGTGCTCGCGCGGATCGGACCCGTGTCGGCGGCGATCGGAGAAACGGTCGATTATCCCGTCCTCTCCGACCCGTTCTGGGGCCGGTTCTGCGAGGCGGATCCCCCTCTCGCCGAGATCGACACCGCATCGGTCGGCGAGCGGCAGGGCGGCGTCAGAGCATTCGGCTTTCTGCGCAAGATCGTGACGGTGACCGTCGAGGACCGCATCCCGCCGGAATTCGAGCCGTCCCCCGTCGTCGTGTCCCCCGGCGAATTCCCCTCCGATCCGGCGGACTTTGTCCGTACATGGGTCGACCAGACGGCGCTGACCTTCGCCTTTGCCGACGATCCCGCGGCGTCGGAAGACGGTCTCGTCTCCATCACCGCAACGGACGAGAGCGGGAACGAGACCCGGCATGACGCGTCCCTCGCAACCACCGAAGAGCGCTTCCGCCATGAGCGCGGCGCGAGCCTCAACATCCTCACAAAATTCCTGAAAACCACCGTTGCCGACGGGACCTGGGACGTCTCAGCGGTCGACGCGAACACTCCGGGCGTCTATTCCGTGCGCGGCGACGACGGCGAGATCCGCTATTTTCTCTCCGTCACCGTGTCGGACACCACGCCTCCGACGGCGAAGCCCGACGCGCATGACATCCTCTGCGGCGAGCGTCCCGAAGCCTCCCTCTTCGTGAAGAAGATCGAAGACGCCTCCCCTGTGACCGTCTCCTACCGCGAGGAGCCCGATTTCGACACCCCCGGCGAGGGAATGGTCGGGCTGCTGCTCGAGGACGAAGCGGGGAACCGCACCGAGCTCGACGTCCCCGTCATGTGCTGGGATTTCATGCCCATGCGGATGATCGAATACGGCACGACGCCCGAGGAGATCGTCACGCTGGTGCTCACCTCGAATCTCCCGACCGACGGCGTGAAGATCCTGAAGGGCCTGGATTCCTCCCTCGGCGAGACGGGCCTCCATGAGCTGACCCTCTCCGGCCTCTATTCGCCCTTTGTCCTGACCGTCGAGACCGAAGACACCATCCCGCCCGACGCCGTGGTGCACGACTTTGATTTGCTCCTCGGCGAAAGCGTGAAGCTCGAAGACTTCGTGACCGACATCCACGACTACTCCGGCGCGACGGCGGAATACGTCAGCGAACCCGATTTCGGAGCCGTCGGCGAGCAGCGGATCGACATCCTCCTCGAAGACGGCGTCGGGAATCAGAAGACCGTCACCGCGGCCCTCTCGGTGTGGGACATCCCCGCCGCCCTGACCGTCGAGAGCGGAACGACCCTTTCCGAGCTTTCCGCCCTCCTCTTTGAAAAGCATCAAAACGACCGGACCCCCGTGATCGCGGACGCCGGCGACGTCGCAGAGCGGCAGCCCGGGAACTATCCCGTCACCCTCGAAGGGGAGCATTCCAAAATGCATGTCGAGCTGACCGTCGAGGACACCACGCCGCCCGTCCTCACGACGAAGGCAAACACCGCCTATGTCGGGGATGCCGCCGATCCATGGGATCTCGTGGCCTCCGCGACGGACCGCGCGCCCGTGACGGTGACCTTTGAAAAGGCCCCCGACACCGCGTCGGAAGGGAACCGGACCGTGACGCTCATCGCCCGCGATCCCTCCGGGAACGAGACGCGCGCCGACGCCGTCCTCACCGTCATCGCCGATCATGACCCGCCCGTGATCTACGGCGCGGCGGATCAGAAGGTCCTCATCGGTAGCACCGTGTCCTTCCGCAAGAACGTCTGGGCGGAGGACGCGCGCGACGGCTCGGTCAATGTCACCGTGGATTCGTCCGCCGTCAACCTGAACGCAGTCGGTTTCTATCCGGTCGTCTATTACGCCACGGACGCGAGCGGCAACACCGGCACCGCCACCGTTCATATCACCGTCGCGGACTTCGACGAGGACACCGTCCGGGGATACGCCGACGCCGTGCTCGCGCAGATCCTCCCCTGGGGCGGGACCGAGCGCGAGAAGGCCAAGGCCGTCTATGACTACGTCTCGCAGAGCGTGCGGTATTCCACCTCGACCTCGTACCTCATGGGGCAGTACTGGCGCGCTGCCTATTCCGCCTTCACCACATACGCAGGCAACTGCTATACTTACTACGCCATGTCCTCGGTGCTCCTCTCCCGCGCGGGGATCGAGAACCTCATGGTCTCCCGCAACGATCCGAACCATCCGCACTACTGGAACCTCGTCAAGGTCGACGGGAACTGGTATCACTTCGACGCCTGCCCGCACTACGCCGGATTCGACCTCTATTCGTTCCTTTTGACCGACGCGCAGGTCATCGATTATTCCACCTATCAGGTCGCCGGGTACTATAACTTCGACGCAAGCCTCTATCCCGCGACGCCGTAACAATCCACCTCAACAAAGGAGAACCCCCATGAAAGCAAAGATCCTCGCCGTCCTCACCCTCCTCGCGCTCCTCGTCTCCCTCGCCGCCTGCACCGGGGAACCTGCCGCTCCCGCCGATCCCGCAGCGCCGGACGCCGCCTCCCTCTCGGAAGCTGACGCCGAATTCGCGGGCGGCTATACGATGCATCTCGACAACGGCACCTCGATCACGCTCGGCGCAGTCGCGGATGACACCCTCGCAGCCCTCGGCGAGCCGGACGACGTGATGGAAGCCCCGAGCTGCATCCGGACGGGTACGGACCGCGTCTATACCTATAACGGCCGCTTCACCGTCACCACCCAGCCCGACGCCGTCGGCCGCGAGCGCATCACCGAAGTTACCTTCCTCTCCGATGCCGCCGCGATCACGGAAAACGGCGCGTCGGTCATGCTCGGCGGGGACGCATCCGCGGCGGATACCGCGTTCGGCGAGCCGTATGAATCGGGCGGCGGCATCCGCCGTTACCTCGTCGACAGCGGCGTCGTCACCGTCACGGAGGACGGCGGCGAGATCACCGCGCTCAGCGTGAGCTACGCCTTCGGCTGATCGCATCGTTTGGTCTTTTGAGGGTCTGTCGCAAAACGGTTTTGAAGTTTTCGTCCACCTTTTTCAAAAGGTGGCGGGGTCCAGGGGCAGCGCCCCGTGTCGACTCGGTTTCATCCCGATGAAACCGGGCAGAGGTCGAAACACCCAAGACTTCCAAAGAGTTCCTCTTTTTGGTCCTTTTTCTCCTCGATAAAGGAGAAAAAGGA
>JAFPWV010000159.1 GCA_017412675.1 Clostridia bacterium
AGCAGCTCGGCATCGGCAGGGCGTGCGTGCTCGGCGTCTCGCAGGGCGGCATGATCGCGGAGGAATTCGCACTCGCCCATCCGGAGAAGGTGGAAAAGCTCTGCCTTGCCATCACGCTCGGACGGCAGAACGCCACAGTCCGGGAGGCGGTCGGTCATTGGATCGACCTCGCGGAGGCAGGGGACTACCGCGGGATCATGCTCGACATGGCGGAGCGCTCCTACACGAAGGCGCATTGGCTGAAATACCGGACCGCCTACGGTCTCTACACGCACATCCCGCCGAAGGAGAGCTTCTCCCGGTTCCTCACCGAAGCCCATGCCTGCCTCGCGCACGACGCATGGGACCGGCTTTCGGAGATCGCGTGCCCAACCCTCGTGCTCGGCGCGTCGGATGACCGGATCGTGAGCGGCGCGGCCTCCCGCGAGCTCGCCACCCGGATCCCAGGAGCGCTCCTGCATATCTTCGAGGGCTACAGCCACGGCGCGATCGACGAGGCCCCGGACTTCCACGAGTGGGTGATCGACTTTTTCCGGTGAATAAGGATGGGGGAGGAGTTTTCCGAAACGATCCCTCCCCCGGACCCTCTCTTCAAAGACGTTTACAAAAGGCTCAGGCTTCTCCCGTCCCGTTCTGCGCGGGATCGGCGAGGAGTCTTTTTTGTATCGCCTGAAATCGCTCGTCCTCGCGGAGGAAGTGAAAGCAGCCAAATTCCTCCATTTCATTCGCCATCATTTTAACAGCATGATAGCAATTCGTAGCGCCGGGCGGATAGACGGTCCCGCGGACAAGGCGGGAGGTGTATCGGGTCTCTTTCTTTCCGGTTTCTTTTTCTACACGGAAGGCGTAATCCGCGGCGATTTCAAGCTCAGCAAGGCACCGGTCCGCATCGCGTTTTCTTCCGTATGCCTCCGCGAGACAAAAATGCGCCTCATAAACGGTCGAAAGATCGATCCCGTAATCTCCGTCCTCGAAGATCAGATCGAACAGCGCGAGCGTCTTTTCCGCGCAGCAGATATCGTCATCCGGCATTTCTCCGCCGAAGCAATGCTGATAGAGCACGGTGTTCGCGAGCAGTCCCGTCACTTCAACGATGTTCTTTCGCCGCTGTTCCGCTCTTTCCTCCTTCGGCAGGACATGACCGAGAACCTGCTCCGACGATTGGTAATATCCCGGAAGCATCATCGCATAATACTTTGCTTTTTCCCGGTCTCCGAGTTCCATCCACAGCATCGCGAGACACTCGATGGCTGAGGATCGCTGTCTGTGATCGGTGGATTCTGCGAGGATCCGCTCGCCGAGCGATATGGCAAACCGCGCATCGCATTCCTGACGATCGTCCTCATGATCCCCGTAATTGAAATAGATGTATCGCATCAGCCGTGCCATGATGCGCAGGTCGTTCGGGAATTCGCGGTGGGCCATCCGGCATGTCTCGACTGCGGCGGTCGAGCTGTTTTCTCTGAGCTGACGTTCGGCCTCATCGAGGAGCGCGTCGATCCTTTCCTCCTGCCTTGCTTTCCCGACCCCGAGCAGCTCGTCGACCGTAACGCCGAAGTAGAGCGCGAGCGCGGGAAGGAGCGTGATGTCCGGGTATCCTTCGCCCCGCTCCCATTTTCCGACGGACTGGCTTGTAATCCCGAGATGCGCGGCGACCGCCTCCTGCGTGACCTTTTTCTGCCTGCGAAGCTCGCAGAGCATATCTTTCATGTTGATTTCCATGAATATCTCCTGATCAATGGATTCCGTCCGGCCGGTCCGGTGATTACAGGATACCACAGAACGATGCCGTAGTCAAGAACCGCAAAGTTTGTTTCTGGTTGGAAATTACAACCCACAGTTTCATTTGGACACAAAAAGGAACCCGCCCGGCGGACGGATTCCCATTTGCTTATCACGATTACTTACTGGAGGTAATTCCACCCGAGCTCCAGCGCTTTCCTGTTCTTTTCGATCAGCGCGGTCTTCGCTGCCGGGATGTTCGAGAGCAGATAGTCCTCGAAGTCCGCGAAGTCGAAGATGCCCGTGACCTTGAGGATCACGCCGAGCAGGATCACATTCGCGAAGCCCGTGAGGTCGTTCTCGCTCGCCAGCCCCGTCGCCGGAACGTACACGGCCTGAATGTCCTCCCGCTCGCTCTTCTTGTCCACGAGGGTGGAGTCGCAGAAGAGGATGCCGCCGGGCGCGACCTTCGGCTCAAACTTGTCGAAGGAGGGGAGGTTCATCGCTACGAGGATGTCGGGCGTGGAGACGGACGGAGAGCCGATCTCCTCGTCGGAGATGACCACGGTGCAGTTCGACGTGCCGCCGCGCATTTCCGGTCCGTAGGAGGGGAGAAAGGTCACGTTCTTCCCGACGTGCATCCCCGTCTTCGCCATCTGCTTGCCGGAAAACTGAATGCCCTGTCCGCCGCTGCCGGCGAAAATGAATCTTGTCGTCATATCGCGCGCTCCTTTCTCATTCGGGGTCCCGGATCGCTTCGCCGTCCTTGTAGACGCCGAGCGGATAGTACGGGATCATGTTGTCGCGGAGCCACTGGAGCGCGTCCTTCGGGGCGAGTCCCCAGTTGGTCGGGCAGGTGGAGAGGACCTCGACGATCGAGAAGCCCTTCTTGTCGATCTGGTTCTGGAAGGCCTTTTTGATCATCTTCTTCGCCTGCAGGATGTTCTTCGGGCAGTCCACGGAGACGCGGGCCGCGAGGGCGACGCCGTCGAGGGTGGAGAGCATTTCGCAGACGCGGATCGGGGAGCCCTGCACGTTACGCTTCCGCCCGTAGGGAGAGGTCGTCGTGACCTGGCCGGGGATCGTGGTCGGGGCCATCTGACCGCCCGTCATGCCGTAGATGCAGTTGTTGATGAAGATCACGGTGATGTTTTCGCCGCGCGTCGCCGCGTGAACGGTTTCCGCCGTGCCGATCGCTGCGAGGTCGCCGTCGCCCTGATAGGTGATGACGACGGTGTCGGGATGGGTGCGCTTGAGACCGGTCGCGACAGCCGGAGCACGGCCATGCGCCGCTTCGATCATGTCGCACTCGAAGTAGTTATAGGCGAATACGGAGCATCCGACGGGCGCGATGCCGACGGTGTTGCCGAGAATGCCGAATTCGTCGATGGTTTCCGCCACGAGACGGTGAACGATGCCGTGGGTGCAGCCGGGACAGTAATGAAGCGGCACGTCGGACAGCGCCTCGGGTCTGTCAAATACGGTTTTCATCGATGTGAATGTCCTTTCTTTGATACCTGATTACGCTTCTGCGAGCTTCCGGATCTCTTCGGCGACCTCTTCCACGGAGGGGATGATGCCGCCGGTGCGTCCGAAGAAATGAACGGGGCGCTTGCCGCCTACCGCGAGGCGGACGTCGTCCACCATCTGACCCATGGACATCTCGACGGAGAGGAAGACCTTCGCCGTGTCCGCGAGTTCGGCGAGCTTTTTCTTCGGGAACGGCCAGAGGGTGATCGGACGGAGCAGGCCCGCCTTGATCCCGGTCTTGCGCATGTCGGCGATCGCGCTCTTTGCGATGCGGGCCGTGATGCCGAACGCGACGAGAATGATGTCGGCGTCGTCCGTCATATACTCTTCGTACCGCACCTCGTTCTCCTCGACCTTGGCGTACCGCTCGTAGCGCGCGCGGATCGAGTTTTCGAGCTCATTCGGATCGATGAAGAGGGAATTCACGATGTTCTTTTTCCGCTGGCCCTTGGTGCCGTTTGTCGCCCAGGTCTTTTCAGGCAGCTCGCGCTTCGGGAAGACGGAGAAGTCGACCGGCTCCATCATCTGGCCGAGCGCGCCGTCCGCGAGCAGCATGGCGGGCATCCGGTACGCGTCCGCGAGATCGAACGCTTCGGCGGTGAGTGAAGCCATTTCCTGTACGGAGGAGGGCGCGAGGACGATCAGTCTGAGATCCCCGTGACCGACGCCGCGGGTCGCCTGATAATAGTCCTGCTGGGAGGGCTGGATGCCGCCGAGACCCGGGCCGCCGCGCTGGACGTTCACCACGAGGCAGGGCAGATCACATCCCGCGATGTAGGAGATCCCCTCGGACTTGAGCGAGACACCCGGCGAGGAGGAGGAGGTCATGGCGCGCGTTCCGCCTGCGGAGGCGCCCATCAGCATGTTGATCGCCGCGACCTCGGATTCCGCCTGCAGGCAGAGCCCGCCGACCTTCGGCAGACGCTTCGCCATGTATTCGGCGACTTCGGTCTGGGGCGTGATGGGATATCCGAAGAAATACACGCATCCGGCGGCGATGGCGGCCTCTGCGATGGCTTCGTTGCCTTTCATCAGTACTTTGCTCATGTCGTCGTCCTCCTTACGCGTCCTTTTCCACTTTGATCACACAGTCGGGGCACATGGTCGCGCACATGGCGCAGGCGATGCACTTCTCCTGGTCCACGATGACGGCGGGGTGGTAGCCCTTTCCGTTCAGCGCGGCGGTGTCCAGCGCGAGGATCTTCTTGGGACAGACCTCCACGCAAAGTCCGCAGCCCTTGCACCGTTCGGTACGGAATGTAACTTTATTCATTCATATCCTCCTTGACGAACCGGAAAACCCGGTTCCCATCATTGTTGGTCCTGTTTCAGAAGAGCCGCTTCGTCGCGTTGACGATGGGGAAGAGCGGCTCGTCGGCGTATCCGGCTTCGGCCATTTTCTCCGGCGTATCCGGGGCAAGCGCCGGGCACCAGACGTGGCAGAAGAGCGGGAGGGCGCATCGCCGCGCGCATTCACGTCCGTATGCGACGCTCTCGACGATCTCCTTCGACGTCGTTTCCGCGCCGAGGTTGGAGTTGTTCACGAGCGCGGTGCAGCGGAGTCCCGAGGCCCGCTCGATCTCGATCATGCAGCCGACGGCGTCCTCGGGATCGGTGATGAGCGGACGGAAGCGGTTCACGACATAGAAGAGGGAATACCCAGCCTCGAGGATCGCCTCCCGGTACATGCCGAGCGCGACCGCGCCGTCGTCCCCGCCTACGTCCACGATCGTGACGTCGTCCTTCGATTCGATCAGCCCGCGCATCCGGGGCGGAAGGGAAGGGATGTCGACGTTGGTGTTCGCAAACGCCGGGATCAGCGGATCGATGCCGTTCTCCTCGAGAAGCGGCGCCGCGTCCGCCGTGCGGAAATACGGGTTGACGATGTCGAGGTCTGCCGCGTGGACGGGAAGTCCCGGAAAGACCGTTTTCGCATAGATCGCCAGATTGACGGCGAAATTCGTTTTCCCCGCGCCGTAGTGTCCCGCGACGACGGAGAGATTCCGGATCAGTCTCGTGTCCATCCCGGCCTCCTGTTTGATCGTTACCGTCTATTCTATCACAATCCGCGCAAAAAAGAAAGAGGGAAATTCCATAATCGTGTGAATAATTATACCAAAAATCTGTGCACTTTCCTCATAAACTCAATAAGGAAGCGGCTTTGAGCGGGGTCATGCCGCCGTCGATCCGCGTTTTGGAAAAAGTCTGGGAGAAATCGCAGAAAAGCCCCTCCTTAAAGCGGATGCGGGGGCGTTCATTTCTCGTTCCGGATTGGAAAAACCTCTTGCGGGGGACGGCAGGATATGGTATAATAAACCGAACACTATACATTGCGTACGATGAGGAAAAGGATCATGGGAAACACAAAACCATCCGCGGGAAGACGGATCTTCAACGGGATTCTGATCATTCTCGATCTGGCGCTTCTTGTATGGATCGTCATGGCATGGCGCGGCCAGAAGAAGCCGACATCCACAGAGGAATATTACAGCAGCCTCGGGTATGACGTGAGCGAATTCACTTCTTCGTCAGGCGGCTCAGGCGATACCGCGTCGGGCGGAGCGAACTCGTCAAACGATTCTGCGGAGATTTCCTCCGGCGGGAACGCGGACAGCTGGCTCTGGGATTCATCCGACGAGGCGGAAGATGACGCAAACGAACAGAGCTTCGTCCCTCTCGAAGCGGCCGGAAGACCGGAGATCGGCGAATTTGACGGATGGGACATCCCCGCCGGGGCGCGCGCGATCACGGATTACAGCGGGATCACTGGTACCTGGAAGGGATTCATCTACTACGATGTGGCCGAAGAGCTCGTCAGCTTTTCCGTCTCCGGCGCGGCGTCCTCCCCGACCCTGACCGTCGACTGGTATCTGATCCACTATTTCGGCGACGGCTCGTGGGAAAATGAGGAAGACATGGAGGACGGCGTCTATGCGGGCAAGTGGACGGACGGCGTTCTCACCGCGGAGGGCACGGGGAGCTTCCGGATCGATTCGTTCTATGAGGCCGACGGGAAGCAGTACGCCCGGGGAGAATTGACGACACCGAGCGGCACCGTCGCATCGGTCGGCATGATGAGACCGTAAGGAAGGAGAAGGATCATGGCAAAGTACTGTCGAAATTGCGGTGCGGAGCTTCGGGACGGCGCGAAGTTCTGCGAAGCCTGCGGGTCAAAAGTTCCGGAAGAAAAACCCGCGAAGTTTTTCTGCACCTCCTGCGGGAAAGAGCTCTCTTCCGATGCCCTGTTCTGTCCGTTCTGCGGCGCGAAAACAGGCGGGAAACCGTCCGTGACACCGCCCTCGCCGACTCCGTCCGTCCGTCCCGCGCCGATACCGGATCGGACGAGGCAGAACGGCGCTCCGACGCGTCAAACGCCCGTTTCCCGGGACCTGCCCGACTACATGAAGCCCGGTTATCAGCAGCGGGTCAAGGAGGAGAGGCAGACGGCGAAGCCTGCGTCCTCCATGAAAAAGGGCGGTCGAGCGCTGAGCTTCTTTTTGTCCGTCGTTCTTGTCGCGGAATTCTGCGTCGCGGGATTCAAGTATCCGGGCTTTCTGAAGAAAGGCGGTTTGGATCAGCCCGGAATCGTGACCGGGAAGACCGACGGCAACGGCGATTCCGGAAGAATCGATGCGCAGACGCGGGAATTCCTGGATTCGTTCGGCATCACGGAAGAACAGCTGGAAGCCTTCCGAAGTCTGGAGATCGAAGCGACACCCGAGAACTCTCCGGGCAATCCGCGCTTTATCGAGGCGCGCTATACGAACGAGGACTATGCCTCCGCGCAGTCTTTGGATGCCAAGGTTTCCCGCGATAACCCGGAAGCGGACTTTCCTCAGTTCGGTATCCATATCGATCTGAAATCGTGGAATCTCGACAGCGAAGAAGACACCCTGACGGTGAAAAAACTGCCGATGAAGACCGATGCGGCAACGGATTGCGAGCTTTACGCTTATGACTATTCTCTCGCGTCCGGACAGCATGAGTTTTACACGGATGTGGAGATCACCGTTCCCTTACAGGGCGACCCGTCAGTTTTCGATGGTGTTTTATATTACAACGAGGGTGCCGATGTTTGGGAGGACACATACTGCGAGCTGTCTGAGGACGGAAAGACATACACGCTGTATACGAGTCACTTCTCGACCGATGCGGAGCGCACGGATCTGAAGCTCAAAAAGCTGATGAAAGAAGTGAAGTCGGGGATTGACCGGTTCACGGATCAGAATGGGACGATTTTCCGCATCCTGCCCGAAGAATACCCGTCGAAATATCCCAATTCCAAAACCTTCCTCTACAAAGTGGGCATCCGGAACGACTGGAAGCTCGAGACGTTTTTCTCGCAGCAGACAAAGGAATCGCTTGCGCTGTATGAAGCGTTGATGAAAAAAGGGGGCGGTATTCCCGCAGAAGCCGGCTCGGCGGAAGGCTGGGGCGTGCTCGGCGAAAAGACGGACTTGGGTGCATCGGCTCAAACCGGGACAAGCATATTTTTCGGGAATACGGGACTCGGAAAAATCGTGACGAACAGCTCCGGCTGGAACGCCATCAACGTGGGCATATCCGTCATCGGACTTTATACGCTGATGATGCGGTGTCTCGATCAGTGGCAGCGCGGTGTCGATTTCGGAGATATCGTTAAATCGAACAAATGGAATTTCGTTTCCGCCTCCGTCTCAGCGGCCGGCTTGTTCTTGACCGCATGCAAATCTCTCGGCATTGCGACCGTGGCAGGTGTCTCCACCACTTTCGGTGCGACCGCGCTGGCGGTTGTCGGAGCCGCGCTCTACGCCTACACGAAAATCGACGCAGAAGTAACGAAAGCATACGAGTTCAACTACCCGCTCGGTCAGCCGAAAACTCTTGAAGACGCGGCATATTACTATTACCTCTCGGATTACGGATGGAACTCTTCTGAACGGCCGGAGGAAACAGGGAAGGGTGACGCGGCGGCTTACGCCTTTATTCGGCTGATTGAAAGCGATCCCACCGATTACGACGATTCCCACGCCCCTGCCTATCACAGCCTCGATATCCGCGGCAACGGCTGGGCACTCGCTCTGAATTACCTCTTCCAGAAGTATCGGGATGATCCCGAAAGCTCG
>JAFPWV010000160.1 GCA_017412675.1 Clostridia bacterium
GAAGGAAAGACCTATACCGACGCGAAGACCGAAGTCATTCCGGCGCTCGGACACGAATATGAGCTGAGCGGCTGGACGTGGGCGGACGACTTCACATCGGCGACGGCGACATTCAAGGACAAGAACGGCGGTGCCGACATCACGGCGGACGCTTTCCTCACGACGGCGACGACCGAGAAGCCTTCGTGCGAAGAAACGGGCGAGGCGGTCTGTACCGCAAGCGTCATCTTCGACGGGAAGACGTACACCGACACCAGAACAAAAACACTGGCCAAGACAGGGCACAAGTGGGGCGAACCGGTCTGGAAGTGGAGCGGTTATGCGGCGGCCGAAGCGGTATTCACGTGCAAAAACAATGCGGAGCATGTGCATACCGCAGCGGCGGCGATCGTTGACAAGCGGACCGACGCGACGGCGGATGCCACCGGCAGCATTGTCTACACGGCGACTGTCGAATTTGAAGGAAAGACCTATACCGACGCGAAGACCGAAGTCATTCCGGCGCTCGGACACGAATACGAGCTGAGCGGCTGGACATGGGCGGACGACTTCACATCGGCGACAGCGGCATTCAAGGACAAGAACGGCGGTGCCGACATCACGGCGGACGCTGACGTCACGGCGGCGGAAACCGCGAAGCCTTCGTGCGAAGAGGAGGGCGAGGCAGTCTATACCGCCAGCGTCATCCTCGACGGGAAGACGTACACCGATACGAAGACGGAAACGCTCCCCGCTCTCGACCACGACTGGGACAAGCCCGTATTCGTGTGGTCGAAGGACAAGACCAGCGCGAAAGCGACGGTGACCTGCCGCAACGACGCTTCCCATGTGCGGGAATTCAATACCATGATTCAGACGGATTCCCAGCAGCTTCCCGGCCTCACCACGGTCATCCGCGTCGCGACCGTTGTGATCGACGGGGTGACCTACCGCGACGTGGACCGCGACTTCATCCCGGTCTGGTCGCCGAGAATCCCGGTCCAGGAAAAGGAAACGCAGAAGAAGGACGACAGCCCAGAAGAAACGCCGGCGGAACCTGGACTCCCGTTTGAGGACGTGAAGCCGGAGGACCCGTTCTATGACGACGTGAAATATGTCTACGACAGGGAGATCATGAACGGTGTTTCTGCGACGGCGTTCGATCCGCTGGCTACGCTGAGCCGCAGCATGATCGTCACGGTGCTGTACCGGATGGAGGGCAGACCGGAGGTCACACAGACCGGCACGTTCCGGGATGTCCCGGCCGATACCTGGTACTCCGACAGCGTCGAATGGGCCGCTTCCCACGGCATCGTCCTCGGATACGGCGACGGGATCTACGGCCCGCAGAACCATGTGACCCGCGAACAGCTCGCAGCGATCCTGAACCGGTACGCGGATTACAAGCAGTATGCAATCAAGACCGGGGATCTTGACGCGGCGGATGCCGACAGCGTTTCCGGCTGGGCAGCGGAGAATGTGAAGTGGGCTGCCGCAAACGGGATCCTTGAAGCGGACGCCGGCGGCAATCTCCATCCGACGGAACCGGCCTCGAGAGCGGAAATCGCCGGAGCGATCCGCGCCTTCCTCGAAGAGGTCGCCGGATGATCCCACGATCCGCTGCGCATATACAAATCCCAGATCGAAATTCCGAAGTCTTACCGAGATCTTATCACAGCCTTCCCCGGGTCCCATGATCCGGGGAGGCGCAGAGGTATTGATGATGAAACGATTTCTTGCTATTCTGTCCCTGTTCTGTGCGGCAATGCTCCTTGCCACTGCCGCGGCGGCTTCCCCCGAGAACGAAGAAACGGGGGCGTTCAACGGGTATCTCGTCCGGATCGAAGACAAGCCGCGCCTTCTGATGAAAGCGACCCGGTCTGCGTCCCCGGCTTCCGTGCCGGACGGATGCGAATCGCTCGGCGGCGGCCTGTATTACGCGGAGACCGCCGAGGAAGCCGAAGATCTCTCCGCCCTGGGCAGGGTGCTCTACTGTGAGCCGAATTACATCCTCACGGTCGAAGACAGCGCGGAAGGATACGAGCCCGATCCGTGGAACCTCCGATCGGTGGGGGCGTCGTCCGCGTGGGTCCACACCGACGCGAGCGGCTGCTATGACCGCAGGGGGGACGGCGTCACCGTGGCGATCGTGGACACCGGCGTGATGGCGTCCCATCCCGATCTGGCAGAGGCCCGGATCCTGGATACCATCAATCTTTCCGGCGTCGAGAACGGGGTGGACAATTACCACGGGACGTTCATCGCCGGGATCATGGCCGCCGGAGTCGGCAACGGCATCGGAACGGACGGCCTCACCCCTGACGTCACCATTCTTCCCGTCTGCGTCACCTGGAGCGGCGGCACGACCGACGTGAGAACAGCAGTCGAAGGGATTCGTCAGGCGGCGGATTTCGGCGCGGACGTCATCACGTTCAGCATCGGCGGGAACAATGACAGCGCCGCGCTGAGAGAAGCGTGCAGCTATGCCGAAGAGCGCGGGGTGATCCTGGTGTCGAGCGCCGGGAATTACCGCTCCGGCATCTCCAAGAGCGAAACCAATTATATGTATCCGGCTTCCTACAGCTCCGTGGTCTCCGTCTCGGCCTGCAGGCTGAAGAACGGGGAAGTGGAGTTCGATGGGGACTACTCCTATTTCAACGACAAGGTCGACGTTTCCGCTCCGGGTACCGATATCGTTTCTCTGGATCTGAACGGGGGAACGATCCGAAAGTCCGGGACCTCCTTCGCGTCTCCGGTGGTGGCATCCATGGCCGTCATGGCGCGGCAGGCCGATCCCGCGATGGATAAAGACAGGTTTGTCAAACTCCTGGAGGAGTCATCCGTCGATCTGGGCGACCCCGGTTACGACGTGTTTTACGGCTATGGGTACGTCAACATCCCCGCGTTCCTCGATGCGCTCGATGCCGAAATATCCGGCGGGGAGAGCGCGGCGGAGGCGGAACCGTCGTTCAAGAAGATTTCTCTGCTGCTGTCCGGCGAGATCGGCGTGAACTTCTTCATGGATCTGCCCGAGACAGAGGGCGTGGACTACGGCGGGAGCTGGATGGAGTTCACCGTGGACGGAGGGGACGGGCGGTCGGCTTCGGATGCTTACGACCCGGATCACCGGGACAAGTCCGGAGAATACTATGCGTTTACCTGTTATGTGAATTCCCTCCAGATGGCGGATACCATTACGGCAGCCTTCCACTACACGGACGGTGAAGAAGAAAAGACGGTGACGCAGACATATTCCGTCAGGGAGTATTTGGATGCCGTCGCGGCCGGTGATCACAGCAGCGAGATGAAAGCGCTGGGCGCGGCGATCGGCGATTACGGGTACTATGCGCAGGCGTATCTGACGGAACTGCACGGATCCGATCCCGGCGCGGGCCATGCTGCCATGCCTGCGGGAACGGTCTATACCGATTCCGATTACGCAGAAGCGGCAGAAGGCGTGAGCGGCCAGGCCGTTCTGAAGGTGCCGGGGAATTCCGGGATCGAAAAGGTGACGTATTCCCTGAACCTCGATTCTTCGACCGGCATCACCGTCTATCTGAAACCGGCGGAAGGGTATGACGGCGAGATCACGGCCGTGATCGACGACGGATGGGAAAACGCGGCGGTCTTGCAGAGCGACGGACGCTACCGCATTCAGATCTCCGGCATCACCGCGCATCGGCTGGCCGATCCTCACACCGTGCGGGTCACGGCGGGGAAGACCTTTGCATTCGATATTTCCGCGCTGTCCTTTGCGGATACGATCCTGCAAGCTCCGACAGCCGGGAAGGCGGCGAAGGATCTGGCGGTTGCCCTATACCGGTACTATGAAAAGGCGAACGCTTATCTGGCGAGCCTCGATTGAAGAGAATAACCGAGGGGCCGCGGTCCCGTCACAGAAAAGGGCTGTCGCATTCTCTCCCGAAAGAGGGAGTGCGGCAGCCTTTTCCGTTTTGAAGCCGGGATTCGGGTGCGGTCATGCCGCCGTACCTTTTGGTGCTTCGGTTTTCCCGCGGGGCGGGAGGATAGAGGCGTTTTCCTTTTTCAGCATCCTGCCTCCCACATTTCATCGTCCCGGTCTTGATAAAGCGGCGGCGATGTGCTATAATAACACCGTCCGGAACCGGACAAAACGATCGTCGCGGCACGCGGAAAAGAGGCGGTCCTTCCGGCGGATACGGGATGAAAGAAGCGGAGACGGGCGGATTTTCTCGAACGGCGGAGGGAAGAGCGCCGCGCCGCCGAACCTGTCGCCGGACCCGGAACCCGATACGCCCCGCCCGATCCCGATAATGGCGGCGTCTTCCCGCCGATCGGATCCGCCGTACCCGCGGCTGACGCTCTTTCACGAAATAAGCACGTCTGATCTTGCCCGAAAGGATGAACTCTATGGCTGATACCGTTTCCGAGAAGGACAGAGCACGGCTCCGCGCCCTGGCGAACAAGCAGCTCGCATACGCGCATTCTCCCGAAAACGACGCGATCCTGAAGAAATGGAACGCGCTCGGAGAGGGACGCCGCGAATCGCCGACCGTCCGTCTTCTTTTCTCGAATTTCACGAACGAGGTGATCGCGCCCCGCATGGAATGCGAAGGGAAGGACGCCCGCAGCATCGAGTGGGGCATGCTGTCCACGCTTGTCGGGCGGGAACTGTTCGACGACGACACGCCGATCTCTCCGACCTATGACGTGGGGTTGAGCGCGGGGGCATGGCCGTTCGGTCTGAGCGCGAACATCACATACACCGAGCACGGGAAAGGCTTTCACATCAATCCCGTCATCGAAGATCTCGAAGCGGATTACGAGAAGCTCGGCAAGGGCGGATTCCGCGCCGATCTCGCGGGAACGAAGAGACGGATGGAGTTTGCCGGGGAGATTTTCGGCGACATCCTTCCGCCCCGCATGGTGATGCACAATCTCACCGGCGCGATCACGAATCCCCTCGTCCATCTCATGGGGATGGAGAATCTCTATCTGGCGATCTACGACACGCCGGAGGCCCTGCATAAGGTCATGGACGACGCGACGCGCAACTTCGAGGCGTTTTACGACTATCTCGAGCGGGAGAAACTCCTCCTTCCGACCTGCGGGATCAGCCCCGTTTCCCAGGAGAGTTTCGCGTTCAACCATGAGCTTCCGACGGACAGGGCGGAGAAAACGACGGACGTCTGGGGATTTCTCGAATCGCAGGAGACGACCGCCGTCTCGCCGGAGACCTTCGGGGAATTCGTTTTCCCGTATCAGGACCGGCTTGTGCGGCGGTACGGGCTCTTATCCTACGGCTGCTGCGAGCGCGTGGACGCGATCTTCCCGGACTATCTCTCGAAATGGAAGAATCTGCGCAAGCTGTCGGTCTCGCCGTTCAACAACGAGCCGCAGGTCGGCGAATATCTGCGCGGAACGAACATCGTCTATTACAGCAAGCCCCGCGCCGAATTCGTGACGAATCGCGGGCCGCTGGACGAGGACGCGCTCCGGAAATACTTCAAGGGCGTGTTCACCGCCGCGTCCGGGTGCCTTCTGGAGGTCGCCCAGCGCGAGGTCGGCACGATCTACGGCGATTTCGAGCGCGGCAGACGCTACGTCGAGATCACGAAGGAGTGCGTCGAGGAATACTGGAGACCGTAGAGGTCGGTTGTTCCGTTTCAAACGGCCTGCCCGGGCCATCGGCCTCCTCTCGGAAGCATCCCGGCTGGAATCCGTCCCCTGGGCCATGACACCAACACAGAAAACCCGCTGGATCATTGCGATTCGGCGGGCTTTTGATTTTGCGGTTTTGGAGTCTGACCAAGGGAACATGGGGGACGGGATTTCGGGATTTGATTTTTCGGGTTGGTCTGTTCCGGGATTTGGCGGGGCGGTGTTTTTTTGTTTTCTGCGGAAAAGGCTTGCTGGTCATGTCGGGATGAACCGGACGACGGCTCGGGCGCGGAAAACCGGAAGTCACAGGATCGAAAAGCCCAGGTCCGCGATCACGTTTTTCATTGCCAGGTTGTCTTCTTCCGTTCTGATCGTTGCGGTTCTTCCTTGCTGCAAAATGTACTTCAATACGAAGGCACAGACCTGACGGGCATATCCGTTTCCCCGGTACGGACGCGCAGTGCGAACGTCGGCGACTTCCCATGCATGGGAGGAATACTTTTCAACGCAAGCTCTGCAAACGATTTTCCCGCCGATGAACAGTCCGCAGTAAACCGTGCCCTCGGCGTATGCCTGCTTCCAGTCTGGCAGCTCCAGAACATGCTGTCCGCACAGGCTCAAGTGTTCACAGAACCTGTCATAATCATCGACCGTCAGCCAGCGGATCGTCTGGCTCATCTCGATGTTCTCCGTGAAATTCCGGGTGAAATACAGGATCTCCATCCGCTCATCCTCCATGCAGGCGCCGATCTGTCATCTCCATCCTACCACAAAATCATGGCGAAACTGTGTCCGCGCGGGAAATTCCGGAGAATCCACACCGCTCCCGCTCCACAGCCCCGCGATCCGATCAGCGGCGCTTTTCCCGGTATTCGCCCGGGGTCATGCCGGCGTATTTCTTGAACACCCTCGCAAAATGGCCCTGCGAGGAAAAGCCCAGGAAGGAGGCGATCGCGGCCTGCGGCTTGTCGGAATAGCGGAGGAGGCGCTTGGCTTCTTCCGTTTTTTCGCTCAGGATGAAATCGGTCAGCGTCTGCCCCGTTTCCTGCCGGAATTTCGCCGACAGGTACGGCCGGCTCAGAAAGAACGCGTCCGCCATTTTCGCAACGCTGACCGGCTCGGAGAGGTGATGCCGGACGTAATTCGCCGCGTCGAGAGAGAGGCGGGTCACATGCCTGCTCCGGCGGAGGTCCTCCACCTGTTCGGTGAATTCGAGGAGCATGTTGATCTGCAAATTCAGGATGGATTCGTGGGACGAAAGAAGCTCCGCCCGCTGGATGTACGCGTCGGAGAGCGTGAACGCATCGTCTTCCCGCATCCCCCCGCGGATCGCAGCGCGCGAGGTCAGCGTCGCCGTCACGATGAACAGGTTGCGCATCTGCCGCAGCTGATCGACGGCGATCGTGCCGCTCCGGATCGGGGGGGCGGAGGCGAGCCAGTTCCGGAGGGCCTCGCTGTCTCCCCGGCTGACGATCTCCATCAGGGCCTCCTCCGCTGCGAGCGTGTTGTGCGTCTCCCGGATCGGCTCGTCCGCTCCGAGGCTGCGCGAGGTCCGCCGATCGTCTGCCAGGAACGGTGCCTCCTCCGCCCCGCGGATCGAGAGATCGGACAGCTCGAGCGTTTCTCCGCCGTTCAGAAGATGATTCAAAAGGCACAGGATCGTGATCAGGGTCTCGACCGGCACGCGGCGGATCGCGTGGATCCCATCGAGGAACGCGGGGATCGCCTCGGGCGGCACGTCGGCCCGGAACGCGATCTCGCGGAGCTTCTGCTCGTCCGCCATGATCTGCGCGGTCGGACCGAGCACGAACCGGACGTTCCCCGCGTTCAGGACGCCGTAATAGTGGAACCACGGCGTCACATAGGTCCCGACATGCTCGCCGATCGCAAAGATCTCCTCCCGGCAGATCTCCATCGGATCGCGCGGCAGGTCCGCGGGAAAGCAGCGGCAGAGCTCGTCGCCGTCCCGGTACGCCCGCACGGGGATGCCGGACAGCCGCGCGACGGAGCTTGTGAGATAGGGATAATCGACAGGACGCATGGGGGCTTCCTCCGCTCTTGAAATTCCATACCATTATACGATATTCCATACAAAAATGCAATACTTCGCGTGGGGATTCTGTTATAATGAAATCAAAATCCAGCACCGTTTCCGGGAGGCTTTTATGGAGATCGAAAAGACCCTTGCCGAGATGACCGTCAAAGAAAAGGCCGCGCTCGTGTCCGGCACAGACTTCATGTACACGAACCCGATCCCGCGGCTGGGCGTCCCCGCTCTCTGCATGTCGGACGGCCCGCACGGGCTCCGCAAGCAGATCGGATCGGGAGACAACGGCGTGAGCCGGTCCGAACCCGCGACCGCGTTCCCCTCGGCGTCCTGCACCGCGTCCGGGTGGAATCCCGAGAATCTGCGGCGTATGGGCGCGGCGATCGCGGAGGAGTGCCGGCATTACGGCGTGCACACCCTGCTCGGCCCCGGCGTGAACCTCCAGCGCAACCCGCTCTGCGGCCGCAATTTCGAGTATTTCTCGGAGGATCCCCTGCTCGCGGGCGTGATGGGGGCGGCCGAGGTCGAGGGGATCCAGTCCGGCGGCGTCGGGGCGTGCGTCAAGCACTTCGCCCTCAACAATTCGGAAAACTACCGCTTCATGGGCAACTCCGTCGTCTCCGAAAGGACCATGCGGCGGCTCTATCTCAAGCCGTTCGAGTACATCGTGAAGCATGCGGGGCCCGCCGCGGTGATGTGCGCGTACAATCAGATCAACGGGACCTACTGCTCCGAGAACAAATGGCTGCTCACGGATGTGCTCCGGGGCGAATGGGGCTTTGACGGCGTCGTCATGAGCGACTGGGGTGCGGTGCGGGACCGGGTGCGAGGGCTGATGGCGGGGATGGATCTCGAAATGCCCGGGGACACGGATATCTGCCGCCGCCGGATCCTCGACGCGGTAAAGGACGGGAGCCTCCCCGTGGAAGACCTTGACAAGGCCTGCCGGAACATCCTGCAATGGATCGATCGGTACGTCGGGCCTGCCGAGGAGCGTCCGGTCGATCCGTCGAACATCGACTGGAAGGCACACCACGCCCTCGCCGCCGAGATCGCCGCGGACTGCGCCGTGCTCCTCCAAAACGACGGCGTCCTGCCCCTCTCCGGCGGGGAAAAGCTCCACATCGCGGGGGATCTGTACGCCTCCATGCGCTATCAAGGCGCGGGCTCCTCGATGATCTGCCCGACCGAGGTCACCTCGCCGAAGGACGCCTTCGAGGCGCGCGGCGTGACGTCCGTTGCGCTCGGGGAAGCCGATGTCGTCCTCGTCTTCGCGGGTTTGACCGACGAATACGAATCCGAGGGCGGCGACCGGGAGCACATGCGGCTTCCGGAGGATCAGCGTGCCTTGATCGATTCTCTCTGCGCGTCCGGCAAAAAAGTCGTCGTCGTGCTCTTCGGCGGCTCGCCGGTGGAATTGCCGTTCTGCGAGAAGGTCTCGGCGATCCTCTGCATGTTCCTGCCCGGTCAGAACGGCGGGGAGGCGGCGGCTCAGCTGCTGTTCGGCGAGAAGAATCCGTCCGGGAAGCTCGCCCAGACCTGGCCGATGCGGTATGAGGACGTCCCCGGGCACGAGACCTTCGGGCGGGGGATCAACGAGGTCTATGCGGAGGGCTGCGAGGTCGGGTACCGGTATTACAGCCGCCGTCACGTCCCCGTCCGCTTCCCGTTCGGCTTCGGACTGAGCTACACAACGTTCGCGCACAGCGAGTGGGAGCAGAACGGGAACACCTGTTCGCAGACGATCACCAACACCGGGGACCGGTTCGGCGCGGAGGTCGCACAGCTCTATATCGACGGCGAGCTGCGCGGCTTCGAGAAGGTGTATCTGGCCCCCGGCGCCTCGAAAACCGTCACGATCACCGTCGAAGAGGAGCCCGACGTCGCGTATTCCGATGCCTATACCGTCCCCGAGGAGCCCCCGCGGTTCCCGGTGACCCTCGAATCCCGCTTCACCGACCTGAACCAGACCTTCCTGGGCCGGATCCTGTACGGCGCGGTCCTCGCGACTGCCGGCAAGCAGGAGAAGGAAGCCGCCAAGCTCCCCGCCGGGCCGGAGAAGGACAATAAGATCAAAGGCGCTCAGTTCCTCAGACGCATCCTCGAGAGCAATTCCCCCCGCACCCTGTCCATGTCGGCGGGGAAGAGCTTCCCGTATCATTTCGCGGAGGGCTTCGTCGAACTCACGAACGGCCGTCTGCTCCGCGGCGCGCGCTGCTTTCTTACGAAAATCAAAGTCCCGAAACTGCCGAAGGAGGACAAATAAATGAATCTGCCCCGCTCCCTGGTCAAATCATCCGAGGTCAAAAACGGTGAAAAATGGCTCGGGTATCTCGTCGGTCCGGCCGGCGCGCTGCTGCTCAACGCGGTGCTCGCGACCTACCTCAACGTCTACTACACGGACGTCTTGAACCTCACCCCGCTCTGGGGAGGGCTGTTCCTGACGGCGTTCCCCATCGTCTCGAAGATCATCGACGCGGTCACCAACGTCGTGATGGGACAGATCATCGACCGCACGAAAACGAAGGAAGGTAAGGCCAGACCGTGGCTCTTCCTCTCGGCCTTCCTCGTGCCGCTGACGGGGATTCTGCTCTTCACGGTCCCCGCGGGCAGCGATCTCATCCGGGCGCTCTGGGTCATGATCTCCTACAACCTCTTCTATTCCTTCGCCTACACGATCTTCAACATGTCCCACAACCTCATGGTGCCGCTCTCCACCAGGGACAGCACCGCAAGAGGCGGCCTCTCGGTCTTCAACCAGATCACGACGATCATGATGTCCGGCATCCTCGTCGCGCTCGTGTTCCCGATGGTCGTCATGCCGATGATCGGCGCGGACAAGTCGAAATGGATCGCGCTGATGTGCGTCCTCTCGATCCTCGCCCTGCCCCTGACCCTCCTCGAGTATTTCTTCACGAAGGAGCGCGTCACGGAGGAGGCGGCGGAGGAGGAGAGCAAGCTCCCCTTCGGAAAGCAGCTCAAGGTGCTGTTCACGGACCGGTACATGGTCCTGATGTACGTCTATTTCTTCGTCTACACCGTCGGCACGACGATGAAGAACCTCGGGCTGGTGTACTACTGCAACTACGTCCTCGGAACCTACAACGACGGCGTCACGCAGATGCTCGTGTCGGTGATCGGCGGCATCCCGATGGGGATCGGCATCTTCGCCGTCTGGCCCCTTGCGAAGAAGTTCGGCAAGCGCAACGTGACGATGATCGGGTTCGTCCTCTACGCCGTCGGGTCCCTCGTCTGCTGGATCTTCTCGACGAACATGGTGCTGGTCCTCATCGGCCAGTTCATCAAGAACATCGGCGGCCTGCCCTGCGCCTATGTGTTCATGGCGCTCTTCGCGGACTGCCTCGATCATCTCGAGTACAAGACCGATCTGCGAATCGACGGTGCGGCGATGTCGATCTACAACATCATTGCCGTCGCGATGGTCGGCATCATGACGGGCGTCTTCAACTGGATGCTGGCGAAGGCCGGGTATCTCGCCCCGATCACCGCGCAGAGCGTCTCCGAAGCCTCCTCCGCGCTCGCTGCGAACGGATGGACCTCCCAGATCCCGCTCGAAGCGCTCAAGCCCGCGGCGGACGGCCTTCTGACCGTTGCGCTCCGGCAGCCCTCGAGCGTGAGCTGGGTAATCTCCTTCGCCTTCGTCGGGCTGGAGGTCTTCACAGGCGCCGCCCTGATTGTGATTTTGTTCTTCCTGAACGTCGAAAAGAATCTGCCCGCGGAGCAGGCCGCCATCAAGGCGCGGCATGAAGCAAAGGAGGACGAGGCATGAGAGCGGTCCGGCTGAGAACGGAATACCTCGAAAATCCCCTCGGCATCGGCGTCGTCCGGCCCCGGCTCTTCTGGAACGGTGAGGGCGGCGTGAAGCAGACGGCGTATCAGATCGTCACGGAGAAGTGGGACAGCGGCAGGGTGGAATCCTCCTCGATGCGGGCGGAGGTTCCCCTTTCGCTTGCCTCCCGCGAGCGGGTGACGTGGCGCGTCCGGCTGTGGGACGAGCGAGGCGAACCCGGCGAATGGAGCGAGGCATTCTTCGAGATGGGTTTGCTTTCTCCCGACGACTGGCGGGCGAAGTGGATCACCGGAGATTACCGCCCGAAAAAGAAAAAGCGGTATCCGGTCGATTGCTTCCGCAAAACGTTTGCGGCGTCGGAGGTGCGGAAGGCGCGGCTCTATGTGTCGGCCTGCGGCGTGTACGAGGTCCGGATCAACGGCGAGCGCGTCGGGGATTTTGTGCTCGCGCCGGGCTCCACCGACTACCGGAAGCGCATCCAGTATCAAACCTACGACGTGACGGAGATGATCCGAAACGGAGAAAACGTGCTCATGGCGGAGCTGGCGGACGGCTGGTACCGCGGATCGAGCGGCGCGAAGGGCTTCACCTGCACCTACGGCACCATCACCCGCCTGATCGCGCAGCTCGAGATCACGGACGGGGACGGCAGGACGCAGACGGTGGTCACGGACGAAAGCTGGGACTGGTCGAACGACGGGCCGATCCGCTTTGCCGACAACGAGGACGGCGAGATCGTCGACTTGAACAGGACGCCGACATACGGCGGGAAGGCGAAGGTCTGCCGGTTCCGGGCCAATCTGACGGCTTCCGACAACGTGTCCGTCACCGAGCATGAGCGCTTCAGGGCAATCGAAAAAACCGTCACGCCGTCCGGGAAGACCGTCTTGAAATTCCCGCAGAATCTGTGCGGCTATCTTTCGTTCCGGCTGCATGCACGTCAAGGCCAGACCGTTTCTATCCGCCTCGGGGAAATGCTCGGCGAGGACGGGGAGTTCACGCAGAAGAACATCCAGTGCGTCACGCAGGGAAAGGCCTCCCCCCTCCAGGAGTTCACGGTGATCTGCCGGGAGGGGCTCAACGAATACAAGCCGAAATTCTTCTACGGCGGGTTTCAAGTCGCCCTGATCGAGACGGACATTCCCTTCGACCTTGACGATTTCACGCAGATCGCCTTGTATTCGGATCTGGAATTCACCTCGTCCTTCGACTGCTCGAATCCCCTCCTGAACGCCTTTTATCAGGCGACGGTGTGGTCGCTCAAATCCAATTCCGTCGACATCCCCTCCGACTGCCCGACGCGCGAGCGCATGGGCTGGACGGGGGACAGTCAGGTCTTTTTCGGCACGGCCTCCTATTTGGCTGACTACGCGGCCTTCGCGCTGAAGCACCTCAGGGACGTGTTCGACCGGCAATGGAAGAACGGAAAGCTCCCGCAGATCGCGCCGTATGCCCACGAGGACTGGTTCATGTGGGTGATGAACGGCTCGGTGGGCTGGGCGGACGTCGGGATCCTCACCCCCTGGCGGTTTTATCAAAAATACGGCGACCGGCGCATCCTCGAGGACAACTATGAGAACATGCTCCGCTACGCGAAGTTCATGATCTCGCGCTGCGGCAAGTGGGGTGGGATCTACGCAAAGCCCCTCGGGATCTCCCGCAAAAACCGGAAGTACGCCGTGAACGCCGGGCAGTCCTATGGGGAATGGGCGGAGCCGAAGGACGTCAAAGCCTTCGTCTGGACGGATTTCGCCGAGCCGCACCCCGAAGAATCGACAGCCTACACCGCGTGGGTGCTCGGGATCATGGCACAGATCTGCGAAATCCTCGGCAAAACAGAGCCGATCCCCCTCCTGAGAGAATATGCCGAAGGCGCGAAGCGGGCGTACCGGGAGATGGTTTCGACCCCGAGATTCTCCCTCGACACCGACCGGCAGGCGAAGCTCGTGCGGCCGCTTTATATGAACCTGCTCGACGGGGAACAGACGGCCTACGCGAAAAAGCGCCTGATCGAAGCGCTCGAGCATTACGGCTGGCGGCTCGGCACGGGCTTCCTCTCGACGCCGCTCATCCTCGATGTGCTGGCGGACATGGACATCGAGAGCGCATACCGCCTGCTCGAGAACGAGGAGATCCCCGGCTGGCTGTCCATGCCGAAGAGCGGCGCCGTGACGATCTGGGAGGGCTGGGAAGGACCGCAGTCCGACAGCGGGATCTGCTCCCTCAACCACTACTCGAAGGGCGCGGTCTGCGAATGGCTCTTCGACACCTGCTGCGGCATCCGGGTCGAGGGCGAGAACCGTTTCGTCATCGCGCCGCGGCCGGGCGGACACCTGACCCATGCAGAAGCCTCTTACCGGAGTGTCTACGGCGAGATCCGATGCGGATGGCGGAAAGAGAACGGCAAAACGGTCTTCACCGTCACCGTCCCGGCCAACTGCGAGGCGCTGGTTCGTCTGCCGGACGGAAGCGAACGCGCAGAGACGGCCGGCACCGCGATCTATTCGGTCGAGTAGGGGATCCGCCGCGGACGGTTCGGATCGCCGTTTCGGGTTGATTTTCGCTGCGGGATGTGCTACAATATGACGTAACGACCAAAATCATCCGGGAGGAGAATGACGAAATGACCATTCGGATCGTTCAAAATCAATCGGAAACCCAATACGCCGCCGACGAGCTCGCGCGGTTCCTCGCACAGTTCACCGCGCACGAGATCCTTCGGGGAGAGGGCGAGGCGGAATCCCGCGTCACGCTGACCGTCGATCCCGCCCTGGAAGCGCACGCATGGTCCGTACATGGGGACGGGCAGGCGCTGGAGATCCGCGGCGGGAATGCCTCGTCCGTTCTCTGCGGTGTCTCGGACGCGCTGGCCGAAGCGGGCATCCTTTTTGAAGCGACGGGATACACCGCGCCGCTCGGCTTCGATCCCGACGCGTTTTTCCGCGTGAACCGGGACGTGAACCCGAAGTTCCGTCTGCGCGGCGTCCGCCAGCACATCAATTTCCCGATGGATATCTCCTCCTATCCGCTGAAGGATGCCGAGGAGTACATCCGCGCGCTTGCCCGCATGCGCTTCAACGCGATCACATTCCACAGCTATGCGGGTCAATGGCACGGCACGAAACCGGGCGAGCGCGCCGGACACTTCTTCTACGGACAGGTCCACCCGATCCCCGCCGCCGATCCGCTGACCGCCTCCCGCATCCACAACCGCCGGATCTACTGCATCCCGGAGGTCGAGGCGATCTTCGACGACGAAGCGAAGCGGGAGGAATACGCCCACTACTGGCTCGGCGAGGTCATGAAGACCGCGAAGGAGGCCGGGATGACGGTCACCCTGTCGGTCGAGATCCTCTCCGACGACACGGACGCCGAGTGCCGGATGCTCGGGAAGCTGTGCGAGACCTATCCGCTGATCGACACCCTCGAGCTCATCAGCGAGGAGTGCGGCGGATTCCGCAATCAGGAGGGTGTGACGCGCGAGAACGTGACGGACTTCCTCACCGACCTGTTCGGCGAGGAGATCCTCGACGGCGACGGGCGTGTCCCCGGCCTTCCGGAGGATCTGCCCGGTCAGCTCGGATCGTCCGCCGTGTGTCTCAGACGTATGCTGAACGTGCTCCGTCGGCGCGGGGACTGGTATGATCCGATGGAGAAGAAGCCTGCGCTCCGGGCGGGGCTCTATCTCACCGACCGCGATACGCTGCGCGTGCTGCGTCCGATCCTGCGGCGGAATCTGCCCGAGGGGATGACGATGAGTCTGCTCCCCGCGCACGGCGCTCTTGCCGCCGCCGACAACATCGAGAACACCGGGACCGTGCCCGCCGACTGGCAGAACACGATGTTCTACTCCTGGGCGGAGTTCGACGGGAACATGTATCTCCAGCAGATGTCGACGGAAGGGATCGAAAAGCTCGCTGCGCTCCCGCCGACGGATTCGTCCTACGGCTTCTCGATCAACCACTGGCGCACGGCGGAGAACAGTCTGACGATCTCCTACGCCGCCGAGGCTGCCGTCAGCGCCATGCCCGCCGACGCGTTTTACCAAAAGCACGCCGCGCGTCTCAGGATCGGCGATGCGGAGGCGTTCGTCCGCTTCTGCCGGAGAATGGCGCGGCTCGACACGGTCAACCGGGACAATCTCTTCAACATCGGCTTCTGCGCCGTCGGATGCTGGCTGAGCTGGCACCGGAACGGAGCGTACATGACCCCGCGGGGCTATGAGGACGCCGACTACCGCCATGCCATCGCCGAATACGAAGCCCTCTGCGATGAAGCGAAGACGATCCTTCCGTCCGCCGGGACGCGGGAGGGGATCGCGCTGCTCCGTCTCTTTGACAACCGCTGCCGCACGAGTATGCTGCATGTGCGCTCCATGAGGACGCTCGAAGAACTGAACGACGTTTTCGACTACGAGCATCCCGCGCCGCTCACCGAAGAGCAGGCCGAGCGGATCGCCGCCATCCTGAAGCGGTCGCGCGGGGACGCCGAGGCCTATCTCCATCTCTACGGGGAGCTTTTGCCGGACCGCGGCGGGGAAGGTCAGCTCGTGAGCTATTACGAGACGACGCTCGTCTACATCGACGCGATCGCGGCCGCTTTCGCAGGAGCCGAGGCCGACCGGAAGCGCGAGGTCTTCGACGAGCCGCCCATGCCCGATCCCGAGGCGCGATAATCAGTTGACAAACGGTGAAATTTCTGATATAATGAGAAAAATATAACCGCACATGAGGACGAATCCATGAAACGCTTCGTCATTCTGTTCCTCGTTCTGCTCCTTGCCGCGGTCTCGTGCGGAGAGGGGGGAACCATGCTCCCGGAGGACACCGACCGCGCCCTGCTGCCGCAGACGACGGAGCAGGTCAATTTCGAGACGGAGAAATTCGTGATCGCCGGGGACGTCTATGAAAATACCCTGTATTATCTCGTCGAGGATCAAGCCGCCGTCCATACCCTCGATCTCACGACCGGGGAGAAGGCGACGCTGACGGAGGACGTGGAGCGTCCCCGGAAGATCTGCGCATCGTCCGACGGCATCCGTGTTTTCGACATGAGAATGGACGAGGTCGTCCGGTTTTCTCCGGAAGGGGAGCGGCTCGACGCCGTTTCCATCCCGACGCATGTTCACGGCGGGGACGGATACAGCGAGCTCTTTTACCTCTCCGATCTCGATTTCTATGACGGCCTGCTCCTGCTGGCAGCGCGGGACGGTGTCTGGACGCTCGCGGAGGGAGAAAAGGAATGGACGAAGGCGGACCTCACCCTCCTCGGCGGGGAGCAGATCGCAAACGGCGTGATCCTCAACCGCAAACAGGTCGTCGTCGGGATTGAAAACATCAACAGCATCGGCGCTTCGGTGACGCAGATGGATCGAAACGGCAAGAATCAGAAGGTGATCTCCGAGGATTTAAGGATCGGCGAACTGTTTGCCAACCAGGGCCGCGTTTATAAAATCAGCAGCGGACGAGGCTCCAAGCTGCGCCTGTACGACATCACGGACAGGGAAGACGTCTATCTGCAGGCCATCGATGCCGGAGGCGATTTCCCTTTGAATATGGTGCGTGATGCGGAGGCGTCGGGCGACACCCTCTTCGTCCTGTGGAACGGTCAGCCGTGTGCGAGCCTGATTCCGAAATCGTCCGAGAGCGGTGCGGTCTGTTTCTTTGCGCCGGAAAGGGAACGGGAGCGCGTGACCATGATGGCGCAGGCGGTCGAGGACATCCCCGTGACCTACCGGATCTGTCCGCAAAATACGTTCCGGGAGAAGGTCAACACCTCGCTCCTCGCCAAAGAATCCGAATACGACATTATTTTGGTCTCCGACTTCCCGAACGCGGTCACGGAGCAGCTTACCTCCGTCATGCGGAACAGCCTGTTCGCCGATCTGTACGGAAACGCGCGGCTGAAAGAAAATCTCGCAGCCATGTTCCCCGGGGCGCGGCAGATGATGGAGCTCGACGGCGCCTTCTTCGCCCTGCCGTTCGCGCTGGAACAGCCGTTTTACGGCTTCACCGGCGCCGCCCGGGAAAGCGGGATCGCGCTGCCATCCGCGGACTGGAAAGCGGACGAGCTGTGGGCTCTCGCGGACGAGCTGAAACAGAAGGGCATGAGCTTCTTTTCGGAGGAGAGGCGCGGGGCCTGCATGTGGATCTATCTCTCCCTGGCGGAGAGCGCGGTGCAGGATGCCTGCGATCTGATCCACGGCGATCCGGGGGACGAGGCAAAGCGCGCGCTGACCGAATTGTTTGAAACCATCGGGAAATATGAGGCGGCGGGGATCCTGTACGGCGACAACCCCGCCTTCGGCTTTATTGAGAGCGGCCTGTTCCTGATGCTCAGCATCCCGAACAACCCGGGGATCCCCGAAGATGCGGCGGAATACACGCTTATGCCCGCGCCTTCCGTCGGTTCGGCGAAACAGCCGGTCGAGGTCACCGGATTCCTGTTTGTGAACCCATACAGCAAACGCCTCGACGACGCGCTCGAAGTGCTGGCGGAACTGACGGACGAAGAAAACCGCTATAACGCCTATCTCTACGACGTGCCGCTCTGGCCGGGCCTCGACCGCTATTACAAGGAATCGCAGACGGTGAGCGATGAAGGCGACGGCCTCGCCGCGTCTGTTTCCCGAAAATCATTATTCCACGAACAATATCAGGACTATGCGGCGAAGGTCGACGCGTTTCTTGAAGACTACTACGCCCATTCGGAGCTGTGCCTGATCGACGTTTCCATGAAGGCGATGCAGGCCGTCTCAGCGTTCAGCAATGGGGAGATGAGCGCGGCGGAATGCGCAGAGATCCTGTGCGAGGAATTCGTCTACAAACTGAAGGGCTAACGCTATGAAAAAGAAAACCGACCTTCTCCTTCTGCTCCCCTCCCTCGCGGGGTTTTTGACCTTCTTCATCGTCCCCTTCGTCTATTCGTTCTACTACGCCTTCACCGAGAACGCCTTCACAAAGAAGTTCGTCTGGTTCGACAATTTCAAGCGGCTGTTCGAGAACGAATACTTCAAGCTGGCGATGAAGAACAC
>JAFPWV010000161.1 GCA_017412675.1 Clostridia bacterium
CATGGTGATGGCCCCTGTTAATCCAACGTGCGAAAGGCGAGATGGAACTTGTTCCATCCGCCGTGGGACCAGATGAAATGGAGCAAAGGTGCAGAATCTCCGCGGTACGCACGTTGAGGGTGGATTCCCAAGGCAGGAACGGCCTTGGGCGGCGGTGATTGGCAAGAGGCCGGCCGCGGAGGCCTCTTGCCCGCCAGCCGCGCAGGCGAAAAAAACAAGTGATTTCGCTGTACATCCCCGCAAACGTCAGTGCGCAAAAAAAGAGAAACGGCGCAAGCCACCTCTCCGCGCGCACCTTCGACGCGCGCTCTTTCCTGTCTCCGGGCACCGCCCGGTCCCCCCGCACACCCCCCTGACAATCCTCTGTATCCGTTATCTGAAATGAAATTTTTCCGAATTTGCAACCAAACATAACATTTCCGTCATCTTCGGTTGGTTGACGGAACCCGCGCGCTGTGCTATACTGACTCTGCAAATCAATCTGTGAGGTGCGTCATGTCCATCGCTTTCAGCAAGCTGAAATATTACCGCAAACAGAACGGCCTGACACAGGAGGAGGTCGCCGATCAGCTTGGCGTGTCCCGTCAGGCCGTGGCGAAATGGGAGCGCGGCGAATCGCTCCCGGATATCTCCTCCTGCATCGCGCTCGCCAAGCTCTACGGCACGACCGTCGATCTCCTCGTGCGCAACCTCGGCGAGGAGGAACAGACCGGGGACGGCAAGTACATCTTCGGCATCTCCCGCCTGAACGACAAGGGACAGATCACCCTGCCCGCCGGGTGCCGCCGCGTCTTCGGCCTGAACACCGGGGACACCATCCTCATCCTCGGCGACAAGGACCGCGGCATCGCGCTCGTCAAGATCGAGCAGAACAACACCGACTTCACCGACAGCGCCGTCACAAACAAGGAGGAAAACGAATGAACGCCATCGAAACGCGCGGGCTGACCAAGAAATACGGTCCCAAAACCGCGGCGGACAATCTCTTTTTTTCCATCCCGGAGGGCGAGTTCTTCTCCCTCCTCGGCGTCAACGGCGCGGGCAAGACCACGACCGTCCGGATGCTCACCGGCCTCTCCGCCCCGACGTCCGGCGACGCCCTGGTCGGCGGTCACAGCGTCGTGCATGAACGGGACGCCGTGCGCCGCATTATCGGCATTTCCCCGCAAGACACCGCCGTCGCGGCGAATCTCACCGTGCGGGAAAACCTCACCCTCATCGGCACGGTCTGCGGCCTCGACCGTATGAGGCTGGAGGAGCGCATCGGGGAGATGATCTCCCTCTTCGGCATGGCGGAGTGCGCCGAGAGCCGCGCGAAAACCCTCTCCGGCGGATGGCAGCGCAAGCTCTCCATCGCGATGGCGCTGCTCTCCGAGCCCCAAGTCCTCTTCCTCGACGAACCTACCCTCGGCCTCGACGTGCTCGCGCGCCGCGATCTCTGGCGGGTCATCGAAGGGCTGCGCGGGAAGATCACCATGGTCCTCACGACGCACTACATGGAGGAGGCGGAAGCCCTCTCCGACCGCGTCGCCGTCATGATCGCGGGAAAGATCGCCGCCCTCGGCTCGCCCGAAGAACTGCGGCAGGCGACCGGCGCGAAGGACCTCGAAAACGCCTTCATCGCCATCGCGGAAGCCGCTCAGAAAGGAGGCGATCTCCATGCGTAAGATGCTCGCGTTCGCCCGCCGGAACCTCTATGAGATCCTGCGGGACCCGATCTCCTACGTCTTCTGCCTCGCCTTCCCCCTCGTGATGCTCGGCCTCATGACCCTCATCAACAAGAGCATCCCCCCGGAAGCGAACATGACCCTCTTCCGCATCGACCGGCTCGCCGGCGGGATCGCGGTCTTCGGGCAGTCCTTTTTGATGCTCTTCACCGTCCTCGCGGTATCGAAGGACCGGGCCGGCTCCTTCCTCGTCCGCCTGTATGCCACGCCCATGGCCGCGTCGGACTTCACGGCGGGGTATCTCCTCCCCGTCCTGCTCCTCTCCGCCGCGCAGACCCTGCTCCTCTCCGCCGCGGCCCTCCTCGTCTCCCTCGTCTCGGGACCCACGCTCTCCGTCGGCGGGCTCTTTCTCATGACCGTCACGCTGATCCCCTCCGGCGCGCTCTTTGCGGGACTCGGGCTCCTCTTCGGCACGCTCTTCAGCGAAAAGGCCGCGCCCGCCCTCTCCTCCATCATCATCTCCCTCAGCGCGATCCTCGGCGGGATCTGGTTCGACCCGGATTCGGCGGGCGGCGTGCTGCTCAAAATCTGTAAGGCCCTGCCCTTCCGCTATGCCGTCCAGTCCGCGCGGGCCGCTCTGGTCCTCGACCTCGGCTGGGAGGCATGGGGCTTCCCGCTCACCGTGGTCATCGGCTCCGCCGTCCTCGTCACTCTCGCCGCATCCCTCGTGTTCCGCACCCGGATGAGAGCGGATCTGAACTGAACCGTACCCCCTCAGGCTGCCGTTTTTCCCGCGGCGGCCTTTTTTGTTCGTTTGGCGTCCGCATATAAAAAATTCCCGGGATTTTCCGGTTCTTATTGATTTTGCACAACATCTATGCTAAAATAAAGGCAAACATCCACCGTTTGATCCGATGGATCCGCCCTCACGGGTCCATCCGGGGAAGGAGCTGAATCACCATGGCAATCCTGCGTGTCGGTTCCGTCGGTCTCGGCGGGATCTCGGGCGGCGTCCACATCCCGGGCATCGAGCGATCCCCGGACCTCACCCTCGCCGCCGTCTGCGACATCGATCCCGCGCGGCTGAAGGAACGCGGCGACCGGTACGGCATCCCCGAGAACCGCCGCTATACCGACTACCGCGACCTCATCGCCTGCCCCGACGTCGACGTCGTCGATATCTCCACCCCGAACAACGTGCACCGCGAAATCGCCGAAGCTGCGGCCCGCGCCGGCAAGTCCTACGACGTCGAGAAGCCGATGACCATGGACACCGCCGAAGCCGTTTCGCTCGCGCGCGTGACGCATGAGGCGGGAGTGAAAAGCATGATCTGCTTCTCCTACCGCTACAAGGCCGCCGCGCGCTATCTCCGCTCCCTCGTGGCCGGCGGACGCTTCGGGCGCATCCACCACGTCAACATGCAGTATTATCAGGCGTGGGGGCTCGCGGAAAAGGACTGCGTCCGCGTCTGGCGGTTCGTCAAGTCCGTCGCAGCGTCCGGCGCGCTCGGCGATCTCGGATGCCACGGTCTCGACCTCGTGTCCTTCGTGACGGGCGAGCGGTATGAATCCGTCTCCGCCCACCTCGGCACCATCGTAAAAGAACGCCGTCTCCCCGACGGTTCCGGCCGCGGTCCGGTCGACGTCGACGACTTCTCGAACATCCTCGCCGAAATGTCCGGCGGCATCTCCGCCTCGTTCCAGATCTCCCGCTTCGCCTACGGGCGCGGCAACTATCAGCGCATGGAGGTCTACGGCGAACACGGCGCGCTGGTCTATCACCTCGACCGCGTCCCGGGCGTCGACGAGCTCGAGATCTCGGACGCCTCGACCGGCGGCAAATACGTGTCGGTCCCGATCCCGGACGAGTTCCGCGTCGATCAGATGCAGGCCTTCGCCAACCTCCTGAACGGCAGGGGCGACGGGCTCGACGCGACGGTCGACGACGGCGTGACGAACGAGATCCTCCTCGATGGGATCTTACAGGCGGACGCCGAACGGCGGTGGGTGAAGCTGTGATGCGAACAAGGAAAGGACTCCGCGCCATGGCTGCGACGCTGTGCCTCACGGCCCTCCTCGGCTTCCTCTTCGGCGGATGCCGCAAAAAGGCGGACGACGATCCCGGCGAGGTCCCCGTCGAGGGCGGCCACACCACCCACGTCGATCCGGACGCCCCGAAGGACATCCAGTCGTCAGACCTTGTCGAGTTTTACGCAAGCCTCTATCTCGAAAACCGCTGCCGCGGCGACGAGGAACGCGAATTTGAATTCGTGATCTCCCCGGACGAAAACGGCAAGCCCGTCGCCTCCGAGACGATCACCGGGATCCGCTGCCCTGCCGACCGGGCGCTGACGGACGCGCTGGCCGGGATCATCGCAGCACACGGCCTCGCGGCGCAGAACGGCCTCTACGACGTCACGGCAGGCCTCCCGCCCGAATACCAGGCGCACCCCTTCCGGGCCGTCTACGCCTCGGGAGAGACCCTCACGTTCACCGTCAACAACGATCCCACGGCCGCCTGGGCGGAGGAAGTCTACGACACCTTTGCCGCGTGGTTCTCCGGGCACGGCACCGACGCCCTCGAGCCCGCGCTGGACGAGACGCCCGTCGTCAGCTTCCGCCTCGACTTCACCGACGGATCGAAAACCGTCAGCTACGGCGGTGTCAACGTCGATGAGGACGACGCGATCGACGGGGAGACGTACCTGCTCGAGCGCGAGATCTACAAGACCGGGTTCTTCGGCCGCGACTCCCGCAAATTCCGCCTCTTCCCGGACGATTATTATGACAGGCTCACCGCGATCATCGCCGCCTCCGGTCTCGAGAAAAAGTTCCTCTTCAGCTATTACGACCGCGACGCCTGCGACTACGGAAACCATGACGCCGGGTATTACGGCTGGGGGGACAAGTCCACAGCGGACGGCGAGGAGGACGCGGAAGACCTCTGGCTCGCGCTCAACGTCGAATACGAGAGCGGGAACTGGATCAGCATCGACACACAGAAGCCGAGCGAGATCGAGGCCATGCGCCCGTTCCTCAAGGAACTGATGAAGTATCTCGATTCGCTGTTCTGAACCATGAAAAATCATCCTCAAAAAGGAGAAAGACCATGAAAATCACAGTCTGGAACGAATTCGCACACGAGAAGTCCGATCCGGCGGTCAAGGCGATCTACCCGGACGGCATCCACGAGGTCATCGCGAAATTCCTCCGCGAAGCGGGCTACGAGGTCCGCACCGCCACCCTCGACGATCCGGAATGCGGTCTGACCGACGAGGTCCTCGACGACACCGACGTCCTCTTCTGGTGGGGTCACATGCGTCACGGGGACGTCCCGGACAGCGTCGTGAACCGCGTCTACCGGCACGTCATCGCCGGCATGGGCATGTGTGTCCTCCACTCCGGCCACGCGTCGAAGATCTTCCAGAAGCTCATGGGGACGCCCTCCGGCGAGCTGAAATGGCGCGAATCCGGCGACAAGGAAATTCTCTGGGTCATCGAGCAGGGCCATCCCATCACGCGCGGCATCGGCGAAAAGATCATCCTCGAGCACGAGGAGACCTACGGCGAGCACTTCCTCATCCCGCAGCCCGACGAGCTCGTCTTCATCAGCTGGTTCACCGGCGGCGAAGTCTTCCGCTCCGGATGCGTCTACAAGCGCGGCCGCGGCAAGATCTTCTACTTCCGCCCGGGCCACGAATCCGTCCCGACCTACCACAACCCCGAGGTGCAGAAGGTCCTCATCAACGCCGCCGCGTACGTTTACACGCCCAAGGCCGAGGCGCCGTATCAGTACGGTTGGGTAAAGCCGACGGTCGAATGAACAGTCAAAATCCAAGAGCAACAGTAAGGAGCAGATTATGGAAAAAGTTCGTTTCGGTGTGATCGGCATCGGCAACATGGGTTCCGGTCACGTACAGAATCTGATCGCGGGGAAGGTCCCGGGCGCGGAGCTGACCGCGGTCTGCGACATCAAGCCGGCCCGTCTCGAATGGGCGAAGGGCGTCTGCGGCGACGCGCCGGTGACATACTTTGAAGATTCGCATGAGCTGATCACGAGCGGCCTGGTCGACGCCGTCATGATCGCGACGCCGCACTACTTCCACCCGATCATCGGCATCGACGCCTTCGAGAACGGCCTGAACGTCCTCTCCGAGAAGCCAATCGGCGTATACACGAAGAAGATCGCCGAATTCATGGACGCGGCAAAGAAGAGCGGCAAGGCGTTCGGGATCATGTACAACCAGCGCACGGACCACTTCTATCAGAAGATGCGCGAGATGGTGAAGAACGGCGACCTCGGCGCGCTCAAGCGCTGCGTCTGGATCATCACCGACTGGTACCGCACGCAGGCGTATTACAACAGCGGCGGATGGAGAGCGACCTGGGCGGGCGAGGGCGGCGGCGTCCTCATGAATCAGTGCCCGCACAACCTCGACCTGTGGCAATGGATCTTCGGGATGCCGTCGGCGATCTACGCGAACTGCGAATACGGCAAGTACCACGACATCGAGGTCGAGGACGACGTCACGGCGATGGCGAAATACCCGAACGGCGCGACGGGCGTCTTCATCACGACGACGGGCGAGTACCCCGGCACGAACCGCCTCGAGATCACCGGCTCGAAGGGCAAGCTGGTCTATGAGCGCGGCCATCTGATGTACACGAAGAACGAGATCGACGAGCGGGAATTCACCTTCTCCTCGAATCAGGGCTTTGCGTCCATCCCCGCGAAGACCGAGGAGATCGAGATCCCCGAGGGACACGGCGAGCAGCATGTCGGCATCCTCAAGAACTTCACGAACCACATCCTATACGGCGAAGAGCTCCTCGCACCGGGCTACGAAGGCATCAACGGCCTCTCGCTTGCGAATGCGATGATCCTCTCGTCCGAGACCGGCAAGTGGGTCGAGCTCCCGAACGACGGCGAGGAATTCTGGGCGCTGCTGCAGGAGAAGATCAAGACGTCCCGCCTGAAGGAAGACGCCGGTGTGGTGTTCAGCACGGAAGGAACGTACGGGAACAAGTAAACCGGGCTCTGGGCAGTGCCCGTGGACACAAGACTCACCAATGATGAAAAGTGCGTACCTGAAGAAGGTACGCCTTTTCTATTGTTTGCGCACTAACGTTTGCGGGGATGTACTTGCTGAATCCATCGTTTTTTTCGCCTGCGCGGCTGGCGGACAAGAGGGCTCCGGAGCCGCCCTCTTGTCAATCACCGCTCCCCAAGGCCGTTCCAGCCTTGGGAATCCACCCCTCAACGTGCGTACCGCGGATTCTCTTGCAGCGTTGCTCCATTTCATCTGGTCCCACGGCGGATGGAACAAGTTCCATCTCGCCTTTCGCACGTTGGATTAACCAGG
>JAFPWV010000162.1 GCA_017412675.1 Clostridia bacterium
CGCTCCTTGAGCTCCTCGGGGTAGTGCTTCATCCCTTTCTTTCCTGCCATCTCTCTCCCTCCTTCATGGCAAAAGCTCCTATGCAGTATTGTACCACATAAGAGCTTTTTTGTCATTGTCCGTTTTTACTGGAGCGGTTCAATCTCTGGGGAGGCTTTTCCTACCGCATCGACGGCAAGGCGCCGGAGGGCACGCTCCTCCTCACCGGCGGCTGGCAGAACAACCGGCAGATGGGGATGCACCGCGAATACCGGTTCGCCGAGAACATCCGGGAAGAACTGACGGAGCCCGGCGAATGGTTCTATGACGCCAAGAACGGGCGCGTGCTGGTGCGGCTTGTTCCCGGCGACGATCTCGACCGGGCGGAGACCGCCGTTTCCGAGGGCTTCTTCGACTGCGCGGACTGCGAGAACATCACGTTTGAAAACCTGACCTTCGAGCGGACGGTCCGCACCTTCATGAAAACGAAGGAGCCCCTTCTCCGCAGCGACTGGACGATCTACCGCGGGGGAGCCGTTGTCTTCCGCGATTCAGAGAACTGCGGGCTCGACCGGTGCGTCCTCCGTGAAATCGGCTCGAACGGCGTGTTCGCGGACGGGAATTGCCGCGGGATCGCCGTGAAACGCACCCATTTCGAGTGCATGGGGGCATCCGCCGTCTGTTTTGTCGGGCGTCCGGACGCGGTCCGTTCTCCGCTCTTCGAGTGCGGGGAGACCCAGTCCGTCGACGCGATCGATCAGACACCTGGTCCGAAGTCCGATTCTTATCCGAAGGACGGTCTCGTCGAAGACTGCCTGATCGAGCACGTCGGGCTGACGGAGAAGCAGGCGACGGGCGTGGAGATCTCCATGGCCGCGCGGATCACCGTGAAGAACTGCACGATCTGCCATACGTCCCGTGCGGGGATCAACGTCTCCGAGGGAACCTTTGGCGGGCACCGGATCGAGGGCTGCGACGTCTTCGACACCGTCCGCGAGACCGGGGACCACGGCAGCTACAATTCCTGGGGCCGGGACCGGTACTGGCATCTCGGGGGCCTTGACGACCGCGATGCGGGAAAGTTCGCCGTCCTCGACATGATCGCTCCGAACGCGATCGTCCGAAACCGCTTCCGCTGTGACCGCGGCTGGGACATCGACCTCGACGACGGCTCGTCCTGCTGCCTCATCGAAGAGAATCTCTGCCTCCGCGGCGGGATCAAGCTCCGCGAGGGCTTCTTCCGCACGGTGCGGCATAATATCTGCCTCGGCAATACCGTCCACGTCCATGTGTGGTACCCGGAGAGCGGCGATCTCGTGGAAAACAACATCCTCTTTTGCCCGTATTCTCCCTACGGGATGCCGGCGCAATGGGGCGAGCGGATCGACGGCAATCTCCTCTGGGATCCCGCGGTTCCGGAGGATTCTCCCGTCCACGCGGACGAGCTCTCCTCCCTCTCCGGTCAGGACGGCAGCTCGATGAAGCGCTCGATCCGGTTCCGCGATCCCGCCGAAGGCGACTTCCGGCCCGATGGGGTCCCCGGCTTCGAGGATTTCCCGGCGGAATTCGGCGTCCGGTATGCGCCGCTTCGGAAAATCGCCGATACGCCCGAGATCCCGCCGCTTGACGAGACTGCGCCGGACATTCGGTGGTAACCCCGCGACGTGAAAACAGGCACCGCCCGTGTGGGTCCGATGCCTGTTTTTGATTGGATTTCAGATTCAGCCGTTCTCGATCTCCGCCTTCATGAGCGCGACCCATTCGGTCAGTCCTTCGACGCGGCAGTTCACCGTTGTGATGTCCTTGAGCACGAACGCAACGGGCGTACCGTTCTGCCGGCAGGCTTTCAGCGCCTTCCGCACCTCGGCCTTCACCGCGTCGAGCTCGGGATATCCGGCGCGCACATAAGCGGGATTCGGCTTGCGGAGCATCACGAAATCCCCGCCCATCGCCTCGGCCTGCATGTCCACGTCCGTCCACGGGCTTGCGGAGATGGAGCGCACGGTTTTCATTTTCCGGATGATGTCGATCTTGCGGCAGAGCGGTTCGCAGCAGCCGTAGTTGACCCATCCGAAGCGGTCGTACAGCGGCTTCACATATTCGATCTCGAATTCGTCGTGCATCGCCGGGGAGACCTCCGAGAAGATCTGCGCCGCGCCGGAGATCCAGCAGTCGCGGGTCCGGATGTGTGCCTGATCGATGGCGCGGTAGCGGTCCTCGTCCGTGTAGGTCTCGACGCAATGGCATTTCGTGCCGGGGCCCGCCGCGAGCAGGTTCTGCGCCTCGAGCTGATCGATGGCGTCCATCTCGATGTCGACGACGCGCCGCATGAGCTTGTGCACGAATTCCGGCTCATCGATGACGGCGTAGAGGCAGGATTCCGCGCCCTTCCAGAAGGTGATGCGGTCCCAGATCCCCTCCCAGAGCATGACGCCCGTCGGCCGGACCTCGAGGATGTCCCCGATGACTGCCTCGATCGCCGCCTTGTTCTTCGCGGTTTCCTCCGGGTGCGCCGTGATGGTGCGGAATTTCAGCTTCGAGAGGGATTCCTCGTCGGGGAGCTGATCGGCGTAGAGGTGGGTCTGCGCGTTTCGGTGCTCGCTCTCGTCCTGCGTGACGGTCGTGAGGCCGTACCCGGTGTCGGAATAGGCCTTCCCGCACGGGAAATACGTCGGGAGCACGAGATCGGCGCCGAAATGCCGGATGCGGAACAGCTCGGAGCGGAAGTAGTTCTCGATCCCGCGCAGAAGGGGATCGGATGCCTGGCAGCGCAGCTCTTCCCATCCGCCGAACTCATGCCACGGGAGCTGATCGAGGATGATCGGCGGGCGTGCGGAGGCGTCGAGGGCGTTGAGGCGTCCCCAGTTTTCCGCCTTCTTTCTGGATTCGTCGGAGAACGCGACGTCGGCGTATTGCTTTGCGAGATCGCGCACCATCTCTCGTTCGTTCATCGGGTAAAAACCTCCTCGGGAGCGGATCGTGTCGTTCTGCGTATAGTATAGCACACAACGAGGCGGGATGTCAACGGGGAGGAGGATGGGTGACAGGGTGTTTTTTTGAACGATCCGTTGAATCTTATCTCAACAGTTCCACGAAACGGTTCTTTACAGAATACCGCCGCTGTGATAGAATATGATCGGACAAGGCCTTGGACTACTGAATCTATGAGGTTTCTGACATGGAAATCAAGATCGCACAACGACTGAAAGAACTGCGCCGTCTGCGCGGAAACACACAGGAAGAACTCGCTCGGCACCTCGGTGTCTCGGTACAGGCAGTCTCTAAATGGGAACGCGGCGAAGGATGGCCCGATCTCTCGCTTTTGCCGGGGATTGCATTCTATTACAATGTTACGGTCGACACTCTGCTCGGGGTGGAGCAGGAGGACAAAAAGAGACGCGAGGCGGAGATCTCAGATCAATATCTTACTCTGCGTCATCAGACGGACGAGGGGGGCTTGCCTGACGTTGGATACAAAATTGAAGAGGGGATCGCACTGCTGCGGGACGGCGTACGGGAATTGCCGGACAGCGGATATCTCGGGCAGCTGCTCGCCTCGGACCTTTGGTGGTACGCAGAAAACGCCGCATCTGAAGATGAGCGTCCGGTTCTGCTCAGGGAGGCGAGAGAACTTTGCAGACGAGTCCTGTCCGGGTGCGGAGAAGAACGGTGGCGTCACGCGGCATCGCAGATTCTTTGTCTCGTACTGTATGCGGAAGGGGATCGTGAAGAGGCGAGACGGATGGCGGCAGACATGCCCGATGTAACGGGGACGGATGTCTTTATGATGACATATCTGCTCGAAGGTGAGGAACTCCGAAAGCAGCTTCGCTTTGCCATTCACCGGCTGCTGTCGACGTGTTATCGCTGCGTAACGCGTCTTATCGATGAGGGCTGGTCTTACGATCCCTATCCTGACGAAGCTGTTCAAATTGCGTTCCTCGCGAGTAAACTGCCCACGCAGGACTCAATTCCTGATTGAGTTTTCCCGAACCCCTTGACAGCGCGCGCGGAATATGCTATACTGCCGTTGTAAACCGAAATTGACCCGACAGGAGGTGTCTGCCATGAAAACGAAAAAGATCCGGCGCGCGCCTGTCAGGAGAGTATAGCGGGATGCTCCCGTTCTTTCAATGTTTTTGACACGTTCGCTCCGGCGGGCGTGTTTTTTTGCGGGTTTTGCGCGCTCTTCCATTTCACTTCAGAAAGAAGGAATGCCCTTGAAGAGACTCAAAACCCTTTTTCGCTCCATGGAGGAGAAAACGGAAACCTTTCATGCGATGTATGACGCGCCGATCGTCATTCAGCCGCCGACGGCCGAAGAGCCATACGGCGACCACGACACAACGTTTTATGAAAATGACATCGCGTTTGTCATCGAATCCCCGCCGAAGAATGCGCAGGACCGGCCGATCGTCCTGATCCGCATTCCGGCGGAGGACATCGATCCGCGGCTTGCAGACGGGGTCATGACCAAAGGGGGGATGCCATTGAAGAGACTCAAACACTACTTCCGGCAGATGGACGAGCGGACCGAAACCTATTCGTTCCTCGGTCCGGACGGACGAAAGCACGACATTTACGACGGTCAGGTGATCGTCGAATTCCCGGAACCGAAAAACAATCCGCTGGCTCAGCGGGAACCGGAGGAGGACAACTGGAATCTGTACTGGGCGGATTCCCACGGATTCACCGTCGATGGCAATCACAAGACGGCGAAGGACCGGCCCATCGTGACGGTCAGCGTCCCGGCGGAGGAGATCGATCCCGCGCTCGGCGGACGGCTCGGAGACGCGGTCGACGCGGTGAACGGGGAGCTGCCGGACACCCTGACCGAACACCTGCGCGACGCGGCCGCGGACTTCTGCCTGCGGGCGTTCGCGGCACAGATCGACATCCTCAATGAAGCCCTGTACAACCGCAGCCGACCGGACCGCGAAAACGGGAAATACGATCTGTTTCGGCCCGGCGGGGAGATTCTGCGCCGGAACACGGCCTTTTTCGCCGTCTGTCCCCAGCGGGATTACGATTATCTCAGCGGTATTTCCGTCCAGCTCTGGGATCCGGAAGAGCACCCCTGCCCGCCGAAGCTCTGCCTGTGCTTCCGGCTCGAGGTCCAGCTGCCGTTTCACAAGCTGAAAAGAGCGATGACCATGATGACCTCCGATCTGCCGAAGGCGGTGGACGAATTCATCGCCTCGCTCGACCGGCAGGCGCTTTCCGAAACGCTCTTCCTCGCCGAAAAGCAGTTTCAGATGCGGGAAGCGCTCCGCTCCTCGCCGTGGTGCGCGTTTGTCGCAAACGGAAGCATCCTCCCCCGCGCGAAGGACGGCGTGAGCCCGCTCGACGACGCCGTGCCGTTCTGCTCGACCTCGGAGGATGAGATCGAGCTCTGCGGCGTGCGGGGCATGGGCATTCCGCGCGGGGTGACGGTCATCACGGGAGGCGGGTATTCCGGCAAATCCACCCTCCTCGACGCCATAGCCGCCGGCATCTACGATCATCGCGCGGGGGACGGGCGGGAATTCGTGTTGACGGACGAGAGCGCCGTTTCCATTGCGGCGGAGGATGGACGCGCCGTGTCGAGGCTCAACATCGGGCCGTTTCTCAAATCCCTGCCCGGCGGCTATACCCCGGCGGACTTCACGACGGCACACGCGTCCGGGTCGACCTCGCAGGCATCGGGGATCATGGAGGCGGTCTCGGCCGGGTCCCGGCTCCTCCTCATCGATGAGGACCGGAGCGCGACGAACTTTATGATCCGGGACGCCAAGATGAAGGCGCTCATCAAAAAGGAGCCGATCACGCCCTTCACCGACCGGGTGCGGGAACTGGCCTCCCGCGGCATCTCGACGATACTGGTCATCGGCGGGAGCGGGGAATACCTCGGCCCGGCGGATCGCGTCTACCTCATGGACGACTACCGTATCTCGGACGCGACCGTATGCGCGAAGGAGATCTGGCAAACGTCCGGCGGGGAAATGGAGACCGCTCCGCCCTGCGATTGGGAGGTGCGCCGGGTGTTCACGGAGGAGCGTTTCTCCTCCTATCCCGAGAACGGCACGACGGAGCGGCTCGAAGCAAACGATATGGGCTTCCTCCTCATCGGCTCGGAGCAGGTCGACGTGCGCGGGGTCTTCTCGCTCATGACCGACGCACAGCGCACCGCTGCCGCATTCCTTCTGCGGACCGTGATGGTGAGCCACCGTCCGGGGCCGCTCGACTTTGAAGCGGAGCTCGGAGCGGTGTATGAACGGATCCGCCGCGAAGGCCTTCACACGGTCTATACCTCCTTCTTCACAACGATGCACCTCCCGATGGAAATGCCGCGCAGGATCGATGTGGAGGCCATCGTCTGCCGGATGCGGCATCTGAGGTGGAAATGACCGGGAAAACTCAATGCAAAATGGAGAAAAACACAAAGAACGGGGACTGGTCAAACACGGGGAAGTGTGGTAGAATGGGAACACGGACGGGCCCGTCTGAATTCTTCGGAATCAAAAAGGAGACCTTCATGACCTTCGGACAAATCATCAAAAAACTGCGGCGCGAAGCGGACTACACGCAGGAGGCGCTGGCGGACCTTCTCGCGATCTCCCCGCAGGCCGTGAGCCGCTGGGAGTGCGATCAGGCGATGCCGGACATTGCACTCCTGCCGCGGATCGCAAACCTCTTCAGCGTCAGCGCGGACTATCTGCTCGGCATCGA
>JAFPWV010000163.1 GCA_017412675.1 Clostridia bacterium
GGAGAAATGTGCTCTGTGTTCGAGCTTTCGACTCCGTCGAGGCAAGGGGTGCACAGCGAGCCGTCAGGGCTGGACCGAACACATACCCGCTGCACCTTTGCTGGTGAAAGTCTAACGAGGAAAAGAGCACCTTCGGCGTTGAGCGTATTGTTAGCGTTTTCAGCTTCCTAACGCGGAACTGGCCCCTGTAATCAAGAATGGATGAGGCGTTATGCCCCATTGAACGGAGCTTCCCGAATAGAAGGGAGGTTGAACCTGAGGAGGGGTGGAGTCCAGAGGCGGGGAACGCGCCTTTGGGGCCGGGTGATTGACAAGAGGGCCCGGCCCGAGGGTCCTCTTGTCCGCCAGCCGCGTAGGCGAAAAAAACGATGGATTCAGCGAGTACATCCCCGCAAACGTTAGTGCGCAGGCAAAATGAGCGGACCCGCTCTTCGCGGGCTTGCGAAGTGAGCCCGCTATGTGTCTCCGGGCACCGCCCGGTCTTCGCGGGCTTGCGAAGTGAGCCCGCCTTCTGCCCGCGGGGGCTCCCCGCTGTCTCCGGGCACCGCCCGGTCTTCGCGGGCTTACCGCTTTACCCGTTTGTAAACGGGGATCCCGGCGGTCTTGACGTGCAGCTTGCCGCTCGGGACGCGCTCGCCCGTGAAGTAGTCCTCCCACTCGTCGGCGACGGGGAGATACACGTCCCGCTCGTCCCCGGTGCCCGCCGCGATGGGCGCGACCAGAAGATCCTCGCAGAACAGGTATTCGTTGTCGATCCCGTATGTCGCCGCGTCGTCCGTGTAGTCCATCACGAGGGCGCGGATCGGCGGGCGGCCCGTCGCGTGATACGTCTCGAACGCCGCCTTCAGCATCGGGATGAGGCCCGCGCGGATGCGGAGCAGCTCCTTGACCTCCTCCTCGCATTCGTGCACGACCCACGGGATCCCGTCGTAGTTCCACGCGTTCACGAGGCACTGCACCGAGAACGTGACAGCCTGCATCCGGCGGACGCACTCCTCTTTCGAGTGCGCGGAGCGGAATTCCGGCGCCCAGAGGATCCCGGAGAACCCGGAATTGACGACGCCGCGGATGAAGTCCCGATGGTCGTACAGGTCGCTGTACAGCACGAACGGATAGGATGCCGCCAGCGCGCCGATGTTGCGCACCTCGGAGAGGGTCTTCTGCCCGCCGAGCGCGTCCATGAGGGTCTGGATGTAGAGCGTGCCGAAGAGGGAGTGGTACTGCTCGCCGTCGAGGCACGAGGGGAAGCGGGAGGTCAGCGGGAAGCTCCAGCCGCCCGTGTTGTCGCTCGAATCGCATTCGTCGAGCTTGAAGCCGTCGATGCCGCGCTCCACCAGATGCTCCCGGGTGTAATCCGCGAAGATCTTACGAGCTTCGGGCGTCGCAAAGTCCGGAACGAGGCCGCCCCAGACCATCCAGTCGCCGGAGTACGGCGCGATCTCCCGGAAGAAATCGGCGTCCGGGTGCGTGAAGGCGTGCTCCCACAGGTTGACGTGATACCCGCGCTCCCGCAGATACGCGAGAAAACCGTCCGGATCGGGATAGCGGCTGCTCCACTTGTAGGTGCAGGAATAGGCGTGCGTCTGCCAGCCGGGCTCGAGGCCGATGATGTCGCAGGGGATGTCGTTTTCGCGGAAATAATCGGCGACGGATTTGATCTTCTCGGCATCCCAGCCCGTATAGCAGCGGTAGAGCATTCCGAGGCCCCACTCCGGCACCTCGGGACCGCCGCCGGAGAGCATGTTGTACTGCGCGACGATGTCCGAGATCGTCTTGCCTTCGATGACGTAAACGTCGACGCCGCGGGCCGCGGGGATCCGCACGGTCATGTAGGCCGCGTCCTCCCGCCGCACGGCGTAGAGATCGGCCTCATTGTCCGCCGCGCCGCCTTCGGACGATGCTTTTCGGCCGGTCAGGAAGGGGTTTTTCTGCTTCCCGCAGTCGAATTCCGCATAGCGCGCCGTGTCGAAATACATGCCGTAGCCCTTGTTCGTGACGAAGAAGGGGACGGGCGCATGGCTCTCGCCGTTGGCCGTGACGGGGTCCGCGTTGACCGCGAGCTTGAGGCTGCGTCCGCGGTGGTTGAACTGCCTGAGCTGGAGACCGAAGCCGAAGATCTGGCAGTCGTCCTCGAGGGGAAATTCGACGACGAAGCCGGCGGGCGTCTCGCGGCAGGTGAAATTCGAGGCGGGATAGGAGACGGGGGTCTCTTCATAGCGGAAGCCGGGGCAGAACTTCGAGGGGACGAGATCTTCGGGGGTGCCGAGGGTGAAACGTTTCATGGCGCGCTCCTTTCGGTTTTTTCCGTTTGTTCAGGTGGTTTCTTCCGCCGCCGTCGCGTAACGGAAGTCGTTGTTCTTCGATTCGAGGACGGCGAGGTAGCGGGCGCATTCCCGTTTCGCGTCGCCGAGGTCGAGATTTCGGTAGTTGCCGCATTCCTTCTGCGACGCGCCGAAGACCGGGCCTTCGTAGGCGAGGATCTGACGCAGCACATCCATCGTGACGGCGAGGACTTCTTCGTCCGGGACGCCGCGGGTGAGGAGGTAGAAGCCGGTCTGGCAGCCCATCGGGCCGAAGTAGACGACGGAATCGCGGATCGCGGAATTGCGGATGAAGGTGGCGAACATGTGCTCGACCGTATGCATGGTGCGGTTGTCCATGTAGTCCCCGGCGTTGGGCGTGCGGGTGCGGAGGTCGTAGGTGGTGATATCCCCGTCGCGGCGGGAGACGTAGATCCCCGGCGTGAGGAGGTCGTGGTCGACGGTAAAGCTGGCAATGCGGTCCATGGCGGGCTCCTGTTCTTGATGGTTTGCCTTTATTGTATCATATTTCCGGGAAGAAAACAAGATGATGAAGGAAGAAGTAAGAAGTGAGGATCAGAATTCAGAATGGAGGCAGAAACCGCAAGCGGGATTTTCTGATCCGGTTGTCATCGCGCAGACCGCGCCGGATCGCTTCGTGCACATTCACCAGATTTTGACGGGCCGAAATGATGACATTTTGTGCATCCGGAAGTTGACACATCCCGCATTCCATGCTATAATGAACATCGTAAAGAAGTTCCCGCTGCGTGTGCGGATCCGTGTGACCGCCGCATCTGCCGCAACGATCCGGAGCATCGCTCCGCGGAGGCAATATCATGAGAGAAAAACTGAAGTGCGTCGTCATCGGCGCGACCGGCATGGTGGGCCAGCGCTTTCTGACCCTGCTCGACAATCACCCGTATTTTGAAGTGACCGGCGTCGCCGCGTCCGCCCGTTCCGCCGGAAGGACCTACGAAGAAGCCGTCGAGGGCCGCTGGAAGATGAAGACCCCGATCCCCGAAGCCGTGCGTGCCATGACCGTTCTCGACGCCGCGCGCGTGGAGGAGGTCGCCGCTGTCGCTGATTTCGTCTTCTGCGCCGTCGATATGAAAAAAGAAGAGATCCTCGCCCTCGAAGAGCGTTACGCGAAGGCAGAGATCCCCGTCATCTCCAACAATTCCGCCAACCGCTGGCAGAGCGACGTCCCGATGGTCATCCCGGAGATCAACGCCGACCATCTCGCCGTCATCGAGCACCAGCGGAAGCGTCTCGGCACGACGCGCGGCTTCATCGCCGTCAAGCCGAACTGCTCCATCCAGAGCTATGTCCCGATGCTCACGCCCCTGCGCAAGTACGGGCTGCGCGAGGTCCTCGTCACCACCTATCAGGCCATCTCCGGCGCGGGCAAGACCTTCGATACCTGGCCCGAGATGACCGACAACGTCATCCCCTATATCGGCGGCGAAGAGGAGAAGAGCGAGCGCGAGCCCCTCAAGATCTGGGGCGAGGTCCGAAACGGCGTGATCGTGCCGACCAAGACCCCGCTCGTCACGTCGCAGTGCATCCGCGTCCCCGTTTCCGACGGGCACACCGCCGCGGTCTTCATGTCCTTCGACAACACCCCGCCGAAGGAGACGATCCTCGCGGAGTGGAAGAGCTTCCGCGGCCTCCCGCAGATGCTGGATCTGCCCTCCGCGCCGAAGCAGTTCATCACCTACTTCGAGGAAGAGAACCGTCCGCAGACCCGCCTCGACCGCGATCTCTGGGGCGGCATGGGCGTTTCCTGCGGTCGACTCCGCCCGGACACCATGTTCGACTACAAGTTTGTCGGGCTGTCGCACAACACCCTGCGCGGTGCGGCGGGCGGCGGCGTCCTGATCGCGGAGCTTCTGTACCGCCAGGGATACCTGAACTGAGGGAAGAAATAAGAGGCAGGAAGTTCTGCGGGTTTCCGATGACAAACGGTCGTGCGGCGGTACCGAACATACCGCTTCACGACCGTTCCTTTTTTTCATCCGTGCCGGCGGAGCGCCGCTGCTTCCTCCGTTGTTTTCACTATGTGAACCTCATTTTCCGGCAGTGTTCCTGTAAACTTTAACAAATCGTCCACAACTCCGGGTGCGTGGTGTGGTATAATAAAACTGCCGGAAGGGAAATTCGTCACAAGTAACACCGACAAAGGCGGACCTGCGGCGCACATCCCGGACGGCAAATTCCATAAAGGATGGTACGATCATGAACATCAACATTATCGGCAGACAGGTCAACATCAGCGACGATATGCGGGAATTCGTCGAGAAAAAGCTCGCGAAATTCGATCGCTACTTCCCGAGAGGCGCGGACGCCGCCGTGACGTTCCGGAAAGTACGCGATACCGTCTGTGCGGAGATCACCATCTCAGTTGTCGGAACGCTCTTCCGCGGGGAAGAGACGAACTCGGATTACCGGACCGCCGTGACGCGCTGCATCGACGTCATCGAAGGGCAGATCCGCAAGAACAAGACCCGTCTCGAAAAGAGGATGAAGTCCTCCTTCGCGGCGGCGGAGACCGCCATCGGCACGAACGAGGCTCCGGTGGAAGAGGAAGGCGCGTTCGATATCCGCGTCAAGACCTTCCCGCTCAAGCCGATGACCGCCGAAGAGGCCGTTCTCCAGATGAATCTGCTCGGGCATTCCTTCTATGCCTTCGAGGATGCGGATTCCGGCGACACCTGTGTGGTTTACAAGAGATCCAGCGGCAGCTACGGATTGATCATTCCCGAAAAGAAACAGGTCTGAGTTCCCGTTGATCTGGGGCGGATGCAAGTCGTCCGCCCTTTTTTGCTGCCTGAACGCCGAGCGGTCCCGCATGAGGCGCGCCTTCCCCGGCACTCATCCCACCTTCATCTCGAGCGGGAAGGGATGGTTGAGCATATACCGGGCGAAGTCTGGGTCGTAGAGCCAGGCGTCGAGGCGGTCGCGCGGGAGGAAGAGGGGCATCCGATCGTGGATGAGCGCGGGTGCGCCGGCTGCCGGGGTGGTCAGGATCACATGGCGGCGGGGCGGGGCCTCCTCGGGATCGCCGATGTTCGGCGCGGAGGAGGCGGCCGGTTCATCCAGCTCGACGGCGCCGAGGAAGAGCGGAACGCCGTCCGCGTCGGTGATGTGGTGCTTCCGGCCGTTCTGCCATTCGAAATAGCCGGAGGTGACGACCGCCGCGCGCCGGGCCTTCGTCTGGGAGGAGGGATCGCGCTCGAAGGCCGGGCGGAAGAGGGTCTTCTCCGCCGCCGTTTCCGCACGCGCGTTGATGAGGGTGCCCTTTTTGCCCCACGGCGCGAGGGAGACGCCCCAGAGGGAGAGATGCGCCCGCACGCGCACGAGGGAGCCGTAAAGGAGGGGCTGGACGGTGCCGGGGAAGACCTCGGCCTGCCGCAGATACCGCTCCGCGGCGCCCTGTTTTTCCATTTCGAGGATCTCCACGAGGGCATCGTCCTCGACCCATGCCTGATATCGCCCGCACATAATAAGATTCTCCTTAAAATTTCCACATAAAATAATCGAAACTCTATTGACAAATCCGAGAGAGCTGTGTATAATGGTATCAACAACACTATTATGACATATTCTCGTCGGGTTGTCAAGAGATTTTCGATTTATTTTTTGCATTTGCGCAGAATTTCCTGTTGTGCGCCGCGGAGTCCGCGGGGACAGCGGGGAGCCCCCGCGGGCAAAAGGCGGGCTCACCGTCGGTAAGCCCGCGAAGAGCGGGTTGGATCGATTATCCAGCTTGCGCGCTGACGCTTGCGGATTGTATATCGGCGAGGCCGATTGCTTTTTTCGCCTACGCGGCTGGCGGACAAGAGGGCTCCGGAGCCGCCCTCTTGTCAATCACCGCTCCCAGAGGCGCGGTTCCTCGCCTCTGGACTCCACCCCTCC
>JAFPWV010000164.1 GCA_017412675.1 Clostridia bacterium
CCCGGTCGGTTTCACCCCGTGAAAACGGGGAGCCCTCTTGTCCGCCAGCCGCGCAGGCGAAAAAACGATGGATTCAGCGAGTACATCCCCGCAAACGTTAGTGCGCAGGTAAAATAAGCGACCCGCTCTTCGCGGGCTTGCCAACGGTGAGCCCGCCTTTTGCCCGCGGGGGCTCCCCGCTGTCACCGGGCACCGCCCGGTCTCCGCGGGCTTGCCAACGGTGAACCCGCCTTTTGCCCGCGGGGGCTCCCCGCTGTCTCCGGGCACCGCCCTTTATTCCGCGCGCCTGCGGCAGATCACCCGGTGCGCGCAGCTTGCGCAGGGGTCGTACCCCGAAACGCGCTGGGGCTTCGCCTCCGCCGATCCCGCCCGGATGCGCCCGGCGATCTGCCCGATGACGGATTCGACTTCGCCGCAGATCTCCCCGAATTCCTCGAGGGTGGCGAGGTTCGCCCTGCCCCGCGCCGCGAGCGAGCCGTCCTTGTTTTCCTTCACGGGGACATACCGGCCCGAGAGCTCCCGGTCCATCGCGCGCAGAACCTCTTCGTCGTTCAGCCAGACCCCCGCGCGCTCGATCTTCTCTTCGGCGAGGGCGCGCGCTTCGTCCGCCGTGAGCAGGTGATCCGCGGAGACGGGCTGGGGCTTGATGGTGAAGTACACCGCGCCTGCCGGGACACGCTCCGCTTCCCTGCCCCGGACCGATCCGCCCACTTCGCCCACTTCGCCCACTTCGTCCGGCAGACCGTTCTTCCAGACGGAGAAGAGATAGAGCAGGGCCTGCACGTCGAGGCCGCGGGCGACGCGCTCGAGGGAGAAGGACTTCGAGCCCGTCTTGTAGTCCACGATCCGGAGGTATTCTTTCCCGCCGGACTGCCACACGTCGACGCGGTCCGCGATCCCGTCGAGGGTCACCGAGGCCCCGTCCGGGGTGCGGATCACGATGGGCCGGGCGGCGTTCGGGGCGTTCAGCCCGATCGGCATTTCAAACGCGGCGGGGCGGAATCCGCTCTGGGCCATCTCCTCGGAGATCGCGCGCAGAAAGACAAGGACGTGCCGCTCGAGCCGCCGGAAGAGGTAGTTCAGCCGCCCGTCCGCGGAGAGATCGTCCCCGGTCGCGCGGGCAAGCTCGTCCATGTAATCCCCGATGATGCGGGAAGCAGCCTTCCGCATGTCTTCCTCGGACGGCGGCGTGTCGGACGGCGGGTATTCGGTGAAATAGCGCTCGAGGACCGCGTGCACGAAGATCCCGACGTCCGCCGCGGTGATCCGGGCCTCGGCCGGTTCCTCGAGCTTGACCTGATAGCGGCAGGCATAGCGGAACGGGCAGGTGAGGAAGGTGTTGATCCGGGTCTCGGAGAGGCGCATCCGGTCCGACGGAGCAGCCTGCGCGCGCGCGATCCGGTCCGAGACGCCCGTGAGCGGGACCGCGGGTCTATCTGCGGCTCCGACGAGGGCAGAGAGGATCTCCTGATCCGCGCGGTCGGGGCGGCGCGAGAGGAGGTATTCGGCGGTCGCGGGGTGATAGAGGATCTCCGAAAGCGGCAGCTCGCCGAACGTCTGCACACCCGGGCAGCCGGCGATCTCGAGGATGTCCCCGATGCGGCGCGCGCCTTCCGAGAGGGTCTTTCCGCCGTCCGCGGGGGCGAGCAGGAAGAGCAGCTTCGACGCCGAGGCCGCGGTGCGGTAGAACATGAAGGCCTCGCGGGCCGACTGCATGGCCGTATCCGGTCCGCCGATCGAGAGGCCGACGCTCTCGAGGAGCGCTTTGTCGCGGTCGTCGAAGAAGGACGGGCCGTCGCTGACCGATCCGGGGAATTCGCCGTCGACCGTGCCGAGCATGATCACGCATCCGGCCTCGTCGAAGCGGACCCCGGACGCGCTTCCGAGGACGACCTCGTCCTGGCCGGTGGGGATGGTCCCGACGTCGAGCGCGGCGGCCGCACGGGCGAACAGTCCGGCACAGCGTCCGGCGTCGAGGGCGGTGTCCCCGAGGATCTCGACCATCGAATCGAGGATCCTGCACACGGCGTCCCAGCTCGATTCGGCGCGCATGGCGTCTGCCGGGAGACCGAGCGCGCGGCAGGCATCCCCGAGTTCCGTGAGCCGCGCGGCGATGCCGTAGTCCTCGGCGAGGGTGACGATCCCCGCGGCGATGTCGCGCACCGGGGCAGGACCGTCCGCGAAGAGCGAGAGGAAGCGGGCGAGGGGCGGGATCACGCGGTCCTTCACCCCGTTCGCCAGATCGAGGAGGGCTTTCCCCGCGGGGGTGATCTCCGTGCGGTAGCCGGCGGGGTTCATCGACCAGCGGGGGGACTCGAACATGCGGCGGCCCCGGATGTTCCAGGTGGCGGCGTACTGCTCGAAGGCGTCCTCGGCGAAGGCGGCGAACGGTCCGGTCTCGTCGGATCCGTCGGCGTCGCCCGCGGGAGTGAGGCCGGTCTTGATGAGGCGCATGACGTCGCGGCGCTGCCAGCCGTTCGCTTCGACGGAGAGGGCGGCGAGGACGAGGCGCACGGCGGGGGAATGCGAGACGGCGGTGGATTCCGAGAGGAAGCAGGGGATCCCGTGCGCGCGGAGGACGGCGTCGGTGATGCCTGCGCGGCTTTCGATGTTCCGGGCGACGACGGCGATGTCGCGGGGCGCGTACCCGTCGCGGAGGAGGCGGTCGATCAGGGACGCGCAAGCTTCAGCTTCATCCCAGAGATCGGCGCAGCGTAGGATCCGGACGGATTTCCGCTCGCTCTCCGGGATTTCCGCGGATTCGGAAGGATCTGTTTCTCCTCCGGCGTAGCGGAAGAGGTTTTTCTCGACGCGGGCGAGGAGGGGCGCGGACCGGTGGCGGACATTCTCCTTGAGCGCGATCCGCTCGAAGGGCAGATCGGCGCGGTTGGCGAGGCGCACGGCGGTTTTATAGAATTCCCGGACCTCGGCGAACTGGAATTCGTCGCCGGAGAGGGCGTCGGCGGGCGGGCAGGCGAAGGTGACCCACACCTCGTCGGCCTGGCGGAAGATGAGGTCGAGGATCGTCTGCTCCGGCGCGGTGAGGGAGAAGAACGAATCGACAAAGACCGCCTTCCCGCGGAAAAAGGGGTGGAGGCGGAGCGTTCGGATGAGATGATGGAAGAGGTCGCCGCGATCGATCCCGCGGTCCGCGTTCTGCGGTTCCCGGAGGAGCGCTTCATAGGCGGCGTAGACGAGGACGGCGTCGCGCATCCGGTGGAGGAGGCTGCCCGAGCGGTCGTCATCTGGCGAGGTCTCGCCCTGTGCCGCTTCGAGGCGGTCGAGGATCTCGGCGGCTTCGGCGGGAGAGACGCCCGCGGTCTTGAAGTCGTCGACGGCGCGCATCAGCTTGGGGAGGGAGCGGTCTTCCCTGCCCGGCATGTTCTCGGGCGCGCGGTAGACGGTGAGCGCATCGCGGACGGAGAGCATGGCGCGCCAGACGAGGAGGGTGCGGGAGCCCTCGTCGAGGATGGGATCGGCCAGGCCGCCGAACTCGCGGAAGACGGAGTTGGCGAGGCGCGTGAAGTTGGTGATCTCGAGCCGCAGGTTGGCGGAGGCGGGGAGGCGGGCCGCCATTTTGGTTTCCCATGCAACGGTCTGCTGTTCGGGGACGAGGAGGACGACGGGGCGCTCGGTGGAGGCGATTTCCCGCACAACTTCATCGGCGATGCGGGAGGTTTTGCCGGTGCCTGCGCGGCCGAGAATAAAGTGAAGCATGGGGACCTCCTTGTTTTCGGCGCGTGTGTTTTCCCCCTCACACGCGCTTTTTTCTTTTTGCCTGCGCGGCTTCGCTTGCGCCGCGGGGTCCGCGGGGACAGTCGGCGGGCTCACCGTTGGCAAGCCCGCGAAGACCGGGCGGTGCCCGGTGACAGCGGGGAGCCCCCGCGGGCAAAAGGCGGGCTCACTTCGCAAGCCCGCGAAGAGCGGGTCGCTTATTTTGCCTGCGC
>JAFPWV010000165.1 GCA_017412675.1 Clostridia bacterium
AAATACTACTCGACCTCGACGGACATCTTCTCCCTCATGCTCTTCCCCTCGACCGTCACGGATCTCGATTTCGTCGGCTGCGTGACGGAGGCGATGTGCATGGTCAACTCAGCCACGGTGATCCCGGCCTACTACGACATCGCGCTCAAAGACAAGTACAACCGGGACCAGCAGAGCGCGGAAATGCTCGACATCATCCGCGACAGCCTGATTTTCGACGTCGGCTACCTCAACAGCTTCGCGCTGAACACCGCCGGCCATCTCTTCGTCCAGCTCGTCCGCGAAGGCCGCGCCGATTTCGCTTCCGCTTATGCGAAGAACGAAAAGGTCTACCTGAAAAAACTCGAAAAGATGCTCGAAGCCTATGAAGACTGAGAACATCGGGCGCGGAAGCGGGACCGCGGAAAGAACAGTTCCCGCAAAGACCGTCCACGTATCCCTCCGGGGCTGCGCGGCGGGGGACGGGTCCGAGGCCGATCCGTTCGGCGACGTCTCGAAGGCAGCCGCGTCGAATCCGGGCGCGCGGATCCTCGTGCACGGCGGAGTCTGGGGCAAAATCTCGCTCGGACCGGAGGCGTCGGGGACGGCGGACTGCCCCACCGTGATCCGGGCAGCGGACGGCGAGCACGTTCTCATCTGCCCGGACGGCGGCGTCGGAATCCGGATGCGCAACGTGCACCACCTCGTCCTCGAGGGCTTCGAGGTCGAAGGCGGGACGCACGGGATCCGGTACGAGAGCACCCGGGAGGCGGGGGACATCCCCCTCGGCGGCATCACGATCCGGGCCTGCAAGGTCCACGGGATCCGCGGCGTGCACGGGATCTGCGTCTACGCCCGCAACGATCTCGCCCCGGTGACCGATCTGACCGTCGAGGGCTGCGAGGTCTATGACTGCGAATGCGGCTCGAGCGAATCGCTGGTGCTCAACGGCAACATCGACGGCTTCCGGATCGTCTCGAACGTGATCCACGACAACAACAACATCGGCATCGACATGATCGGCTTCGAGGGCACGGCCAGGCATCCGGGGAACACGGACGGCCGCAACCCGTACGAGGTCGACTTCGTCCGGCACGGCGTCTGCCGGAACAACCTCGTCTGGGGCATCTCGACCGAAGGCAACATGGCCTATTACGACGACGGGCATTTCGGCGCCTGTGCCGACGGCATCTACGTCGACGGCGGGCAGGACATCGAGATCGCGGAGAATTTCGTCTTTGACTGCGACATCGGGATCGAGGTGGCGACGGAGCATTCCCCGGACGACAACGCGCTCTTCCGGGTCTCGGGCGTCCGGGTCCACGACAACGTGATCGCGGACTGCCGCGGCTTCGCGGGTCTCTGCTTCGGCGGATACGCGCGGCATCTGGGCTATACCGAGGGCTGCGGATTTGATCACAACACGCTCTCGAACAACGATACGCATATCGCGGTGCAGCGCAGCCGGGACAACCGAGTCCGCGCGAACCTCATCCTCGGCGGGGACTGCGGCGTCGCCTTCAACGAAAGCTGCCGCGCCGAGGACCTCGTCAACCAAATCGCCTCCAACGCGGCGGCGGGCATCCGGGACGGGGAGAGCTGGCGGGCGGAATACGGCCCTCTTTACGGGAATCCCCATGAGATCGCCGACGGGTTCCGCTCCCTCCTCCCGGACGTCGGCTCGCGCCGGATCCCCGGGCCTGCATGGACGGCGATCTACCACGAACGAATGAAACGGAACACATAAAGGAGCTGCCATGATCCAGAAAGGTGTACTGATCCCGCACGACGATTGCGTCATCCGCGTCCTTCCCTATGCCGACGGCATCGTCCGCATCACAGCCGGCCCCTCCGACGGTCCGGAGCCCGTGTCCTATTCCGTCACCGCGCCGATCCCGGCCGATCCGGTTTTCGCAGTCGAGACCGGCGAAACAGAGACCGCCGTCACCGCGGGCTGCCTCACCGTGACCGTCGGAGAAGACTGCGTGACCGTCGCGGCGGACGGCAAACGGCTCACCCGCGCCTCCCGCTTCCGCCTCGAGCCCTACGAGATCCGGCGTCAGACCGGCGGGAACGTGACCTTCCGCCAGACCGTCGACGGCGTGCGGGCGTCCGCGGAGGGCGGGGATGAGACGTTCATCCGCGTCTCGAACCACGGTGCGGTGACCTTCGATTTCACCGAAGACGAGACGCTCTTCGGGCTCGGCAGCCACGAGGAGGGATACGCGAACCTCCGCGGGCAGTTCGTGCCGCTCTACCAGGAGAACATGCGGATCGCCGTCCCGGTCTTCGTTTCGACGAAGGGCTACGCGGTCCTCGTCAACTGCGCGTCCGTCATGACCTTCGACGCGACGGACCACCGCCGGGGCAAATTCTTCCTCGATTCGGTCGACGCGGTGGACTTCTGGGTTCTTTACGGCGGGGACTTCGCAGGCGTGTGCCGGGCGCTCAAAGCTCTCACCGGGACGACGCCCCTGCTCCCGAAATGGGCCTTCGGCTACGTCCAGTCGAAGGAGCGGTACGCCTCGCAAAAGGAGCTGATCGAGATCGGCCGCCGTTACCGCGCGGAGGGTATCCCGATCGACGTGCTCGTCCAGGACTGGCTCTACTGGGACGACGGGATGTGGGGCAACAAGCACTTCAACAAGGAGCGCTATCCCGATCCCGCAGCCCTGACGGAGGAGCTGCACCGGATGGATCTCAAACTGATGGTCTCCATCTGGCCGAACCTCTCGGGTGAGAGCGAGGACCGGGTCGAGATGCGCGAAGCCGGACACCTGCTCGGCGACGGTTCCACCGTCAACGCCTTCGACGAGGCGGCCCGCGCCCTCTACTGGAAGCAGGCGAACGAGGGGCTGTTCCGGTACGATATCGACGGCTGGTGGTGCGATTCCTCCGAGCCGTTCGACGCGGTCTGGGGCGGAAAGGAACGGGATCCCCTGCCCGAGCGGATGGCCCGCTCCGTCGGGGAATTCAAAAAGTACCTCGACGACGGGATCCTCAACGTATACTCCCTCCACCATTCGATGGGGATGTACGAGAATCAGCGGAAGTGCTCCGAGAAGCGCGTCGTGAACCTCACCCGCTCCGGCTTCTCCGGTCAGCACCGCTACGGTACGGTCGTCTGGTCCGGCGACTGCTCGGCGAACTGGGAGACGCTGAGGAAGCAGGTGCGGATCGTGCAGAACTACGTCGCGACGGGCGAGGCGTACTGGAACTCCGACATCGGGTCGTTCTTCGCCGCGGGCGGCTACGAGTGGTTCCGCGACGGCGACTATCCGCGGGGCTCCGACGACGAGGGCTACCGCGAGCTCTACACGCGCTGGCTGCAGTTCGCCGCGTTCACGCCGATGATGCGTTCCCACGGGACGAACACCCCGCGCGAGGTCTGGCGCTTCGGTGAGCGGGGAACGCCGTACCGGGACGCGATCGAAAAGGCGATCCGGCTGCGCTATGCCCTCCTGCCCTACCTCTATTCGGTCCACGCCGCGGTGACCTTCGACGGCACGATGCCCGTCACGCCGCTCGCGCTCGCGTATCCGAAGGATCGGGAGGCGGCGAAGGCGTCGGGTGAATACCTCTGGGGACCGTCCCTCCTCGTCTGCCCGGTCACCGATCCCGGCGCGGAGGACATGACGGTGTACCTGCCCGCGGGCGGCTGGTACGACTATGAGACCGAAGCCTTCCATGAGGGCGGACGGTATGTGAAGATCCCCGTGCCGATCGATAAGATCCCGCTCTTCGTCAAGGCCGGGGCAATCCTTCCCGTCGCGCCGCCCGTGCAGTCCACCGCGGATCTCGACGGCAGGGAATACGAGCTCCGCATCTACGCCGGGGCGGACGGGCAATTCACCCTCTACGACGACGGCGGGCTGGACTACGGCTATGAAAAGGGCGCCTATTCCGCCGTGACCTACGCCTATCACGACGCCGACGGCACCCTCTCCGAAACTGCGGCCGGACAGCCCGACTGGCGGCATCCCGTGACCGTGCGGATCGTCGGGCGGAAATGATCCCCTCCCGCACATATTATTTCATCCCATTGTAAATTTTTTCCCGATTTTGTCCGAGCCCTTCCCTTTTCCTGCGGGATGTGGTATCATGATCGCAGGATCCTGTCCATCAAAATCCTATCAAACGAGGTCCGTCATGTTCAAAAAAACGATTGCGCTGCTTTTGTCCGTTCTCCTGCTGCTTCCCCTGCTGATCGCCTGCTCCGGCGCGACCGAAAATGCCGTCGACGAAGGCACCCCGGTACCCACCGATTCCACGGCAGTGACTTCCGCTGAAAACGCCGCGGCCGAGGAAGAGGAGGAGCTCACCTATGTCACGGACGATCTGCCCGAGAAGGACTACAACGGCTTCGCCTTCAACATCTACACGCGCTCCAACACGACGCACTACGCCTTCCTCACCGAGGAGATGAACGGCGAGATCCAGGAAGCCTCCATCGGGTTTGATGAGATGAAGCTGCCCGAGACCCTCACCAGCGGCGACACGTTCACCC
>JAFPWV010000166.1 GCA_017412675.1 Clostridia bacterium
CATAAGAGCTTTTTTGTCATTGTCCGTTTTTACTGGAGCGGTTCACTTTCGGAGGCGGCTTTTTCATATGTTCGCCGTTCGCCGGAACGGCTTTTCTCCCGAAGTCCGTTTTGACCCTCCCCCTTGCATTCTCCGCCGGAATATGCTACAATGAAACAACATCGACCAGGCAAAAGAGAGGGCGGCCATCATGACCCGCACCCTTCTGCCCGCCCTGCCTCCGGACACACCTCCGGAAGCGGCGGATCTTCTCGGAACCTCGCCCGTCTACGACAGCAGCTGCTCCGACGCGGCCCGCGTGTATTTCATCGACCGCGACGGCGGCTTTTTCCTCAAGCGCGCGGCAAAGGGAACGCTCGCCGAAGAAGCCTCCCTTACCCGCGTGTTCGCCGACGCCGGATGCGGCCCCGAAGTCCTTCTGTATGTTTCCCGGGAGCATGACTGGATGCTGACGCGCAGAGTCCCCGGCGAGGACGGGACACATCTGCTCGACTGCCCGGCGTTCCTCTGTGACCGTCTGGGCCCCGTCTTCCGCGAACTGCACGACAGCGGCCTCGCTTTCGCCGGGAAAACTGCGCTTCCGGACCGGACGGCGATGACGCTTGCCTCTGCCGAGCGCGGGCTTGCATCCGGCTTCTTTCACGATTACCTTCATACGGAACGGTTCGGCATCCGCTCGGCGGACGATGCGCGTGCGGTCCTGTCAGACGGCGGGGACGCGCTTCGACCGGACTGCCTCATCCACGGGGACGCCTGTCTGCCGAACGTACTGTTTGCGGGCGGACGCTTTTCCGGCTTCGTCGACTGCGGGGGAGCAGGTCTCGGCGATCGGCACACGGACCTCTTCTGGACGGTGTGGTCGCTGATGTACAACCTCAAAACCGATGCGTGGGGAGACCGCTTCCTCGACGCCTACGGGCGGGACGCCGTCGATCCGGACCGGATGCGCACCGCCGCCGCAGCGGAAGCCGTCACCGCCGACTGATTCACCACGCGAGCGCGATCACCGCGTCCTGACCGCGTCCGCACGGGCGATCCGGGAAGAAGTACGACCCGTCGCCGCGGATGATGACGGGGATCTCTCCTCCATCCGCCGGATGAAACGCGCGGATCTTGCGGATGGGCGCGGGGAACCGCTCCGGATTCAGCTTTTCGGGGATGCCGCAGGGGGAGAGCAGATAGGCGCTGTGTCCTCCCCGGACGAGGACCGCTGCGACGTAATTCGCGCCGGATTCGTTCTCGAGGATCGCGTCGCGGATCGGCTCGAGGTCCGCACAGTCATGCGCGTCGACGAACGCCGCGAAGATCCGCACGGATTCCGCCGCGGGACGGTGGAGCGCCGTCTCCCAGACGTTCGGGAAATAGCGGTTTTCCTGCCTGCTCATGCACCAGACGGCGTGATGGCCGTAGGTATTGCCGCAGGTGCCGCTGAACAGATTCCACCACATTGTCACCCGCACGTCGTACGCGTCGAAATACCCTTTCTCCGGCTGGAAATTGATCGGGTGATCCTCGTACCGCTGTTCGCCGTCCATGGTCGGCTTGATGGGGGAGAGGGAGCGGTCGTGCGCCGCCATCTCATACGACGGAGGCGTCGGCCAGCCGTGCCCGGACTGAAACATGTCGAAGTCGAGCCAGTCCTTCGCGTGCACAAAGGCGGACGAGGACTGCGCGCCCATCGGATGATAGGTCATGAGGAATTTCCCGCCGTCCCCCGCACGGAGCCCCGCGGCCATCGCGTCGACGACGGCATAGTGCTTTTCCTCGGTCAGCGGACGGTCCCCGCCGAGGATCCAGACGAGGTTGTCGTGGTGCTTCAAGCGCCCGGCGAGCCATTTTCCGTAGAGGAAGGCGTTTTCCGGCGTGAAGATCTCCGGACCGCCGCCCCACAGATTGTTGAATTTGTCGCCCCACGTCGGGAGGATGCCCATCATGAGCCCGCGCTTCTCGGCCTCCGTGACGATGAACTCGACGTGGTCGAAATAGTTGTAATCCCCCGCGAGATCGGGGAGCGTCGGATCGGGGATCCCCCCTTCGCCGGTGAGGAGGGGCAGGCGGCCGTAGGCATTCGGCTCGGTCAGCCCGCCGCGCTCCGACAGGATGACGCATTGAATGAAGTTGAACCGCTGCTCGGCACGGCAGTCGAGGTAGCGGATCGCTTCCTCTCGGCTCAGGGAGTGAAAGAGCTCCCACGCGGTGTCGCCGATCAGATAGACGGTCTTTCCGTGCTCATCGGCAAGGTGGCGGCGGTCGGGATGGATTCTCAGCATACAAAACCTCCGTATGATACGGGTTGGATATTTGAAAGGAACGGACAAGATGATTCAGATCCACAGCGAACGGCTGACGGCCGGGGAATATATCGATTTTCTAAAACGCACCGACCTCGGTTCCCAGTACCCGAAAGAACGTTTCCCGGAACGGATCCCGGTCCTCTTGGAACGCGCGTCGATCAGCCTTGCGGCGCGTCGTGAGGACGGGCTTCTCGTCGGCGTCCTGCTCGGCCTGACGGATTTCGCCTACTGGCTTTTCGTCACGGACCTCGGCGTCGACCGGGATTATGAACGGCAGGGGATCGGCCGCCGCCTCATGAAGGAGGCGCACGAGCTGGCCGGAGGAGAGCGGGACATCGCCGTCTATCTGGTCGCCAATGAGAACGCGATCCCGTTCTACGAAAAGCTCGGGATGGAGAAGTCTGACGACGTCATGCAATACCATCACATCGACTGGACGGAATTCACGGTCGAATGAGCCGCC
>JAFPWV010000167.1 GCA_017412675.1 Clostridia bacterium
ACGTTCCATATCGCCGTCCCATGGTGTGATCCTTCTGGATTTACGGTTGCTGGATTTCGGCATGTGGCAAACCACCCTTACGAGAGATTATGCCTCTATTATATCACTGTCTACCAACACTGTGCAAGTCAGGATTTTATGTATTTCAGCGACATGCCCCTGTTCCCCTCGGGCGGCGGCTCGAATTACCGGATCCCGAGCGTCGCCGCGGACCGGCACGGGACCTTTTACGCCTTCTGCAACGACCGCAGAGGGACGCTGTCTGACGCGGCAGGAGAGGTTTATCTCTGCTTTGCCCGCAAAAAAGCGGGAATGGAATGGGAAGAGCCCCGTCCGCTCATCGCCGTGGAGGGCTGGGCGACGTCGATGGGCAGCGCGGTGTACGATCCCGTGACCGACACCGTGATGTGCTGCGGCGAGAAGATCCCGGTCCAGCGGCGCGAATTCGGGCACTATTCCGCCGAACAGCTCGCGGCGTATGAAGCCGAAGCCGAACGGAAGGCGCGCGAGCTCGGCATTCTGCGCGGGCGGTTCGTGCTCTTTTCCGGCGACGGCGGCGAAACCTGGGGCGAGCGGCCGCATGAGATCGAAAAACGGGCATTCACCCATACCGACGGGCGGGAGATCCTCCTCGGCGGGAGCTGTCACGGCTCCGCGCACGGCATCTGTCTCCGTCATGGTCCCCACGCCGGGCGGCTGATCTGCCCCTCGCGCACGCAGGCCGGTCAGTACGCGAACTGGGACGAGCTCCGCTTGAACGTCTACAACAACGCCCTCTGGAGCGACGACCACGGCCTGATTTGGCACGCTTCCGCACCGGTCCAGCTCGGCACCGGAGAGGGGACCCTCATCGAGCAGGCGGACGGCTCGCTCACCTACAATTCCCGCGCCTATTTCCGCGACGGGCTGCGCTATCTCGCGACCTCGACCGACGGCGGCGAGACCTGGGTCGATTTCCGCGCGGATGCTTATCTCCGGGAGGAGACCTTCTGCGGCTGCAACGCGTCCTTCCTCCGCCTGGAGCGGGACGAGCTCGCCGATCCGTCGCTCCTGCCTCCCGACGCCGACGGCATCACGCTCTTCGCCAATCCGCGCGCGGAAAAACGCGTGAATATGGCGGTGTGCTGGAGCTTTGACGGCGGGCGGACGTGGGCCGGATCGAAGACGGTATTTGCGGGCCCCTCCTCCTATTCGAGCCTCGATTATGCCCGCGCGGCGGACCGCTTCGTGCTCCTCTACGAGCGCGGGGAAGAGGACCCCTGCGACGGCGGGATCGCGGCGGCGGAATTCGATCTTGCATGGCTCTTCTCATGAAGAGCGCGGAAAGGAGCCAACCATGAGAATCGTATTTGTGCGGCACGGCGAACCGGATTATGAGCACGACTGCCTGACGCCGCTCGGCGTTTTGCAGGCGGACGCGGCGGCAAAACGGCTGTGCGAGGAGGGGATCGGGGCGATCTATACCTCTCCGCAGGGACGCGCCCGACAGACGGCGGATGCCGCGGCGAAGGTGCTCGGACTCACGCCGGTGGTGCTCGACTTCATGCACGAGCTCCATTGGAGTTCGGCAGACGGGCGGGAGATCTTCCTGGGCGGGCACCCGTGGAAGATCGCCGACGAGATGGTACGGGCGGGAGACGACCTTCTGGACGCGAACTGGCGGGCGCATCCGTATTATGCGGGCAGCCGCGTTATCGAATCCGTCCGGATCGTCGAGGAAGGCATCGACGGCTGGCTCGCCTCGCTCGGCTATGTCCGGGAAGGGCGGTATTACCGCAACACGCGGCCGGACGACGAACAGTTCACCGTCGCGCTCTTCAGCCACGGCGGCTCGTCCTCGGCGGCGATGGGACATCTCTTGAACCTCGCGTTCCCGTACATGTGCTCGGTCTTTCATCTGCCGTTCACCGGGATCACGACTCTGCGCTTCGACCGCCATCCGGGCAGCCTCTCCGCACCCGTCCTCGAGCTCGCGGGCGACGGGCGTCACATCCGCGGCGTCACGCTGCCGGGGGACGGCGCATGATCCGGCTCTATTCCCCCGCAAAAACGGAGGAGATCATCCAAAAGCTGGAGCCCGTGATCCGGCAGGTTTCGGCGGACTACGGCGTTCCCGGGGCGGCGATCTGCGCCATCCTCTTCCGCGAGATCAAGGAGATCGACCTCATGGATGCGGCGGCGGATGCGGCGGTCCGGTTCGGCTGGTTCGGGAGATCGGACAGCTCGACCGGGTACATGCAGATCTTCGGCCGGGTCGCCATCCGCGCGCTCCGGTTCGCCCGGGAACACGGGATCGAGACCCCGGACCGGCTCGGGATGCCCGACGGGCTGGATGAAAATGTCCCCGCGGACGTGAGAACGATGTGGCTGCGGCTCAACCGGGACACGGCCTTCAATCTGCGCATGGGGACGCTCAATCTCCTCGCGGCGGCTCACGAGGCTGCCGGGGAGGTGGACTTCGGACGGCTCGGCGCGGACGGCATGAAGCGCGCGTTCAGCCGGTACAACGCCAATACCTGCTCCGTCACCTCCTACGGAGAAGAGGTCTGGGGCTATTATCTGAAATACGGCGGGGAAAGCCGGGAGGGAGAACAGCATGAACTATGACGAACTGAGGAAGCTGACCAACCGCGGATGGAACACCTGGTATTCCATGTCCATGACCGCGCACGTCCTTCTGCCGTACGGGTTTGCGATCGGGCTCAGCTTCAAGGATTTCACCGATTCCCGCCTGATCCGGGACCTGAAGGTCGGAGACCATGGTCTGAGACCTGGATCGCGCAGCTGGGACGGGCGCTATACGAGCCTCACCTTCCGGGCGGGAGCGTGCGAGATCACCGTCGAGAGCACCGCGCAGGGAGGCGAGCAGTATATCCTCGTCACGCCCGTGGGAAAGGCGGTCCGCGCACCGGCGCTGGTGATTGAAGCCGCCCTGCTCTGGGGCAAGCCGGGGACGCTCTGGAACCGGAACGGGAGGATCGGCGGCTCGTTCCCGGACGGGCGGGAGATCGTCATCCACACCACCGGACGGCGCGATCCCTTTGTGTACGCGAACGCGCTCCTGCCGTATCGGAGCGTGACGCTCGACGGCCCGGTCGCCGTCTCCACCGTCCCGGCCACGGTCGAAGAGGTCCGCGGGATGCTGGACCGTGCGCGGGCTGAGGTGCTCGCCGAGGAAGCGGCCTGGGGAGAGAATGCAGGCGCGTACCAGGCGATGCGCAGCTGCCTCGCGTGGGACACGATCTACGAGCCGGAGCACGACCGGATCTGCTCCCCCGTCAGCCGTGCCTGGAGCGAGGGATGGGGCGGGTACGTCCTCTTCGACTGGGACACCTATTTCGCCGCGCTCATGAGCCAGTTCGGGAGCCGGGAGCTCGCGTACCTCAACGCCTTTGCGATCACGAACGAGGCAACCGAGGAGGGCTTCATCCCGAATTTCGGCGCGTCGGACGACAACAAGAGCCGCGACCGTTCGCAGCCGCCCGTCGGATCCCTCGTCGTCCTGCGGCTGTGGGAACGCTTCCGCGACGACTGGTTCGTGTCCGAGCTCTTCCCGGCGCTGTTCCGCTGGAACACATGGTTTTCCGAGCACCGGACGCTCGGCGACGGCACGCTCTGCTGGGGTTCGGTGAAGTTCGAGCCGAGAAACGGCCGGTACTTCGAGGTGTACGACACCGGGAACCTGCAGGGCGCGAAGTATGAATCGGGACTCGACAACTCGCCGATGTACGACGATGCGGCGTTCGACGAGGCGCGCGGGCTGATGCTCCTCTCCGATGTCGGGCTGACGGGGCTTTACATCGAGGACTGCCGCTGTCTGATCCGGCTGGCGGAAATCGCGGGAGAGACCGGTGCGATCCCCGTGCTCCGGGAAAGGATGAGTGCGGCGGAGGCGGCGATGGCCTCTCTCTGGAATCCGGAGACCGGGATCTATGAGAACCGCGACGCCGTGACGGGGGCGTTCTCGCACCGCATTTCCCCGACGAATCTTTACAGCCTGTTTTCCTCCCGCGTGACGCCGGAGCAGAAGCGGTCCATGGCGCAGAAATACCTCTGCGATCCGGACGAGCTCGGCGGGGAATACATGCTGCCGTCCATCTCGCGCAGCGACCCGGCCTATCCGGATCAGAACTACTGGCGCGGGCGGATCTGGGCGCCGATGAACTATCTGGTGTACGAAGCGCTCTCGGAGGCGGGCATGGAGGCGGAGATGCGGCTCCTTGCGGCGTCCTCCCGGAAGCTCCTTCTGAAGGAGTGGGAGGAGCACGGTCACGTCCACGAGAACTACAACGGCACGACGGGCGAGGGCTGCGACAAGCCGAACAGCAACAACTTCTATCATTGGGGCGGGCTGCTCGGATACATCGCCGTCATGCAGGCGAAGCGGGATGCCGAGACCGGTATGAAGAACTGAATCAAGAGACGGCGGGATCGATGCGGTTCCGCCGTTTTACCGTCCGGCCCCATTTTCGTCTTGACGCCGCCGAACGGTCTGTGTTATAATAAAGCAAACTCAGAAATCCCGGCAGGGGGCGCGGACCCGTGTCCTCAGGCCGGAAAAGGAGCAGGATCATGCAGAAAAAATGGGACGTTTTCGTGTACGGGGACGTGAACATCGACCTCGTCGTGCCGGGCGTCGAGGTGCTTCCCGATCCGGGGACCGAGGTCGACGTGCCGGTGATGGAGACCTTCGTCGGCGGCGGCGCGGCGCTCTTTGCGCTCGGGATCGCCAAGCTCGGCCTGACGCCCGTCTTTCAGGGAAGCATCGGGCGGGACATGTACGGCGTCTATATCCGGAACCTCTTTCGCGCGCTCGGCGTGGACGACAGCCTCCTGACCGATCACGATACGAAGAAGACGGGCATTTCGATCAGCTTCACGACGGAGCGCGACCGCTGCTTCCTCACCTACCGCGGGACGAACGAAGGCCTGACGCTCCGGAATATGGACCTCTCCGCGCTTCCGCATGCGCGCCATGTGCATATCACGGGCTACGAGGGCACGCGAAACCACGCGGAATATGAGGACATGCTCGGAAAGATCAAGGCCATGGGGAACGTGACCGTCTCCTTCGACGTGGGCTGGGACGGCTCGGGCGAGTGGTACGAGGGCATCTTCGATCTGCTCCCGATGATCGACGTGCTCTTCATGAATGAAACGGAGTGCCTGCACTACACGCGCGCGGCGGATGCGGAAACAGGTGCGAAAAAGCTCGCCGAAGGCGCCGGGATGGCGGTCATCAAGCTCGGGAAAGCGGGCGCGATGGCGGTGAAGGACAGCCGGATCTATCGCGCGCCGGGCTACCGGGTCGAAGCCGTCGACACCACCGGGGCGGGCGATTCCTTCAACGCGGGCTTTGTCTCCGGGTTCCTCAGCGGACTGTCCGTGGAGGACTGCCTGCGATACGGGAACGGCTGCGGCGCGCTCTCCGTGACGAAACTCGGCGGGAACACCGGATTCCCGTATTTGAACGAACTCGAAGACTTCATCCGGGAACGGAATGCATAAATCAGGTCATAGGAGGACTATTCCATGAAAATCGGCGTACTCGGCGGCGCGGGCGTCCGCACGGTCATCTTCATCAACGGTCTCTTGAAGCGCTACCGGAAGCTGCACATCGACGAAGTCGTGCTCTACGACATCGATTTTCCGAAGCTCGCGATCATCGCAAAGCTCTGCCGTCACGTCGTGGCGCGCGAGGGCTGCGATCTCGTCGTCCGCGAGGTGTATGACGCCGTGGACGCGATCCGAGGGATGGACTACATCGTCACGACCTTGCGCGTCGGCGGGGACCATTCCCGCGTCGTCGACGAGACGGTCGCCCTCCAAAACGGCGTGATCGGCCAGGAGACCACCGGCGTCGGCGGCTTCTCCATGGCGGTCCGCACGATCCCCGTGCTGATCGATTACTGCAGGCTGATCGACGAATACGCTCCGAACGCGTGGATCTTCAACTTCACCAACCCGTCCGGGCTCGTGACGCAGGCGCTGCACACGGCGGGCTTCCACCGCGTCATCGGGATCTGCGACGCGCCGAGCAGCATGAAGTACCGCATGGCGAATGATCTCGGCGTGACGGAGGAGGAGCTTTACGTCGAATTCTTCGGCCTCAACCACCTCTCGTGGATCACGAGCGTCCGGGTGCGCGGCGAGGAGATCATGCCGAAGCTGATCTGGGACGACGGTTTTCTCGCGTCGATCCAGGAGCTCGAGATCTTCGACCCCGACGTCATCCGCATGACGGGGATGCTCCCGAACGAATACCTGTATTACTACTACCACCGCGAAAAAGCGCTGGCGAACATTCAAAAATCCGGAAAGACCCGCGGCCAGACCATCGAGGAGGTCAACCTCGCGATGATGAAGGAGCTCGGCGAGATGGACATCGACGCGGATCCTGAAGGCGCGCTCCAGATCTTCCTCTGGTACATGCAGCTCCGAGAGAACAGCTATATGTCGATCGAATCCGGCACGGCGAACCGACCGCTGCTCGAAAAGGGCAAGCTCCCGGTCCCCGAGGGGATGGGCTATTCGGGCGTCATGCTCGACTGCATCGAAGGGATGCAGAGCGCGGAGGGGCGGACCCTCGTCCTGAGCGTGCTCAATCAGGGGGCGATCCCCTTCCTCGCGGACGAGGACGTCGTCGAGGTCACCTGCAAGGTCTCCGCGTCCGGCATCGAGCCTGTGAAGCAGACTGCGGTGCCGCCGCTGTGCGAGCTCTATATCCGCCTCATCAAGCGGTATGAGCGCCTGACGGTCGAGGCGGTGTTCGACGGGGACGAGGAGAGAGCCATCGAGGCCCTGATGCTGCATCCGCTCGTCAACTCCTATTCCCTTGCGAAAAAGCTGCTCGCGGATTACGACGAAGCCTACGGCGGGCCGATGCTCGGACGGCGGGCATAAGCACGGAACACGGAAGGAGTACGGTATGAAAGAACTCTATCGGGTCGAAGGGGTCGTGAACCGCGGCTTCGTCGGCCAGATCACCTACACGATCTGTCTTGAAGAGACCCTCTCGAAGCTCGATATCCACTTTTCCTTCGACGCGGACAAGCGGACCTTCCGCCCCGGGGACATCACGGACGCGCTGATCCGGGATACGATCGAGACCTGCCGAAGGAACTACGATCTCGAGATCGGCGAGGAGCGCGCCCGCCAGATCATCCTCGGCGACATGAAGACCGAGATCCACACCCTCGCGACGATCAACGACGAATTCCTCGGCTGCATCCACAAGCAGCTCACGGACCGCCACATGACCTACGACGGGGACACGGCCTCCGAAGGCTGCGTCCCGCGGGAATCGTTCGACGGGGTATTGAAGGTCACGGTGCTCGTCTTCAACGTCATCAAGGACGCGACGCACTACTGCCTGACGGTCAGCGGAGAATGAGGAGGGGAACATGTTCAAGCGCTACGAACTCCACAATCACACCACCCAGTCCGACGCGGGGATCACCTGCCGCGCGCTCATCGACCACATGATCGCGGACGGCGTCGACTGCTTCGCCATCACCGACCACAACACGATCTCCGGCCATCCGATCATCAAAAGGATCCTCGAAGAAGAGCGTCTTCCGATCGCCTGCGCGTACGGGATGGAATACACGACCTATTACGGCCACATCGTCTGCCCTGTGCTCGAGCAGTACGTCCCGTGGGATTCGATCAACCGCAAAAAGCCCGAGCTCCTCTTTGAGGCGGCGAAGCGCGCGGGAGCCGTCACGGGCGTCGCGCATCCCTTCTCCTACGGCGATCCGTTTGCCAGAGGCTGCCGTTTCGAGATGGAGATCACCGATTTCTCGAACGTCGATTACATCGAGATCGTCAACAATCCCGAGCCGCTTCACGAGGTCAATGAGCCGGGCATCCTCTGGTGGGAATCCCTCGTGCTCTCCGGCGTGAAGGTCGCGGCCTGCGCGGGAATGGATCTGCACGGGCTCGACAGCTTTGCGATGAAGTTTGCGACCTACTGCGAGGGTGACCCCGGCGGCGATCCCGTCGAGGAGCTGAAGGCCGCCGTCGCCGCGCAGCGCACCTGGGTGTCGAAGGGGATGCTCGTTGCTGCGGAAAAGAAGGGTGATTGCGTCCGCTTCACGCTCGTCGACGCGAAAAAGCCCGGCTTCGTCCCGGCGGACACCTACACCCTGACGCTCAAGACCAAGGACGGCACCCGCGCGTACGACATCACCGCCGGAGAAGTCGACGTTCCGCTCCCGGAGCTCGGCGAGGCTGTGGTCCCGAAGCTCTACGGCGGGGAGACGGTGATCGAAAACCTGTGCTGCGTCGCGCCCGTGATCCGGGCCGGGGACTGAGGGAGGCGGCGGAGATGAACGAAGGCTATTTTGACGGTTCGATGCCGCGCGCCGTGCTCGAATACTATCTCTCCCGCGCCGCGACCGCGCAATGGATCTATCTCAGCGATACCCTCGACGACGACATCCGCGTGATCCTCAAGGCCGGGATCAAGTTTCTCGGACGCGCGAGCGGGATCTGGAAGGCCGAGATGCCGGACGAGGAGCACTTTGCCCTCTCCCGCGCGGCGGCGGAGAAGATCCACGCGGCGGACCCCGAGATCATCCTCCAGGCCTGCATCTTCGAGGCGGTCTACCGGGAGGATCTCGAATCGACGAAGATCCCCGCGCGGGTGTTCGAGGCGTTCGGGATGGAGCCCGAGGACCGCTGCTTCTCCTACGATGCCTGTACCCTGATCCCCGGCGGGAACATGCCCGACATCTCGAGGACCGAGACCCAGCTCTGGTTCTACTACCGCGGGATCTCCTACATCGACTGCGGGTACGAGGCCTTCCACATGGGGCAGATCCACCTCTATTCCGCCCGCGACCGCGGTTACCGCGCGATCGGCCGGGTGATCGGGATGCTCCGCGAATACGGGCGGCTCCATGCCCGGCGTCACAAGGTCCTCTTCGACGCGCATTCGCATTCCCTCGTCGTGAACGGCGTGAGCCTGCTCGACTACAACGCCATGCCCTTCACCCGCTATCCGGTCCTGGACCGTCCGGGCGAGCGGCTGGTTCTTGTGCGCGAGGGCAAGTCCGGCGGCGGGATCTCCCCCGAGGGCGTGTATGAGAAGGCGCTCCCGTTCCTCTATGAATACGACAACTGGGGAGGCAAGGATCACTGGGCGCACGCATACCTGACGACCGAAGAACGTGCGTGGGCCCAATGGTGGGGCTACGATCAGATCGCGTGGTTCGCCTCGCAGGAAGAGGAGGCACGCAACACCTTCCTCGACTACACCTTCAAGTGGACCGCGGTCAACAACCCGGACGGGTATTTCGCCTTCCCGCTCCGCCGTCCCCTCCAGAGCGGCGAGGAAGCGGAGGGATTTCCCTTCTATAAGCTCAACAACCGCTCCGAAGCCTGCCCGGACGGATTCTCGCAGGAGGACACGGCGGCCGGACTGCTCCGCGGCGGGTATGAGAAATACCGCGCGCTGGCGAATCCGTCCGATCTGCTCGACTACGGCGGGCGCGATGTCGACGATCCCGAAACCGGTGTGCGCCTTCCCGAAAAGGTCGTGCTCTACGGCTCCTTCCAGCCGTACGTCGGCGCGGTCGAGAACGATTCAAACAGCGAGATCACCCGCATGTACTACGTCGGCGACGGGAAGTACGCGCTCGCCTTCGTCATGCCCTACGCCGGGGAATACGATTTCGGCATCTCCACCTGGGGGACGCTCTCGGCCTGCGTATCGGAGCACGGCGGCTGCCCCTATTCCGGCACGGGCAACAAAAGCAAGCTCGAGGTCCCGCACGACAACACGGTGATCCGGATCACCTTCACCTACATGACGAACGCCATCACGATCGACGTGATGTGACGATATCGATCCGCAAGGAGGACAGCGTATGAGCATTCCGAGACCCGAACATCCCCGTCCGCAGTTTGTCCGCGACACATGGATGAACCTCAACGGAACCTGGGACTTTCTCTTTGACTTCGGCAATTCCGGGCGCGACCGGGCGTTGTGGAAGGACGAGAATTTCGACGCGGCGCGGGAAGGATCCCGGTTTCCCGTGACGATCACGGTGCCGTTCTGCCCGGAAAGCCGTCTCTCCGGGATCGGCTACACCGACTGGATCGCCGCCGTGTGGTACCGCCGGACCTTCACGCTCGACGCGGCGCAGACCGCCGGACGGGTGCTTCTGCACTTCGGAGCGGTCGACTATCACGCCGTCGTGTGGATCAACGGGCAGAAAGCCGGCGAGCATACGGGCGGGTATTCGTCCTTCACCTTCGACATCACCGCGCTCGTACGGCCGGGGGAGAACACCGTCACCCTGTGGGCGGAGGACGACAACCGCAGCGGCACCCAGCCCTACGGCAAGCAGTCGATGCGATATCAGAGCTACGGCTGCAGCTATACCCGGACCACCGGGATCTGGCAGACGGTGTGGCTCGAATTCACGCCGCGGGACGCGATCTCCCATGTGAAGCTCACGCCGGTGGTCGTGAACCGCGCGGTCCTGATCGACGCGGAGGTCACGGGCAGCAGGACCGTCACGGCGGAGGCGTTCTATGCGGGGCGGCCCGTCGGACGTGGTTCTGCGGACGTGACGGGAGGCCGCGCGCATCTCGAGCTCGCCCTCTCGGAGCTCCATCTCTGGGACGTCGGGGTGCCGGAGCTCTACGATCTCGTCCTGACGCTCGACGGCGGCGATACGTTGAAGAGCTATTTCGGGATGCGGTCGGTCGAGGTGAAAAAGGACGGCTTCTATCTCAACGGACGTCCGGTCTTTCTGCGCACGGTGCTCGATCAGGGCTTCAATCCCGATGGCGTCTATACCGCGCCGGACGACGATTTCCTGCGCCGCGACATCGAGCTCTCCATGGATCTCGGCATGAACGGCGCGCGCCTGCACCAGCGGGTCTTTGAGGAGCGGACGCTGTACTGGGCGGATCGGCTCGGGTATCTCGTATGGGGCGAATACGCCGACGGCCACCGGCTGAACGACGCGGACGGCATCGCCTCCTTCCTGCCGGAATGGATGGAGACCGTGCGGCGAGACTACTCCCACCCGTCGATCATCGGCTGGTGCCCGGAGAACGAATCCTACTGGGCGCACGACGTCAATCCGATCTGCCAGCGGGTCTATTACGCCGTGACGAAGGAGATGGATCCGACGCGCCCGTGCATCGATTCCTCCGGCGGCGTGCACTATGTCACCGATATGTACGACATCCATGACTACGAGCAGGATCCGGCGCGGTTCAAGGCCAGCTTCGACAAGATGCTCGCCGATCCCGCCTACGTCCATAACCCGATCCATAAGGAGCAGCTGCGGCAGAACGTCTACGAAGGCCAGCCCGTCTGGGTATCCGAGTACGGCGGGACGTTCTGGAATCCCGACGAGCCGGGCGGATGGGGCTACGGCAACGCGCCGAAGACCGAAGAGGAATTCGCCGCGCGGTACGCCGGACTGACGGGCGTGCTGATCGACAATCCGCGGATCTGCGGCTTCTGCTATACCCAGCTCACAGACGTGGAGCAGGAACAGAACGGCCTGTACAAGTACGACCGGAGCCGGAAGTTCTCCGACGCGGTGTATGACGCCATCCGCGGGGCAAACGTCCGCCGTGCGGCGATGGAAAAGGAGCCTGAATAAAGCATCAAAAAAGGCGCGGACCCGCTTTGGATCCGCGCTTTTCGACTGCTTTGACGCGATTCGGCGCTCAGATATCCTCCCCATCCCGGACGGCGCGCAGCTTTTTGCCGGAATAGTCCGCCGCGACGGTCTCGCCCGGCTTCAGGATCAAAAATTCCTCCTCGTTCCATGTGCCCTCCGTCATCATGCGAAGCATCCGCAGATCCCCGTCGAGCTCGCGGAGCTGCCAGCCCTTCCGCTCCGCTTCCGCCGAGGCGCGCCGCAGATGGTCGGGGGAATCGTGCACGTCCGAGTGGATGAAGCCGAGGGTCGAGTAATTCTTCTCCCAGCTCGATTCGACCTCGATGAGATAGTCCGCGTTGTCCTCGCCGAACTTCTCCGCGTATGCGAGCCACCGGCGCCGCTTGAAATCGTCGCTGTCAAAGAGACGTCCGCTCTGCTCGAGCCAGCCGCTGTTGAGCCAGTACGCGCCTTTCGCGGCGGCGAATTCTTCGAGATATCTCCACTGGGAACCCATGAAGAGCGCGATGCAGTCGTCCGTGCGCGGGATGACGATCGGAATGCCGCGGCATCGGATCCCGACGACTGCCTTGGAGCAGAGGCCGTAGCCGAGGACGATCGCGTCGGGGGTGTATTCGAGTTCTCCGGTCTCCATCTGACGGTACAGCTCGTCCACCGCACCGATGAGCCGCGTGCACAGCTTTTCCGGAGTGTTGTGCAGGCCGCGGCCGACCCACGTCAGATCGACTTGATTCTCGCTCGTCGCCGCGAGATAACTGAGCTCGCGCTCGAAGATCCGGCACGCGATGATGTGGATGCGCACGCCTTACGCCTCCCGGAACAGCAGCGGCAGAAAGTCCCGGATGCACCGGCGCCAGACGCTCCAGTCGTGACCGCCGGGGAAGGTGCGCCGCACGGTTCTGACGGGCTTGTCCGCGAGCAGGGCGTCGTCATGCTCGAAGCTCGCGAAGAACTGGTCCTCGGTCCCCATCGCGCGGTAGAAGACGCGGAAGGCCTCGTTGAATTCCGCCGGTTTCTCGAGCAGGGCGAGGTGCGGTTCGGCCGATCCGGCGCGCGGGAAGCTGAGGAATCCGCTGAAGAGCCCTGCATAGCCGAAGAGGTCCGGATGGGAGAGCGTCGTCGTGCTGGTCTGGTAGCTGCCCATGCTGAGGCCCGCCATCGCACGGCTCCATTTGTCCGTCTTGACGGGGAAGCGCGCTTCGATGAAGGGGATGAGATCGTTGAGGAGGAATTCCGGGAACAGCGCGCGGCCCATCGGCTCCCGTCCCGGTGCGCGCATCATACCGTTCGCCATGACGATGAGCATTTCTTCCATCCTGCCCTCGGCGAGCAGGCGGTCTGCGATCCGGCCGACATGTCCCTGGTGGACCCAACCGGTCTCGTTCTCGCCGTAGCCGTGCTGGAGATAGAGAACGGGGTAGCGCTTCGCGGGATCGTAGGACGCGGGCGTCCAGACGAGGGCGATCTCGTGCTTGCCCGTGACGGCGGAGGGAACGTAGAGCCGGGTCACGGCGCCGTGGGGAACGCCTTCGAGCTGATCCCAGTCCTCCTCGCCGGGGACCGGGACGTCCACGAAGTTCATCGGGCGGCAGCAGCCGTAGCCGATCGGGAGGTACGGATCGAGAACGTCCGCGCCGTCGATCTTGAGAAAGAAATACTTGAAGCCTCTCCCGAGGTCGACGACCCCTTCCCACATCCCGTCCTCCGCCTTGACAAGCTCGGTGACATGGCCGAACTGATCGATCGCGACATGCTGGGCGTTCGGGGCTTTCAGACGGAAGAAGACGGTCCCGTCCGGGTTGAAGCGGAAGCACTGGTCGCCGTCGCGGTTCGGTTCTCCGGCGTAGGGATCGAAGGAGACGGCGGTATCGAGGGGCTGAATGAAGTTCGGCATGGGGATGCTCCTTTCTGTTCTTGCGGTCCTGCCCGCTCACACCGGCGGGCGCGTTTGATCGCCTCCATTATAATATAGATCGCGTGAAAAATCAATGGGAAATTGACCGCCGCACCGGCGTGGGTGATTTTTCATGGATTTTTTTGTTTTTCCGAAGGTTTTTCGGTGATTCTGTTGACTTTGCCCGACGGGGACGCTACAATAAAGGCAGAAGATCTCTCGGAAAGCGTGAATCAAGGTGAAAAGGATCCTGTGTGCATTGCTTGCCTGCCTGCTGCTGATGCTCGCTGGCTGTACGGCGTCTGAGAAGCCCCCGGAGCCCGAGACCGACCCACTGCCTGCGGCAAAGGAGACCGTGGCGGAGGAGAGCGAAACCGTCCCGGAGACGGAGCCGGAAACGGAAGCGCCGCCGAAGCCGGAGATCAAGCCGGCAGCCGTGAAGCGGACGGTCTACGTCGAGGCCTTTGACTTCGACGAGGCGAAGAAATCGGCGCATCAGGTCGCAGAGGGCGAGGTCTACGGCGTGCGCTGCCGGGTCACGGCCCCCTTCGATCGCTTCTCCTACTGCGTCCCGACGTGGACTCAGAAGACTTCCGCGGCGACGCTCGCGCTGTACGTCTGGAACGACGATTACGACGCCATGCTCGCCGAAGGTCCTGCCGCGAGTGAGCGGTTCGAGAACCTCGTCGACTGCGCGGAGGATTCCGTGACCTTCGAGGAAATGCCGCCGGGCGAGTATCTCTTCGCGATCCAGGACACGGCGGGCCCCGCGGGGACATGGGTGTTCCCGGGCCGGGTGTCGAAGGGCTATATTTTCAACAGCGGCCTGTTCTCCGAGGGGGACTTGCAGCTGGAGATCGGATTCACCGAAAAACGGGACGAATACTTTGAGGAGGTCAATATGACGAACGAAATCGACGGACTGCACACCTCGCCGGCGGAAGCGATTCTTCCGGACGACCACATTCTCCGCGTGCGCGACGCCATGCCCGATACCTGGGCGGCGATCGACGGGCTCGGACGCACGGTGTCCGGGAACCGTGAGACGGGAGACCCGAAGGACGACAAGATCGTCGCAATGTTCTACTGGGACTGGCACAATTCGGACGACGGAGCACCGCTCAACGTCACGGAGTTCATGAGGGAACACCCGGAGGCGCAGAACGACTACAGGAATCCCGCCTGGCCGACCGGGGGGACGCGGTACTTCTGGGACGAGCCGGTCTACGGGTACTACCTCACGACCGACGAATGGGTGATCCGGCGTCAGGCCGAGCTTCTCGCGGCAGCCGGCGTGGACGTCATCTTCATGGACAACACCAACGGCACCTTCACCTGGCGCAACAGCTATCTGAAGATCTACAAGGTCTTTGCCGAAGCGAAGGCCGACGGCGTGAACGTGCCGAAGATCTCCTTCATGCTCCCCTTCGCGGCGGGCGACGACACGGCGGTGCAGCTCAAATCGCTCTATACGGACATCTACCGGCCGGGGAAGTATCAGGATCTCTGGTTCTACCTCGACGGCAAACCGATGATCATGGCGCACCGGGCGTCGCTCCTCAAGCGGCAGACCGATCCGCTCGAAAAGGAGATCTACAGCTTCTTCACCTTCCGCGCGGGCGAGCCCGTCTACAACGCGGCGGACTACCACGCGAAGCGGACGGGGACCGAGCGCTGGGGCTGGCTCTCCACGACGCCGCAGACCCTGTATTACAGTGCCGCCGATCCGGACCACGTCGAAATGACGACCGTCGGGGTGGCGCACAACTGGTCCGCCGAAAAGGGCCTGACCGCGATGAACGGCGAGCACATCTTCGGGCGGCACTACACGTCGAACGGTTATGACAGCCGCCCGGATGCGAAGCTCTGGGGCGCGAACTTCGACGAGCAATGGGAGTTTGCGATCTCGAAGGATCCGCGGATCATCTTCGTCACCGGGTGGAACGAATGGAACGCGGGCCGCTACGAATCGTGGCCGCCGACCGCCGCCGCCGTCGAGAACGCCTTCCCGGATGAGTTCGACGAGACCTACAGCCGCGACATCGAGCCGACGCGGGGCGATTTGAAGGACCACTACTACTATCAGCTCGTCGACTGGGTGCGGAAGTTCAAGGGTTCGCGGCAGGTCCCCATCGCCTCCGCGCCGAAGAGCATCGATCTGAACGCGGATCCCGCCGTCGAATGGGCGGACGTCGGACCGGAGTTCATCGCGTATCCGCACAACACCGGCGACCGGGATGCGGCGGCTTACGGCGGTGTCCGGCTGACCGACACGAGCGGCCGCAATGACATCATCGGAGCCAAGGTCGCGCGGGACGATGCCAGCTACCTCTATTTCATGGTCGAATGCGCGGAGGACATCACGCCGTACACCGATAAAAACTGGATGCGGCTGTATCTGCGGACCGAGGGCAAGGGCTGGGAAGGCTTCGACTTCATCGTCAACAAGACCGCGCCCTCGGCGGACAAGGCGGTGCTTGAAAGCTTTACGGGCAGCGGCTTTGAGACCGAGGTCGTCGGCGAGGTGGACTACCGGGTGACGGGCCGGTATCTCGTGATCCGCATCCCGTGCCGCATGCTCGGAATGGAGCAGCCCGGCGGTCTCTGCTTCAAGTGGAGCGACAACGTGGAGGACGGCGACATTTTGAACTTCTATACACAGGGCGACGTCGCGCCGACCGGACGGTTCGCGTATGTCTACCGCGTCGAATAACGGATAAAAATCAGAACAGAATCGGAGGTCAATCCATGAAAAAGCGCATCCTATCCTTCCTCCTCGCGCTGCTCCTTCTCGCGGCATTCCCCGCCTGTTCCTCGCAGGAGCAGGAGAACGCGTCGCAGAATCCGACGGCGGACGGGGAAACGCCTGCGGGACAGACGGAAGCGGAAGCCGAGCCGGAGCCGGACAAATTCGATTACGCGAAGCAGAAATATGAGGAGATCGCCGCAGCGGATTACGACGGCGCGGATTTCGGCATCACCTCGCAGGCGGCGACCGGAAACTCCGAAAAGGAGATCTGGGTCGAAACGCTGACGGGCGACGTGGTCAACGACGCGGTCTTCAACCGGAACCTCGCGATCAACGAGCGGTTCAACTGCTCGATCGAGCTCACGCCCGGCGACGTGAACGGCATCATCCGGCAGGCCGTGACCTCGGGGGACGAAAGCTACAAGCTCGCGTTCCCGAACATGGCGACGGCAGCCACCATGGCGCAGGCCGGGTATCTCATGAATTACAAGAACCTCGACAACCTGAACCTCACCGAGGCGTGGTGGGACCAGGGCACGCTCGCCATGCAGATCGGCGGCAAGGTCTTCTTCATGAACGGCGACATCAACTATCTCGACAACGACGTCACCTACATTCAGCTCTTCAACAAGCAGCTGATCGCGGACATGGGCCTCGAGGTGCCGTACGATCTCGTCCGCGAAGGGAAGTGGACGATCGACGAATTCCGGCAGATGTGCGTGAATGTGACGACCGACCTCGACGGCGACGGCGCGTACACGGACAAGGACCGCTACGGATACGTCACGACGGGCGAAGGTCCCTGCACCTTCTTCTATGGCTCCGGGCTGACCCTCGTCAAGTACGACGCGGACGGCATTCCCGTTCTGGATGTCGATATGGACAAGACGGTCGCGACGCTCGAAAAGGTCGTGAAGATCGTCTCGGAGGACAACATCACCCGCATCCCGTCCGACGTCGCGGTCGGCAAGGCCATGTTCATGGAGGACCGCGTCCTGTTCTACGGCGAGGTGCTCAGCTATATCGTCAACGTCCGCGACATGGAGACGGCCTTCGGCGTGCTTCCGATCCCGAAATACGATGAGGCGCAGGAAAAGTACTACACCTACTGCAACGCGATCTCCTCGACGGCGTGCGTCCCGCGGATCCCCTCGGATTTCGGCATGATCACCGCGGTCCTCGAGGGCATGGCGATCCAGTCCTTCATTCAGGTGACGCCGGCGTACTATGACATCGCGCTCACCCGGAAATACGCCCGCGACGACGCCTCGTCGGAAATGCTCGACATCGCGCTCGCCTACCGCGTCTACGACATCGGGCGGTTCTATTCCCAGATCGGCATCGGCAACATCTTCCAGGAGCTCGCCGCGAAGGGATCGACGGATTTCGCCTCGTCCTATGCGAAGCACGAAAAGGCCGCGCTGAAAATGCTCGACAAACTCATCAGGGACTTCGACGGGATCGATTGACGGATTTCGGAGAAGACAGCGGAGGAGATCTGACATGAAAAATGAAATCCACATGCTTGAGTCGGTCATCGACACGATCTGCAACAGCTTTCTCATCACCACGGAGGACGGCCGGGTCATCGCGATCGACGGCGGCTACCAGCAGGAGACCGATCACTTCCTCAGCTATCTGAAGAAGCTGACCGGGAGCGAGCGGCCGCGCATCGACGCGTGGTTCCTCACCCATCCGCACGACGACCACTGCAACAACTTCTTCGAGATCGTCGAGCACCGCCCGGACGAAGTCGACATCGGGGTCGTGTACCTCAACTTCCCGTCGAAGGGCTTCTTCGAGGGGACCGTCGGGAGGGACGATTCCGCGGCGCAGACGATGGAGGACTTCTACCGCGTCCTGCCGCGCATCGCAGACCGGGTCCGCATCCTCTCCGGCGGGGACGAGTTCGACATCGGCGCGGCGCACATCCGGATGCTCTATTCGCAGGACTTCGAGTTCAAGGGCTGCAACAACGCCTCCCTCGTCTTCCGCATGGATCTCGGCAGAAGGAGCGCGCTCTTCACCGGGGATGCGGGCGTCGAAGCCGGGGAAAAGATCGTGCGGCTCTGGGGCGAGAGCGGGATCCTCGACTGCGAGATCTGCCAGATGGCGCACCACGGGCAGAACGGCTGCGACCGACCGTTCTATGAGGCCGTGAAGCCGGAGATCTGTCTCTGGCCGACGCCGTCGTGGCTCTGGACGAACAACAACGGGACCGGGCCGTACCGGACGCTCGAGACGCGCCGCTGGATGGAGGAGCTCGGCGTGAAGGATAACCTCGTCAACAAGGACGGCGACCAGGTTTTGTCGATGGATTGACGGATCGAAACAAGCAGAAAACAGCCCGATCAGACGGTTCGCGCCGCTGGTCGGGCTGTTGTCATGCGGTCATCTACGTGATGATGCGTTTCATTGCGCCTTCTCCTTCGCCTCTCTGACGAACGCCTCCGGGATCGCCTCGGTGTTCGAGACGACAACGCGGCAGCGGTCTGCGGCAAAGCGGATGGCCTCGGCGATGTCCCCGGCCGCCATCCAGCAGTGCAGGAACGACGCGCCGTAGCAGTCGCCCGCGCCGACCGTGGAGACGACCTCGACGGCCTCCGGCTTGCCCGAGAAGTGCGCGGTGCCGGTTTCGTAATCGTAGACCGCCGAGCCGTCCGCGTCGAGGGTGTAGACGAGCAGCCGCACGTTCGGGAATGCCTTGTGCACCGCGTCCGGGAAGGGAAGCGCGGGATCGGTCAGGCCGCAGTCCGGGAAGAAATGCGCCTCCTCGCGGCTGACCTTCGCGACGGTCGCGCGCTCCATGCAGAGGGCGAGGGAATCGCGGTCCCAGCAGCCTTCCCGGATGTTCACGTCGCAGAAGATCTCGGGGAAGTTGACCCGGTCGAGGATCGCGCGGACCGATGCGCGGGAGACGGGGCTGCGCTGGGAGAGGGTGTTGAAGTAGAAGACGTCGAATCCGGCTTTCCCGATCGCGTCGATCGTCCCGTCGTCCGCCCGGAGGTTGTCGTACGCGGTGTCCTGGAGCACATGATAGGAGGGCATGCCGCCTTCGCCGAGCGTGACGATGCACTGTCCGGTCGGACGGTCCGATAATTGGATAAAATCATCGCGGATGCCGTAATCCCGGATCATCTCCGCCGCGCGCCTGCCGAGCTCGTCTCGTCCGAGTCCGGTGAACAGCCAGGTCTCGTCCCCGAGCAGGGCCAGATTCGCGCAGAAATTGAGCGACGCGCCGCCGAGGGTGCTTTTGTCGGGATAGACGTCCCAGATCGTTTCGCCGAATACGAGGATTCTCATGGGTGCTCCTTTCGCGTCAATAGGTCCGGCCGCTCTCGACGGCCTCTTTCAGATAGTCGAAGAAGGTGAAGGGATCGAGCAGCTCGACGCCCGGGACGAGGCGCTTCAGCTCCGCAAGGATCCGGTCGTGGTCCGTCGGGCTGACGAGGATGGTGCGGAAGACGTGAAACTTCTTGTCCGGGTGCGCGTTCTTCATCCAGGCCGCCGCAGCCTCCGCCGCCTTTTTCGGATCGGTGTGCTCGACGGCGATGTCGCAGGTGTGCGGGAGGAAGGGAACGCCGTTCACGACCGAGGCGGCATCCCCGGCTCCGAGATATGCCACCCCGCCCTTGGCAAACCGGGCGAGATCGTATTTCTGCCTGGTGTCCAGAGGATGGTTCCCGCCGATGACGAAGCCGATGTGGGAGAGGTCGAACCGTTCAAAATAGGGAAGGTTGTGCGCGACGTTCGCCTCCGCGCCGGACGGCAGGTCGGAGTGGATGCGCGGGGGATAGAGCAGGCGGGGGTTGTTGTATCCCGCGCCGGAATCACCCGCGGCGAAGTAATCGCGGTCCGTGAAGTTCCGGTACACATAGTCGAACGCCATCGGGATGCGGTCGGAGAGGTTCGGATTGAAGCACCACATCAGGGGATTCTTCCCGAGCATGGGATCCTTCGCCCAGCGCGGGATGAAACGCGCCGTCCACGCAGCGGCATCGTAATCCCCGACGTAGAAGAGGACGTAGGTTTTTTCGGGATCGTAACCGCCGGCGGGAGGCATGGGCTTCCGGTTTTCATAATGCGGGGCGAGGGGATAGTGCATCCAGACGGAAGCGCTGCCCAGTCCGCAGTATCCGGCGGCATCCGCGTCCTTCACGCAGTTGTAGGCCGAGAAGATCTCCGTCAGCCGCCATTCCGCTTCCACCGGTTCATGGCTGCCCCGTCCGCCGTGGGTGGTGTATTTCAAATGCCACGGGTTGAAACCGCAGACGGTGAGGATCCGCTCCCCGCCGCTCTTCTCGTACGCGGTTAGCAGGATGCGCTTCATCGTGGCGAGGTCGCAGCCGGGGGCCTGACCGGGATCGTCGCAGGGGGCTTCGTCGTCGAACGCGAAGAGATCGAACACGAACGCGCGCTTGGCGCAGGCGTAGTCCATGTTCGGCACGAAGGCGTTGCCGAGATCGGGGTAATACGGACGGTCCGGCGCCCAGCTCATGCCGTCGAGGGTGAAGAAGAGCACCTCGTCCGACATCGACCCGCGGCACCGCTCGAGCGCCCAGACGTACACGTCGCATTTGGCCGAGCCGGTCGAGGGTTCTCCGGTCTGCCACACGGTCCCGTGTCCGGGAAAACGGTGTGTGAGATCGAGCCGCACGTCGGCCCCGGTCAGGGAACGGATCGTCTCGAGCGCGCGGCTCCCGGAGCGGACGGGGAGAAGCCCTTCGCATCCGCATACCGTCGTCGCGGCGTTGCAGGTGGCGGGGACGGCGGGATCCCAGAGGATCAGACCGTGCTCCCGGATCGTCCCGGCGTACCGGCGGAGCAGATCGTCAAAGGTCCCGATCTCCTCGATGGGCTCCCGTTCGAGGAAATTCCCCGGCGCGCGGCACCAGTCGAGCCAAAAGCGGTCATGCTCCTCCCACTCGAGGAAGAGTGTCGGCCGCTCGCGGTTCAAGAGTCCCTGGAGACAGGCGGCAAAGCGGGCAAGGTCATAGCGGAGGACGGTATCGCTTCCGAGCGCGTCCAGCGCGGGTTTTACGGGAAGATACAGCATCGTTTCCTCCTCGCGGCACGGGTCCCGTGCTTCTTTATTCTATGCTCCATTATACCGGAAAACCGCACCGTTTGCAAGGGGGAAGCGCTTATTCGCTCGCGTAAAGCTCGAGGGTGCTGCGGAATCGCTTGTAACAGTCGCTCCACGGCTTGTCCCCGCGGACGTAGGGCATGATTTCGAGCTGGAGATAGCGCTTGATGATCGGCGGGATGATCGTCGTTCCCGTCGGAGCGCTCACCAGCGCGAACAGTGCGTCGGCATCCTTTTCCGTGATGACGACCCCGTCGACGTCGGGATACTCTTGATTCGTCCCGTACACCATCCCGCGGAGCGCGTTTTTGTTTACGGGCAGCCCGATCCGAAGATTGCTGAGGCCCGCGGAGCTCCGGCCGCCCTGCAGCTCCTCGGAGAGCAGGATCATCAAAAGCCGGTATGCGTTCCGCTTGTTTTTCGCGCCTTGCGGGATGGCGGCGAGGGAGCAGATCTGCGCGGTCATGCCGTCGCGGCAGTCAGGCATGGCGAACACCAGAGGGGTCTCCTCCAGCGACCGCAGGCCCCGCATGAGCCCGTAGATCGAATAGGTCGCGTTCAGTTCGCCGACGAACAGTCCCTTCCTCTCCGCCAGCGCCTCGCCGAGCGTATTGTTCATATAAAACGCCCGTTCTTCCCGATAGTATAGCCGGGCGGCGTCCGCGATCTTCTTCATCTTCGTTTCGTCCAGAGCAGCGGTCCCATTCGCGTAATCGATGACGTCGAGGCCCGCGTATTCATAGAGGTCGTACAGATCGACCGCGTTCTGGTGACCGAGGGGGACGAGGAGCATATCGCCCTCCGGCACGCGCTCCTTATACCGGATCAGGGCGTCGGTAAAACGCTCCCACGTGGAGAAGTCCTCCGGCGTCAATCCGGCGTCCGCGAGCGTTTCCTCGGTGGTTTCGAGGATCGGGCAGAGGTATTCGACGGGGAGGAAGTACCGCCCTCCACGGTACAGGCCGCCGTCCATCACGCCCTCGACGTAATCCTCCGGGCGGTAATCGGGATCGCTTCGGAGATAGGGATCGAGATCCTCGAAAATGCCCGCGGAGACGGTCTTGTAGATGTCCGGCAGGTCGATCCCGAACGAAAACAGGAGATCGGGTCCCCGGCCTGCGGGGATCTCGGTGCGGATGAGGGCTTCGTATTCGTCGTCCCCGAGCGTTTTCGTCGTCACGTTGACGCCGGGATACAGCCGTTTGAAGATCTCCACCGCCGGGTTCAGCGTCACGCCGAGCATGTCCGTGGTATAGACCGTCAGCGATCCCGTTTCCTCCGGCAGCACGAAATCGGAATCATCCGGCGTCGGCCGCGCGGTCTCGGCGGGTTCGGTCTCCTCCGGGCTGATGGGAGCGGCATCCGGCGCGGCGGACGCTTCCTTGCCGGGCGGGACGGCCTCGGAGGGTTGATTTTGGGATGGCGGCGCGGGCTGTTCTTGCTTCACACAGCCGACGGGCAGCGCGATCAGCAGCAGGGCGGTGAGGAGCAGGGAAAGGGTGCGGGTGAAGTTTCGTTTCATGAGGTTCCTCCGTGAGCGTGTTTGCGGGGTCCATCGATCCCCCTTGCTTATAATGACGTTTTTTTCATACAAACGTTGCGGAGAATTCCAAATTGTTGCCGAATTTACATTTTGTTCACAAAAATCCTCTCTCCTCCGCCGCCCGGGACGCACAGCCGTGCTATAATAGACGCACAAGCCCCCCCCGAAAGGAGATCCCCATGAAACTCTTTCGCTTTCCCGCCCCGCTGACGGCGTCCATTGCCGCACCGGACGGATCGGCCGCTCTGACCTTCGAGGCGCGCCGCGCGGACGGCGGATGGATCCAGACCGTGCGCCTGTGGTCCGACGCGCATCCGGAACCGCTGATCCTCACGGCTTCCGACGTGACGTCCGGCGCGTCTGCCGCGCTTCTGGTCCACCCGTGGCGCGCGGAATTCTGGATCGACGGACATCTTGCAGACGAGGAGTGGCCCGACGGGGAACTTCCCCTTTCCCGCATCCCCGATGCGCGCTTCCTCGCCGCCGGCGTTTCCGTGACTTCCGATCCCGATGCGGACGACCGGGCGAATCTGCCCCTCCGCGCCCCGGATTTCAAGACCGACTGCGGCATTTCCGCGAACGACGGCTCTCCGACGGTCATCGGGCGGCTGCTCTCCGCGAACGGTGAGAATCCCGCCGAAGGATGGAAGCCCTCCGATCCGGGCGTTTTCGCGGGCGACTGCATGCCCTTCACGGACACCGATCCCGACGGCGAAGAGCGGTATCACGTTCTGTATCTCAAGGACCGCCGCCATCACCGGAGTAAGTGGCACAAGGGCGCGCATCAATGGGCGCATCTCTCCACGCGGGACTTTCAAAACTGGGATCTGCACCCGCTCGCCGTGTCGATCGACGCCCCGGAGGAGGGTTCGATCTGCACGGGTTCATGGCTCAAATGCGCCGACGGGACGCACGCGCTCTATTATACCGTCCGGCAGATCGATTCATCCCCCGCGCCGATCCTCCGCTCCGTGTCGGAGGACGGTTATCATTTCCGACGCGATCCGGACCTGCGCATCGTTCTGAGCGGGCGGTATCACGGCCCGAGCGCGCGGGACCCGAAGATCGTGCGGGCGGAGGACGGCTCATACCACATGTTCGTCACGACCTCGCTCATGACCGGGGAGGGGGCGGGTCACGGCTGCCTCGCGCACCTCGTCTCAAAGGACGGCGCGGCCTGGCGGGAGACCGATCCCATCTACGTCTCGCCGGACGGGGATCAGCCGGAATGCTCGGACTACTTCGCCCTGAACGGCTGGTATTATCTCATCTTCAGCCATCGCGGACGCGGGCAGTACCGCCTGTCGCGTGAGCCGTTCACGGGCTGGATCGTGCCGGAGAAAGCGGACATCCCCTGCGAGAGCGTCCCGAAGGCGGCGATTTGGCACGGGCGGATCCTCTTCACCGGCTTTTCCCGGATCGAGGGCTACGCCGGGACGCTGACCTTCACCGAAGCATGGCAGGACCCCGACGGCACGCTGCGGTTCTGATCACAGGACCTTACAAATCCCCGAAAACAGAAAGATCCCGGACAGGAGCGCTTCCGTCCGGGATTTTTGGATTCAGCGGTTCAATGATTTTCCGCGAGCCAGATCGACATGCGGGACTGGATCTTTCCGGCGCAGTCCGCCGCACTCCCCACGCCGCCGAGGAAGGAGGAGATCTCCTCGCGGATGATGGAAGAGACCTCATACGGAAGCTCCTCGTAAGCGGGAGCGACCGGCGCGTCGAGGAAGGCGCGGACCCGTGCGATCTGCTCCTCGTCCGGCGGCTGTGCCTCGTATGTGCCGTATTGGTCGATCAGTCCCATCATTTTCATCGTCTGATCGATCTGGCTGCGCGCTTCTTCAAATTCATCCGGTTTGTAGAGGATCATCATATCCCATCTTCCGGACGAGAAGTGCAGCATCAGGTGATCCCGCATGGACTGTGCTTCTTCGTCATAGATGGATTTCAGCGAGGATTTGCCGACCCCGTACATCCACACCTGTTCGTTTGGGGAGCGGAAGGTCGTGCGGATGAATTCCCAAGAGAGATCCGGATGCGCGGAGGTCTTCATGATGACGAAGGTGTGTTCCGCGCTGAGAAGCGCTCGGTGCAGCGGATCCTCGGACGGATATCCGACGATCACATAATCCGGGTCGTTGAAGACGGATTCAAAATACAGCGGGTCCGATTCGTCGGCTGATTCCCGGACCAGGGCGACCTTCCCCTCGAGATAGTAGCGCTGCGGATTCATGCTCGGGAGCAGGCGGCGTACTTCTTTTTCCTCCGGAAGGGAAGCGAGGAACTCGAGGTAGCGGACATAGAGCGGCGCATCGAACGAACAAGTCCCGGCATCGCGGTCGATGAACTGCTCGTCGACCGTCGGGATCGGATACTTTCCGCGGGAGGCATTGGTCGTGAGGACCTGGCCCTCGGGCAGGCTCGCCGCGAAGTCGAAGAAGGTCCCGAGATCCCATCCGGCCTCATCGGCATATCCGCGCAGAAGGGAGGAGGTCGAGAAGAAGGTCATCTTGGAGAAATAAGGCGCGATGCCCCAGATACCGCCGTCCCTGCCCCGGAAATAGGAGAGGACGGAGCCGAAGAGGTTTTCTTCGTTCACCGTGTCGTCTGCGGCGAGATAGGGCGTCAGGTCGACGGTCAGGCCCTTGTCGCGCAGCGTGCGGATCGAGACCGAGCTGTCGTAGCCGTAGACCATGTCCGGCGCGACGATCCCGTTCAAAATGTCGATCATCAGCTTCTGCTGCGCGTCCGTGTCGTAGATCGAATAGTCGAGGAGGGAGACCTCCGTCCCCGGGTGGTCGCGGTTGAAGCGCACGATCTCCGCCTTGATGTTGTCGTCCATCTGTCCGGCATAAGCCAGCTGGAGCTTGACCGTTTCCGCGGGGATCTCTTCCTCCGACGGGCGGTACAGGGTCGGCAGGCAATAGCTCTGGCCGTCCTTCTGCACGATGGAATAGAAGAGGAGCGTGTCCGAGGCGATGACGTGCAAAAACTCGTCGTGTTCTCCGCTGGCTGAGATGCCGCCGAGCGAACGGATGATCCCCGACGCGATGAAGTTCATGACGGATTCCGCCGTCCGGGCGCCGTCCTCCCCCGTCACGAGCCGGGACACGCCGTCCGCGGTGTCGAAGTAGAGGGTCCCGTCCGCGGTGAAAGAGATGTTCCGCGTGCCGGAGTCGAGGGAGATGGCCTCGTCATAGGAGCCGGTTTCCCGGTTCAGCTTCGCCGCGCCCCATCCGATATCGAGCCCGTAATTGGTGCACGCCCAGACCGCCCCGTCCGGATCGACGGCCATCGAGCTGATCCAGGTGCCCGCGCGTACCCGGCAGACCGATTGCAGATCCGCGCCGTACGCGTAGGTGTCGCCGTTCGAGGTCATCCAGACCGTGCCGTCCCCGGCGACCGCCATGACCGAGGGAGACCATTCCGGGGGCATCTCCGGGAGGGAATCGAGCGCGGTGTCGAGCAGGAGCGATCCGTCGGTGAGGCTCATGCGCGCAAGGCGGTACGTCCGCTTATCCCCGACCCAGCCGAGGACGTACCAGAACGATTCCCCGTCGAACGCGGAGGCGGCAAGATAGTCCGCGTCCCCGAAGGGGATCTCCATGGCCGAGAGGAGCGCGCCGTCCGCCGAAAAGCGGAAGAGCGAGCAATCGGCGCTGCCGGCGGCTGTGTTCAGCTTCTGCGCCGCGAGCAGGAATTCGCCGGAGGCGTTCCGATACGCGCCGCCCATGATGATGAGGGAATAGCCCTCCGGGAGCGCGGCGGGAGCGGCGGCAAAGCGTTCGCCGGCACTCGCGGTCCTGACGGACAAAATCTCCTCCGCGCCGTGGGTCGGGGTGGCGTTTTCGGATTTTTGGCAGGCGAAGAGCGTCAGAGCCAGAAGAAGGACGAGTATGAGCGAAATCCGTTTCATGGGAATCCTGCCTTTCGGATCGGTATGATTCCATTATACAGGATCACAGGGAATCTGTCAAGATTGACAATCACAAATTATCGAGCTCCATCCCGGAAGAAAAACGCCTCCCCCGCTTGCAAGGAGGACGCGGATGGTGTATAATAAAGAAAAAACAACCCACATCGGAAAGGCAGGATCATGAAAAAGACAGTTCTTCGGAAATACGCGCGGCTCATCGCGGAAGCGGGCGTCAACGTCCGTCCCGGACAGGAGGTCTTCATCGTGGCGGGCCTCGATCAGCCCGAATTCGTGAAGATGCTCGCGGAGGAATGCTACAAGCTCGGCGCGGCGCGCGTCACGGTCGACTGGGACTATCAGCCCCTCTCGAAGGTGGACAACAAATACTGCACGGTCGAGACCCTCGGCTCCCTGACGGGCTATCAGAAGGCGCGGTGGGAATACTACGTCGAGAAGATCCCCTGCCGCATCTATCTCGATTCCGACGACCCGGACGGCCTCAGGGGCATCGATCAGGACAAGATGCTCCGCGCCCAGCAGATGCGCTATCCGCTCATCAAGGGCTACCGCGACGCGCTCGAAAACAAGTATCAGTGGTGCATCGCCGCGGTTCCCGGTCCGGCATGGGCGAAGAAGCTCTTCCCGGATCTGACGAAGCATCAGGCGATGGAGAAGCTCTGGGAGGCGATCCTCTCGACGAGCCGCGTGACGGACGATCCGGTCGCCGCCTGGAAGGAACACAACGACGATCTGCACGCCCGGTGCGCCTATCTCAACAGCCTCGGCATCGACAAGCTGCACTACACCTCCTCGAACGGCACGGACTTCACCGTCGGCATGATCCCCGAGGCGGAGTTCAAGGGCGGCGGCGACACCAGCCTGCAGGGGATCTTCTTCAACCCGAACATCCCGACCGAGGAGTGCTTCATCTCCCCGATGCGCGGGCAGGCGGAGGGGATCGTGTTCGCTTCCATGCCGCTCAGCCGCGACGGCCAGCTCATCGAGGACTTCTGGATCCGCTTCCGGGAGGGCCGTGCGGTCGAATGGCACGCGGAAAAGAACGAGCAGCTCCTCACCAACATCATCACTGCGGACGAAGGCGCGGCCTGCCTCGGCGAATGCGCGCTCGTCCCGTTCGATTCCCCGATCCGGCAGACCGGGCTGCTCTTCTATAACACCCTGTTCGACGAGAACGCCGCCTGCCACCTCGCGCTCGGCATGGGCTTCGCCGATTCGATCCGGGACTTCGAGCACAAGACCCTCGAGGAGTGCCGCGCGCTCGGCGTCAACGATTCGATGATCCACGTCGATTTCATGATCGGCACGGCGGATCTCTCGATCGATGCCGTGACGCGCGCCGGAGAGGTCGTCCCCATCTTCCGGGACGGCAGCTGGGCGTTCTGAGACGGAGAGGGGGACCGGCATGAAAAAACGAATGGCGGCAGCGCTTCTTGCCGTGATCTGCCTTTTCTCGGGCGGATGCGGCAGGGGGAGCGCGGCGGAAGAGGAAAGTGCCCCGGACGCGGCAGAGACAGCCGGACGGACGGAGGCGAACGAAACGGAAGGAGACATGGATATGGTGATCGGCGAAACTGTCCCGGATCCGGCTGAAATGACGACCGTGGACCGCGCGGCCTATCTCGAGGGGAAGCTCTGGGAAGAATACAGCCGCGAACAGCGTCAGGATGAGAAGAGGATCGCAGAGGACAAGGCGAAATCCATCTCCCTCGGCGGCGTCACGATGAAATACGGCATGAAGATCGTCGGCGATCCGGATGAAAACGGCCTGTATTCACTTTACATCGCGCTGCACGGCGGCGGATCAGACGAGACCGGACGGATCAACGACGACCAGTGGCGGCAGATGGCGACCTACTACCTCGGCGGCGTGAAGAGCGGCGTTTATGTCAACCCGCGCGCCGTGCGGGACACCTGGGACTGCCACTCCAACCCGGAATCCTACCCGATCTATGACAGACTCATCGAAAACATGATCCTGTTCCGCGCCGTGGATCCGAACCGGGTCTATATCCTCGGCTTCTCGGCGGGCGGCGACGGCGTCTATCAGATCACCCCGCGCATGGCGGACCGGTTCGCAGCTGCCAACATGTCGGCGGGACACCCGAACGGCGTTCAGCTCGACAGCCTGTACGACATGCCGATCCAGCTTCAGGTCGGGATCGAGGACGCGGCCTACAACCGGAACAAGGTCACGGCGCAGTACGGGATCCTGCTCGACAAGCTGCACGACAAATACGGCGGCGGATACGTTCACCGCACGAACATCCACATCGGACACGCGCACAATTTCGCGGATTACGACGACCGGGAGCATGAGATCGTCGACGACGTGAGGACGTTCTTCCGCAACGGGCAATACGAGAGCGTCAAGTCCGTGACGAGCGCCCTCCGCTTCCTCGACGAATTTGTTCGCGATCCGCTGCCCGATACGGTCGTGTGGAACCTCGGCGTCCGCGCGTCGAAGCGGGAGGTCGACAGCTTTTACTGGCTGTCCGCGCCGCAGAAGGTGACGAAGGGGATCATCACGGCACGCGCCGACCGGGAGGCCAACCGGATCGAGATCAAGACCGACGGGAACGTCGACGGCGATTTCTCGATCCTCCTCTCCGCGCGGATGTTCGATTTCGACCGGCCCGTCACCATCGTGATCGACGACCAGACATACGAATATATGCCGCAGATCCGCGAGGACGTCATGGAAGAGACGCTCGGCGAGCGCGGCGATCCTTCCTACATCTTTGAGGACCGCGTCTCCGTCTCCGAGCTCACGGCGGGGAACTGATCCCGGAACAGAAAATGAGCGGGTATGTCCGTTTTGGGGACGTACCCGCTGTTTTGATGGAAAATCGTCTTGTTTTTACCCCGTCAGATCGCGAGCGGGGTGCCTTCCCAGTCGGGATCGGGCGCGACGCCGAGGAGGGAGGTGATCGTCGGCGCGATGTCGATGATGTTCCCGCCGGGCAGCTCGCGCGATTCGCCGCCCCGCTTCCAGCACAGGATCGGGATCGTCATGTCCTCGGGCATGTCCGTGCCGTGCGAGCGTCCGTGGCCGCCGTGATCGGCCGTCAGAATGACCGTGTAGTCGTCGGGGATGACCTCGCACACCCGGCGGATCTGATCGAAGGAGCCGGAGACTGCGCGCAGGTATTCGTCGCCCATCCAGCCGTACCCGTGGCCTGCCTCGTCCGTCCAGCCGAGATAGAGGAACGCGAAGTCCGGCCGGTCGTTGAGGAGATAGTCGACGGCGAGATCCGTCGTCCGGGCGTTGGCTTTCTCGTAGGTGTACGCATGGCCGGAGACAAACGCCGCATAGGCCAGCGAATCCGGGCGGGAGAGGTCCTTCAGCTCCTCCCAGTTGTAGAAGAAGGCGCATCTCTTCCCGGCCGCCTTGAGCACCTCGCACAGCCCCCGGACCGGGCGGACCTGCGGCACATAGGTGTTTGTCAGGATGCCGTGGCGTTCCGGCGTGACGCTGTGGAAGAGGGACATGTGGCAGGGCAGGGTGACGGACGGCATCACCGTCTGGGCGGAGAGCGTATAGCGGCTGTGCGCGAGCATTTCACCGACGAACGGATTGCCGCAGGCGGAGAGGGAGTCGGGACGCATCCCGTCGACGAGGATGAGCAGAACTGGATTCATGGCATGAAACTCCTTTCGATGCGAATGGATTGTATTTTACGGCGCGATCTCCTCGAAGACCCGATAGTCGTCGACCAGCGCGATCTCGTCGAGGTAGAAGGGTTTTGAGAGCATGTCGTCGGAGGCGAGGTCGAAGTACATATACACCGCCTTGATCGAGCGGGAATCAAAGGTCGAACCGGACCCGGTCCGCTCCGCGAAATCCGCCGTCGGGAACGCGAGCCAGCCCTTGAAGTCCTCGACCGAGGAGGACTGCGCCGCGCCGAAGCATCCGTCCGTGCCGTGGTACATTGTCTTCCATTCCGTCGCGCCTTCCGCCAGACAGTAGAACGGCAGATCGGTGCGCCCGTCGATGTCGTCGGTGGAATAGAGCTCGTCGTACTTGGTCACGAATCCGAAGCACGCCTTGCGGAAGTCGATGCCCGTGAAGTCGACCCAGACCCGGAGATAGCGGGCGCTCGGGTAGTCCTGCGGGATGTGGTTGACGGCGTCCGCGAAGAGGTAGAGTCCGCGGTTGCTGTGGCTCGAGGCCTTCACGGTCACCGCGCCCGCCTTCGAGCCCCGGTAGCCGTGTCCGTCTTCGATCGAGAGCACCGTATCGCGGATGGTGCCCGCACCGTTCCATTCGCCCGCGAAGTAGTCGCCGTTCGCTTCGCCGCTGAACACGCCGTTGTCCGTGGACCGGCGGAGCCGCTTATAGCTCTCGAAATCGGTGAAGGTCCCGACGTAGGTCACCGGATTGTCCGTTTCGTAGGGGACGATCACGCTGGCGGGCGTCTCGAAGGAGGTCCGGATCGGCTCGCCCTCCACGCCCCACGCGTTGACGGGATAGACCGATACCGTATAGGTTTTGCCGTCGTGCAGGGCCTTGACCTGACAGGAAACCGTCTCTGGCATCGGTTCGAAATAGTATTCCGAGAAATACTTGACTTCTTTCCGGTGACCGTCCGTCTCCGCGACGAGCCGGTAGCTGTAGATGCACTGGTCGTCCTTCGCCTGCGGGACCGTGACCGTCACGGAGCTCTCCGTGATCTTCTCGAGGGTGATCTCGCTGCCCTCCTCGAAATACGGGGCCGACGCCGTCTCTCCGCGCGCGGGGGTATAAAGGAAGGTTGACGGATCGGACGGCTTTTCGATCCAGTAGTACAGCTGCGCCGCGGGATCGTCGGTGTTCGACGGCGTCTTGAAGAAATCGTCCGTCAGGATGTTGAAGGGCTGGATGAGGACCCGTCCTTCGGCGTCCGCTTCGACGATGTAATACTGCGCGGCGTTTTCCTTCCCGGGCGGGAGCGTTCCGCCGGTCATGCCGCGCTCCATCTCGAAGTAGTAAAGCGTGCCGGTGTTGAGGAAGGTGCACTCCTCCTGCCAGATCGAGAGCGGGTTGTTCATCGGACCGTGGGAGTCGCCGGAGAAGTCGATGACCTGCGGGTACGCGCCGTACGCCTTGCGCAGCGTGGGGTAGTCCGGGGTGTACCACGAGCGGCTGACATAAACCGTGTCCTTGATGTGGTGATGCTGGAAGGTGAAGATCGGCATCCCGGGGGCATCCTCCGCCGCAGCCTTCAATTCTTCCTTCAGCCACCGGATCTGGGCCGCCGGGTAATTGTTCGTGTTGCGCGGGGAGACGCCGATGATGTGGAAGCCGTTGATGACGACGTGGGGATCGAGCGTGTCGTTCATGCATGCGCGGTACACGTCCGGGCCGCCGCCGATCCATTCGTGGTTGCCCATCGTGGTGATGAGCTGTGTTTCCGGGCGGATGTGCTTCCGGACGATCGTGTTCAGCGCCTTGAATTCCGATTCATACCCGGTGTTGGTGATGTCGCCCGCCATGAGCACCGCGTCGAGGGTCTGGTACGTCGGATGGGCGTCGGCGTAGCGGTAGGCGGTATCGAAGAGCTTGCCGAGGCGCACGGCGCGTTCGTTCGTCGTGTCGGTGATGTGGGTGTCAGAGCAGACCGCCAGCCGGATCACCGGGACGAAGCCGTCGCGGACATCGGCGGGCGCCGCCTCGGTCTCGGGCGCTTCGGTTTCGGGCGGGACCGTCTCGTCGGGGACTGTTTCGGCGGGAAGCGCGTGCGATCCTTCCGCGGCATCCGGGTTTTCAGCCGGTGTCGGATCGGTCCGCCGACAGGCCGCGCAGACCATCGTCAGGCTGAGCAGAACGAGCGCGAAGCGGAAGACGCGGCGGAGATGGGGGGAATGGCGTGACATGGAATACCTCACGGATGCAAGTTTGTTTCTGTGTGTCATTATACTCCATCGGCTCCTCCGCGTCAAGGCTTTTCTCGAATCCCATTGACGCGCCCCGCACGGTTGTGCTATAATACAGATGCAAATCCAAGCGCATCAGGAGGACCATCATGAAGCGCATCATCCGGAAACTGACCTTCCTTCTGCTGACCGCCGCGCTGGTCTCGATCCCGCTCGTCTCCTGCGAGAAAGAAGCCGACCGGCCCGCATCCCCCCAACCGGAGGAGGAAACGGACCTCGCAGCGCCGCCGACGGAGGAAATCGCAGAGAGCGAAGAGACAGCGGCGGCCGAAAGCCCCTGGACCGAGCCGAAGCACCCGCTCCGCTTCGATGAAAACGGGGAATTCCGCATCCTCGTCTTCTCCGACATCCACGGACCGGGCGCGAAGATCTCGACCCTTGCGAAGACCAACATCGCCCTGCTCGTCGAACGGGAGGAGCCCGATCTCGTCCTCCTCGACGGCGACAACACATGGGGGCTCAAGGACGAGAACACGCTGAAGAGCTGCGTCGGCGATATCGTCGAGGCGTTCGAGGAGCGGCACATCCCCTGGGCGCACGTCTACGGCAACCACGACGCCGAATCCAACAACGTCAAAAAGGAGACGCAGCAGAAGATCTACGAGTCCTTTGCGTACTGCGTGTCCGAGGCCGGGGATCCCTCGCTGCCCGGGGTGGGGAACTACGTCCTGCCCGTGTATGCCTCGGACGGGAGCCGGGTGCTCTTCAACGTCTGGATGCTCGACTCCGGCCAGTACATCACGTCGGCGGAGCGGGCCGCCCTCGCACCGGTTGCCAGCATTTTCCCGGGATATACGGGCGCCGAATACGATTTCATCCGGCCCGCGCAGATCGAATGGTACCGGGAGACGTCCCGGGCAATGGAAGAATATAACGGCGGAAAGGTCCCGGGGCTCATGGCGTTCCACATCCCGCTGCAGGAGAGCTACGCTGCGTGGGTCAACCGGGAGGCACTCGAACACACCGGGGAAAAGCGGGAGGCCGTGTGCTCCTCCGCAATCAACTCCGGTATGTATTCCGCCCTGTTTGAACGCGGGGACATCAAGGCCGTGGTGAACGGACACGACCATGTGAACGACTACATGGTGAACTATGGCGGCATCAAGCTCTGCTACTGTTCCACGGTGAGCGAAACGGGCTACTGCGACATGGACATGCTCGGCGCGCGCGTCTTCGTGATCCGTGAGGACGATCCCGCCGACGTCCGGACCTATATGAGCTACGTCGACGAGAGTCGGATGGAGGATCCCGACGAATTCCTCGATGCAGAACCGCTCCCCGGCGGCGTGGTGCTCGATTTTGAAGCCTACGAGCCGGAGATCGAGAAGTGCGGCTGGGACAACAACTACAACGACGGCGCGCATGTCAGCCAGATCACGGTCGGGCTTGAGGACGGACGCGGCGTGAACGGCTCCCGCGCGCTGGCCGTCGGACGGCTCAACTTCGGCGATTCGACCGAATCCAACAACGCCGAGGTGAAGATCCCGATCGAGACCCCCGGCACCCTCGGCGAGCTCGCCTATCTCCGGGTCTGGATGGACCTCACGGGCGTGAAGAAGCCGATCGACTTCCGCAAGGCGTGCTTCGGGCTGATCGTGAACGACATGGAGCTCATGCCGTACCGCACGGACGAGCTCGACAGTCCGTCCCCGTTCTGGGCCCTGCCGGAAGGGGAGACGGCGTGGAAGCGGATGAGCCACGGCTCCGACGGATGTTTCGGTGCCCAGCAGGACAGCTCCGTCAAGGGCTTCAAGGGCTGGCTCGCATTCCCGGTCGAGAACATGCTGAAGCGCTCGACGCTCGATCCGCTCACCGAATCCTCCTGCGTGACGGGCGTGTACTTCTACTACTGCTTCTCCTCCCGGGAGATGGCGGGGGAGAGCGCATACCTCGACGAGATCGCGCTCGTGAAGGACTACAAGGTTTTCGACTGAAACTGAATCAGGAACATGAGAAAAGGACGCACCCCCCGCGGGCAATGCGTCCTCTTTTCGTAGGATATGGGATCAGTCGTTTTTCTTGAGCGCTTCGACGATCTTGACGGTCTTCTTTTCAAATCCCTTGGCGGACCGCTTTTCCGCCGAGGCGTAGTTTCCGTTTTTGACGCCGATGCCGTAGGCCTCGATCGGTGAGAGGTCTCCGATCGCGTAGCAGAGGTCGAACGCGCGGATCGTGATGAACTTGCGGAGCAGCTGCGCGCTCTGTTCGTCGCGTGCGCCCTTGCCGATGACGGTCTTGTTGATGTAGTCGTCGAGGACGTTGTCATAGGTGTATGCCGCGAGTCCTTCGAGCAGGGTGCCGAGACGCTCGGTGTCCGGGCAGTCGGAGGGGACCATGACCGTGTACGGCTGCTGGACGTAAACCATGCCCTCCGTGTTCTCCTCGAGCGCGGGATAGCAGATGATGCCGTAATCGTCTTCCTTGTCGCGCAGGTTGCGGAAGTCTCCGAGCAGGCGGCTGTAGAAGAGGCACCGCCCATCCTTGAACATGTTGCGCGTCTCGTCGTTCCGTCCGGGGACGGAGAGATTCTTGTCGTTGATGATCTTGCCGAGCATGTTGCCGACGGCCATGACGTTTTCCTGCGAAATGTCCATGACGAAGGCTTCCGTCTCGTCGTCATAGTGCGCGAGGCGCAGGTTCGAGGCGTAAAGGCTCGGCAGATACTCGAACTCGCGTCCGGACCAGCCGAAGATGTCCGATTTGGCGTCCATCTTGCCGTCGCCGTTTTCATCCTTCGCGACGACGTTCATCATGTCGTACATCGCGTCGAGCGTCCACTTGCCTTCCATATAAAGGTCGTACGGGGAGTCGGTGACGGCGTTGTTCGTGAGCAGGTAGCCGTTGTAGAAGAGGACGGCGACGCTTTCATAGTGGTCCCAGCCGATGTCCGGGTAGCCGTAGAAGAGCTTGTCGAAGAAGGTCAGGGTCTTCTGCGAGCCCTGGTCCCAGTAGGGCTTCGTGAGGTCGATCGTGGACAGGTCGGAGACCGGAAGGACATAGTTTCCGGTGATGAGCCCCATGCAGCTGCCCGAGAGCACGTAGCCGAACGCGACGTCGCCGGTGCCGGAGGTCACGCACTGCTTGATGCCGTTCACGGAGCCGTTGTGATTCTCCACGATTTCGATGTTGTACTTGTCCTGAACGGCGATCTGGCGGTTATAGAGGCCGTCGGAGAACACGTCGCCGGTCAGCTCCTCGACGGTGAACCCGCTGTAGTATTCGGCGCTCAGCCCGTCGTTTGCGATGTTGAAGGTCCAGCCTCCGAAGTCCTCGGCGCGCAGATTCTCGTAATAGTGGCTCATGCCGTCGTCCTCTTCTTCGGAGACGGCGTCCGCGGAAGGCGTCTGATCCGTGACGGCGGTTTTGTCCGGCGCGCCCTCGTCCTGCTGCTTTTCGGAGCAGGCGGCGAAGGACGGCAGGAGCAGAAGGAGCGCCAGCAGCACGGCGGCGGTTCTTTTCAAATATGACATAAAATCCTCCCAGAATGTGATGATCGGCCGGACTCCTCCGGTCTTGTCCGTACATTTATCATACCACATCGGAGGGATTCTTTCAAGTGCTTTTTGTGCATTCCGCGGTTTTTTTTATTCATTTCAATCGTGTTCTGCGCAACCCTGCGCAAACTTCCGGATTCTTTTTGAATAAACTCTTGACAAGCGGAAGGCGGAATGGTATAATGCAGGATGAAGGGTAATACCTTACACTATTTTTACGTTATTTTTGGAGGAAACACATGATGAAGAGTTTGCTCAAAATCATGCTGGCCGGTGTGCTTGTCGCGCTCCTGACCGTTTCCGTCGGCGCTGCGATGTTCACCGATGTCGACAGCTATGCGTCCTTTGAGTTGGGCGGCGATCCCGTCTTCAACATGGACGACGAAGCGGACATCAAGGACTACTGGACCGGCGAATGGAACGGCCCGAACGACAACGGCGACGAGATCACCGTTGAAATTGCGGACGGCAAGGGTTATGCCGGCACGAAGGCCATCGCGGTTTCGTCGAGCGGCACCGCGAACGTCGGCCTCTATCTCTACGCAAACGCCGGCAACGGCATCGCAAAGTCCTATCCCGGCGCGCAGTATCTCCGCGTCTGGATGGATCTCTCCGAGGTCGGCTTCCGCAAGGCGAACTACGGCGTCGTGAACAGCCTCGCATGCCTCTTCACGACCGACGAAGTCGACGGCGCATGGGACTGCCCGTTCTGGTTCTCCGCTGACGGCGTGAACTGGACCGAAATGGCCCACGGCGGCGACGGCTGCTTCGGCGACGCGCAGGACAGCGATACGTTCGGCCTCGCCGGCTTCTTCGCTTTCCCGGTGAAGGACTTCACCATCCGCTCCAGCGCGAACTGGGAAGCCTACGACGAGCTGACCCCCTGCGATCCTGAGGATGTCTGGGGCGTCTACCTCTTCTGGGACTACTCGGACAACCGTGTTCCCGGCAGCCCGTTCTACATCGACAACATCGAGTTCGTCGAGGACTACAAGGTCTTCGATTATGACGTCGTCGCAACCGAATCCTCGGCGGAAAAGGTGACCTACGATCTCCCGGAGATCACCACCGATGCGAAGGCTCTCCTCGATACCGCTGACGTTTACCTCTCCTTCGACGACGGCATTTCCGACGCGAAGGGCCACTCCGTCGCTCCTGTCGGCGAAGTCGCAACGGTTGACGGCATCTCCGGCAAGGCAGTCAAGATGGACTCCGACACCGGCTACATCACGCTGGACGGCTACACGTTCGGCACCGATTCCTTCACCATCGCCGGCTGGTTCAACACCGAGCTGTGCGAAGGCGACCAGGCTCTGTTCTCCAATAAGGACTGGGGCGCCGGCGCCAACCCGGGCTTCGTCGTCACGCAGAGAAGCGGCGACTGGAAGATCAACATCAACGCGGACGGCGGTACCCGTACCGACAAGGAATGCGGCTTCGGCATGATCCCCGCTGAATTTGAATTCTCCTCGGTCGGCCAGTGGTATCACCTCGCTGTCGTGGTTGACCGCGAAGCGGGTATCTACAAGCTTTACATCAACGGCAGAGACTTCTATATGCCCGGTGAATTCACGGCGGACAATGGCTTCGACGGCCTCGCCTTCGATGCCGGTCTCCCGCTCAACATCGGTCAGGACGGAACCGGCGCATACTCCGGCAACCGTCTTGTCACGACCTACGATGAGTTTGCGATCTTCAAGAAGGCGCTGACGCATGAAGAAGTCGCGGCTCTCTATGCCCTCAACGCTGCGGAAGGCGCTGCTGCTCCCGCTGCGGAAGAACCCGCTGCGCCGACCTATCCGTCTTCCGGCGCTGATGGCACCATCATCAACGGCACCGTGATCGGCAATGCGGAAGGCTGGGGCGGAAACGCTGCTGCCGGCGCTGCTGCTGCGTTCGACGGTGATCCCGCGACCTTCTTCGATCCGCTGGGCGTCGGCGACGGCTTCTGCGGCATCGATGCAGGCGAATCCTACATCCTCGACAAGGTTGTCATCCTCTCCCGTGACGGCTGGAATTCCCGCTTCCCGGGCGCGATGATCCAGGGCTCGAGTGACGGTGAAAACTGGACCACGCTGTGGACGTCCGACGCGGAAGGCACCTTCCCGGACTACTACACCGTGACCGACTTCGAGAACAACACCGGTTACTCTCAGTTCCGTTACTTCAACGAAACCAACCACGGCGACGTGGCGGAAGTTGAATTCT